>JBHHXE010000007.1:0-32162 GCA_046756865.1 Nitrospiria bacterium | reverse complement strand
AAAAATCCTTTCCTCAGGGTTGAACAAAGGGCAATAAATTCCTAGTACTAGGCAAAAAACGGAAGGAGACCGTGGTCGATAACGGGTTATGAGGTGAAAGAGGCCAATTTGAGGGGATTGAGCGTTCTTTAAGGATGGCCCCTTTTTTGCTCTATGTTTCGCATAGCATAGCAGTGTTAACCCCCGGGGGATAGAAAAGAAAATGATAAACGCTGACGCGTTACCTTTTATGGCTGCTCTGGCCCCGACTACGGACAATGTAGATCATAAACATAAAGAAGTACTTTATGAAGAGAGTGGATCTACCGGACAATTCAATCAGGTGCTGATGAAGACATCTGAAGAAAGAGCACGTCTGGGAACCCGGGAATTGTTACTCCTTGAAGGGGAAATGGAAAACCCGGAGATTTCCGAGGCCCCGCATACCTTAGATGCCTTGATTCAGACCTCTTTTTCTGGAGAAGACCTCCCCCTTCTTAAGGATGGCGAAGAAGAGAAAAAGCTCGAAGAGTCCGGTGTGATTGTAACGCCAGCGGCTACTGTCATAAGGGAGGAGGTCAAACATACCTCGATTGGTGAGGGAGACCTGTCAATGACAGCTCTTTCAGAAATTGAAGGTGAGTCGTCTCAGAAAGAAATTGCTTTGATACCCCATACGGATTCGGAAGACAAGGGGAAGGGAGTCGGGGTGAGGGCGACATTAAATCCTCCTGAGGGCGAGGACGTGATTCGTTCCAGCAAAGCCTTAAATGCCGAGCCGTTTGCCGATCTGGATTCTGAGCGGGCCAGTCTTCCCGGTATACCTAAGGTTCTTGCTGATTTGGAAGGTGAAGGGAGCATGCCGGTCCGGGGACTGGAGGCCGTGAGTTCTCCGGATCAGATGGATCTCGAGAGAGCTTCCCTTCGACCGCTCATAAGCGGAGCAAGTCCGTCTCGTGAAGCGAAGCCCGAGCGATCAGGTCAGGCCGAACCCGATCATTCCATTTTATTTGGGCTGGACGGAAAGGATGATGAAGAAAATAGATCGCTTCCTCGAATCGAATCGAGCGGAACCGAGTTTGAAGAAGAAAACAATCACAAATTTCATGGGGAGGAGGGAGCTGAGGTTTCTCCCCTCCTTGTTGACAACAAGATCTCAGAGGAATTCTCCTCAGGGCCTCTTGCCGAGACTGAACCGGAATTCAATATAAATAATAAGTCCGAGGCCCATGCCGTGGAAAGTCGATTTTCCGACGCCCTCCCTTCAGGTAAAGTTCTTCTCCGGCAGGTGCTTGAAAAGATCCAGCTCTGGAGATCCAATGAAAATAATGCTATCCGATTTCAGCTGGAACCCGAAACATTAGGTATGCTTAAGATAGATATTTCAAAAGGGGATAATGGAATCATTGCAGAGATCATTACTGAACATCATTTTGTAAAGACTATTCTGGAGAAGAATCAAAGCCTGCTTCACGAGGCCTTATCTGACAAGGGACTGCGTATAGAGCATTTTACCGTAGATGTCGGGGCTCAGGGCCATCAACCCGCAGACACCCAAAAGAAAGACCCGATGTGGGAAGCCCCCCGAATTTTTTCTGAACAGGAGGAGGTGAATTCACTCTCGGGGCTGAGCCAAATTCGCCCGTCAGGCGATGGAGGCATTAATATTTATATTTGAAAAAGAGTGACAAGCAGGAGGAGAAAAAGATGGAGCTTGCCGGTGTGACAGCTACGGAAAATGATCCTTTATTTTCCACAAGAATCAGTGAAAAGGAAGAAAAAACGGGAGCGGCTAAATCTCTTGGGAAAGACTCATTTTTAAAATTACTTACAACGCAATTGAGGCACCAGAATCCTTTGGAACCGATGGACAGTACGGAGTTTGTCGCCCAACTGGCCCAATTCAGCCAGGTCGAACAGATGACAACGGTGAATCAGACCTTGGATCAATTGCTTCAATCAAATGGGTCGCTCAGTAATTTCGCCGTTGCGGACTTGATGGGGAGAGAGGTTCAGATGGTCGGTGGCGCTGTCGCGCATCAATCCGAACTTCCCTCAAAATTGAACTACCGTTTGGAAGGAGATGCAGGAAAGGTCATCATCCAGATTTCCGATGCGGCCGGTCGAAGGGTTAAGACCATTGATGCCGGGGCCCAGAAAAGCGGCGTTTGGGAGGTTTCATGGGACGGGCGGGACGGGAACGGAAACTCGCTTCCAAGTGGAGCGTACCATTATAGTGTTTCAGCCGTTGATTCCTCTGGGGCGCCACTGGGCAGCACCACCTACAGTACCGGTCAGGTGACCGGCGTGAGCTATGACGGAGGAATTCCTTACCTCACCGTAAACGGAAATCGCTTTGCCGCAGCGAGTTTGGTGAGTATTACTAATTAAGACAATAATCAAGGAGGGAAAAATGGCCATATTGACTTCACTTTTTTCAGGTGTTAGCGGGTTAAATGCCTTCGGCACCGGCCTTTCAGTTGTGAGCAATAATATTGCCAACCTGAATACCGTAGGATTTAAAGACAGCAGCGTCTCCTTTTCAGATATTATCGGACAGAATCTGGGAGGTGCGACAGGGACTTCTCAGGTGGGCCGGGGAGTCTTTGTGAATCAGGTCAGAACACTGTTCAGCCAGGGTTCGTTTGAAACAACCGGAAATGCACTGGACATGGCGATTGACGGAGAGGGATTCTTTGTGTTGAAAAACACCTCCGGGGCTGAATTTTATTCCCGTGCTGGAATTTTCAATGTCAATCAGAACGGATTAGTAGAAAATCCTGAGGGTTTACTCCTCCAGGGTTTTCAGGCAGACCCGGCGGGCAACCTGACAGGTCAGGTTGGCGATATCAACCTGGCTGCATCCACCTTCCCTCCGCTTGCCTCTTCACGGGTCGATATGGTTGCAAATATTGATTCGAGGGCGTCCATTCCGGGAGCATTTGATGTGAACAACCCATCCTCAACATCAAATTTTTCTTCCGCAATTACGGTTTATGATTCCCTGGGCAATGAGCATCTTGTGAATGTTTATTTCAGAAAGTCTGCTGAGGCGGCGACAGGAAATTCCTGGGAGTACTTTGCCGTCGTCGACATGGCTGATGCGACCAGTGGAAACAGGGAAATACAGGCGCAAGGGACGCTGACTTTCGGGACAGATGGGGCGCTCCGAACGGAGAGTGCTGTGACCTATCCTCTGGCCAGCGGAGGATTTGATTTTTCCGGTGGTCCTGCCCAGGGGCAGAATATATTATTTGATTTTGGAAATAGTATTGTGACCGATACCGGGACCGGTCTTGACGGCATGACACAGTTTGGTTCGAACTCAGCCATCTTCAACCAGACCCAGGATGGTTTTTCCTCCGGTGCGCTTCAAAGGATTTCAATTAACAAAGAGGGTATTGTCACGGGTTTGTTTACGAACGGAAAAAGCAGAGCCCTCTCCCAGCTTATCCTTTCCAGGTTTAACAATCAGCAGGGATTGTCGAATGCCGGGAATAATCTTTATACGGTATCCAGTGAATCAGGCCAACCGCTGAAGGGCGTGGCAAACTCAGCAGGCGTTGGGAGGGTCCTTTCGAGTGCACTTGAGGGGTCCAATGTCGATCTTGCGGAGCAGTTTGTCAGGATGATTTCGTATCAGCGGGGATTTCAGGCCAACTCCAGGGTGATCACTTCCTCGGATGAAATTCTCCAGGAACTGGTCAATCTAAAGCGGTAAGCTCTTGGTAAAAAAGGCTTCCCCGGTATCGGGGGAGCCTTTTTTTTTGTCTGGTTTGGGAAAATCCTTTTGTAATCGGGCGTCAAAGCTCTGACGACCTTCTCCACGTGTTTGACGTTCTCTTCGATTTGTGCGCCTGGAAAGTCCATTAAATGCTTGCACTCAAAACCCTCTGAATGGAGTAAATCCACTGGATTTCGGGCTTTACCGGTTGGGAATGGTTCTTTGTATTCAGCTGGCATGGACCTTGCAATCTCTGCCTGCGGGTCTAATTTTTAGGGAGATGTTAGATGGCTGAAGAAGAAAAGAAAGAGTCGGCGGTGGATAAAGATGCCCCAAAAAAGGGATCACCGATGAAGTTGATCCTCATTGCAATCGGGGCCTTGATGCTTGGCGCGGGGGGCTCTTTTTTCCTGCTGAACAAGCCGCCTGCAAAAGAGGCTACCGCTGTCGAGGGCGAAGCCAAGGGCAAGGAGAAGGCCAAGGAAGAAGCCGTAGAAGAAGCGGAAGAAGGGGTCGAAATCGAAACGGAAGAAATTATAATTTTCAACCTCGAACCCTTTGTCGTGAATTTATCGGATAGCCCTGAAAGCAGGTATTTGAAGGTTACCCTTAACCTTGATTTGATCAAGGCAGAATATGCAGACGACGTGACCAAGCATCTTCCTCAGATCCGGGATAGCCTACTTATTCTCTTCAGCAGTAAAAAATATGCCGGTATTCGGACCGTTGAAGGAAAGATGGAATTGCGTGATGAAATCCTTCAGAGAATCAATGGTGTTTTTGGTAAGAAGAAAGTAAAGATGGCATATTTTATGGATTTTGTTACGCAATAATGGAGGTTATCTCTCCAGGGCACATTCTGTGATTCTGTAGAGATTCTAAACATGGCAGAAAAGGTATTATCCCAGGATGAAGTAGAGGCCCTTCTTAAAGGCGTCCAGGGCGGAGATGTTGACACGGAAGTTGCCGAGGGCCCCGTTTCCGGTGTTCGAAGCTATGATCTCACAAGTCAGGACAGGATCATTCGGGGCCGAATGCCGAGTCTTGAGATTATCAATGAGCGTTTTGCAAGGTTGTTCCGGGTTTCTGTCTCGACTTTCTTCAGGAAAGATGCGGAAGTGTCACCAGTATCCGTTGATATCATTAAATTCGGGGAATTTACGCGAATGATTCCCCTACCGAGCAATATCAACATCGTCAAGATGGACCCGCTTCGGGGCCACATCCTCATCGTCCTCGATGCGAAGGGAATATACACAATGGTTGACCTTTTTTTTGGCGGCAAGGGACAGACCTATGTGAAGGTTGAAGGCAGGGATTTTACGACAGTCGAGCAGAGGATCATTCAAAAGGTGGTCAAGATCCTCCTTGAGGATTTTGAAAAGGCTTGGAGTCCGCTTCATAAAGTCAAAGTTATGTCTGTCAGGTCTGAGATCAACCCGCAGTTTGCAACCGTTGTTGCTCCGACAGAAGTTGTCGTCAAGGTGGCCTTTAAGTTGGAGCTTGAGGGGGAAAGCTGCGACATCATTGTCTGCCTTCCATATCCGACGATTGAACCGATCCGTGAAAAATTATATGGCGGTTTCCAAAGCGATCAACTCGAGGTGGATGGGCAATGGGGTGTACGGTTCAAGTCAGAACTGACCAACTGTTTTTTAAATGTGACGGCGGAGGTGGGGGAAGCTTCGTTGACGCTGGATGAAGTGATTCATCTGTCTAAAGGAGACATCATCGTTTTGGATAAAGGGATTACCGAGGAATTCGTCATGAAGGTTGAAGGGCTGCCGAAGTTTTCCGGTAAGGCTGGAACCCATCAGGGAAATCCGGCATTTCAGATCAATGCTTTGGTCGAGGAGGAGTAGGAGAAGGTATGGCGACAGAAGATCAAGAACCGGAAGCAGGCGAAAAGGTAGAAGGCGAACCCGTAGAAGAAAATACAGACAGTGGACCTGATGGAGATCAGGGTGACGGCGCCGCCAATGAAGCGCAGGCAGATAACGGTGAAAAGGAACCGCAATCTGCATCATTCTCAAGCCTTGAGCCGAAGGACCCGGATAACCCCGTGGGAAACCTTGACTTCATTCTTGACGTCCCTCTTCGCATAACTGTACATCTCGGGGGCACAAAAATGATCATCCGGGATCTCTTGCAGTTGGGCCAGGGCTCGGTTGTCGAACTCGATAAGCTGGCCGGTGAACCGATGGATGTTTTCATTGGGGAAAAACTGGTCGCTCGCGGAGAGGTCGTTGTCGTAAACGAAAAATTTGGTATAAGGCTCACCGATATTGTGACGCCGGTCGAACGCGTACAGCAACTCAACAAGTAAGGGGTTACAAAATGGAACTTTTTCCCAGTCTCTTTAAGATGCTTTCCGCGCTGCTACTTGTTTTAGGAATTATTGTTCTTGCCGCCTACGGGGCGAAACGGTTTTTTGGTCCACAGTTGGGCCGATTTCGGTCTCAATCCCTGATCCAGGTTCTTGCAACTTCCTATCTCGGGGGCAAAAGAGAAATCTCCGTGGTTGAGGTCGGTGAAGAATACTTTGTTGTTGGTGTTACGGCGAATAACATCTCCTTGCTCACACGATTGAATAATATTCCCCGGGAACCTAAGCCGATTGGAGAGACGATGGAGAGCCGCCAGACATGAGACGATATCTCCTCCCGATTATAATTCTTCTTTTTTTATCAACAATGGGTCCCGCCAAAGTTGCTGCGGAAGTCTTAAATGCTCAGGGCCCGGAAACGGTAAAAGAATCTCCCAGCCTGACCATCAGTCTTGACGGCGGATCACCGGGAAAGATGTCCGTCGGCATCCAGATTCTAACCTTATTGACGGTTCTCTCACTGGCGCCGGCCATTTTTATCATGGTGACCTCTTTTACGAGGATCGTTGTCGTTCTTTCCTTTTTGAGACAAGCCCTGGGAACACAACAGGCGCCGCCGAATCAAGTGCTTATCGGTTTGGCGCTTTTTTTATCTTTTCTTGTGATGGCGCCTGTCTGGGTAAAAGTCAATTCACAGGCGCTCCAGCCTTATCTGGATGAAGAGATCTCTCAGTCCGATGCCCTTAAACGGGCAGTAGAACCGGTCCGGGGCTTTATGTTGAAGCAGGTAAGGGAGAAGGACCTTGCCCTTTTTGTGAAAATGGCAAAAATTGCCCCGCCGAAAACATCAGCCGACGTTCCGACCTTTACCGTTATTCCTGCCTTCATGGTGAGTGAGCTTCGAACCGCGTTTCAGATTGGGTTTCTGGTTTACCTCCCCTTTCTGGTTATCGATATTGTTGTGGCCAGCATCCTCATGTCGATGGGGATGATGATGCTTCCCCCGGTCATGATTTCACTTCCTTTCAAGTTGATTTTGTTTGTCCTGGCGGATGGATGGCATTTGATTGTGGGTTCACTGGTTGAAAGCTTCATCTAGGGGAGATCATCCAATGACATCAGAGTTTGTGATTGAAATCGTACAAAGGGCCACAGAAACAGCGATTCTTCTTTCGGGGCCTGTGCTGATTTTCAGTCTGGTGACCGGTTTATGCGTCAGCCTTTTTCAGGCAGTGACACAGATTAATGAGGCGACATTGACCTTTCTCCCGAAGATTCTGGCGGTTGCGCTCGCGTTATTTCTCTTTCTTCCCTGGATGATGTCGATGATTATCGGATTTGCGAGTAACTTATTTATCAATATCCCGATGTATGTACGGTAGGAATAGTGGGGTGACAACTTGGAATTGATTGAAATGATACTGAAAAATCAAACATCATTTCTATTGATCCTCTTTCGGGTGGGGGCCTTTATGGCGGCCCTGCCTCTTCTGGGAGAGGGAGGGGTGCCGATGTCAGTCAAGGTCTTGTTGACCGTTTCCATCTCAGTCATATTGCTCCAGATTCTGCATGTTGAAGCGGCGCCTCTTACTTTTGGTTCTCTTACAATCGGTATTTTGGGAGAGATCCTGATCGGCCTGGTCATTGGATTTGGGGTGCGGCTTGTTTTCTCTGCGGTCGAGCTCGGTGGGACGATTGTTGGTTTCCAGATGGGGTTTGGCGTTGCGAACGTTCTGGATCCGGTCTCAAACAGGCAGGTGGGACTGATCGGACAGATGCAGATCCTGGCTGCAAGCCTCATATTCCTGATCACAAATGCACACCACATTGTGCTCCGTGCGCTGGTCCATAGTTTTAGACTTATTCCGTCATTCAGGTTTTATCCCTCAGAAGCATTGGTGAGTCATCTCATACGGCTTACAGGGGAGATGTTTGTACTTGGCATCAAGATCGGCATCCCGGTGATTGCGGCTTTGCTGCTGGCAAATATTGCAGTCGGCATCCTTTCGCGCGTGGTCCCCCAGATCAATGCGCTTTTATTCAGCTTTCCGGTCACGATTGGACTCGGTCTTCTGGTCATCGGAGCTTCTCTGCCCATGTTTGTCGGATTGTTGCGGAGGGAGATGCTCGGACTGGATGAAGTTGTTTTTACCCTTTTGGATGGAATGCGGAATCCTTAAAGTCCGTTTTGTTTAAGTTGGAGTTGGTCCATGCCTTCGAATGATCAGGAACGTACAGAACAGGCCACCCCGAAACGCCGGGAGGAATCCCGAAAAAAGGGAACAGTCGTTAAGAGCCAGGAAGTGACTTCTGCATTATTGATTCTTGCTGCCGCATGGTGTTTGAGTGTTCTGGGTTCAAGATTCTATTTTGGGATATCCAGAATTATGTCCCGGACCTGGTCTTCGCTTACATCCGATCCGATGACGCAACTGTCTTTTTATGAGTTGATCCGGGGCAATATGGCCAGTGTCATGATCCTGCTGCTTCCCATGACAGCCGGGCTCGCTCTGATTGGAATCATTTCATCCCTTGGACAGCATGGGTTTCTTTTTACGACAGAACCGCTTGCGCCGGACTTTTCCCGCGTGAACCCCTTGTCCGGATTCGGCAGACTCTTTTCCCTGCAGTCCCTGATGTCTTTCGGTAAGACGGTCATGAAGTTTATCGTTGTCGCATCCGTAGGCTATTTCGTGATTCGTCGGGAATTTCCGTCCGTCTTTGTCGCGATTGATCTGAACCCGAGACAGATCGTGTCTCTGACTGGAGGGGGCGTTGTCCGCCTGATATTTTGGTCCGGCATAGTGATTGCGGCTATCGGAATTGCAGATTATGGATTTCAGTGGTGGGAAAATGAGCGCAATCTCAAAATGACCAGGGAAGAGGTTAAGGAAGAGCTCAAACATACAGAAGGGACGCCATTGGTCCGGTCACGTATTCGAAGCCTCCAAAGAGAAATGGCGCGGAAGAGAATGATGGATGATGTTCCAAAGGCCGATGTCGTCATTACCAACCCGACCTCTCTAGCCGTGGCCCTGGTGTATCAATCGGGTGGACTGGAGGCTCCAAAGGTGGTTGCCAAAGGGGCAGGATACATTGCTCAGAAGATAAGGGAAGTTGCCCGTGAAAATGGTGTTGCTGTGGTCGAGAACAAACCGCTTGCCAGGGCGATCTTCAGGACGGTGCAGATCGGGGAGATGATTCCCTCGCACTTCTACCGGGGCGTGGCTGAAATATTGGCCTATGTCTACAAATTACGAGGTAAACGCTGATAGATCCCCCCACTCCCTTTTCTAAAAAAGGGGGTGATCTTCCCTTGCCCTCTTTTAAACGGAGGGCAGGGGGAGATTTTAATTGAGAGATATGTGATGGCTGAAACAGTTCTGGAAACCAAGTCATTGTGGCTGGCCGCTAAAAAAGGGGATGTGGTCATGACGGTGGGTGTGGTTGGGATCCTGATCCTCATGATCCTTCCTCTTCCGACCTTGCTACTGGATCTTCTCCTTGCGTTCAGCTTCAGTTTTGCCCTCGTCATTCTGTTTGTATCGATGCACACTTTGAAGCCCGTGGAGTTTTCTGCCTTTCCCTCAATTCTGTTGATCGTCACGCTTTTTCGCCTCTCTCTCAATATTGCCACGACCCGGATCATCCTCCTGAAAGGAAACGAGGGAATTGATGCGGCTGGAGAAGTGATCAAAACCTTCGGCAATCTTGTGATCGGCGGGAATTATGCCGTGGGTCTGGTGGTTTTCCTGATTCTGGTCGTCATTAACTTTGTTGTGATTACAAAGGGCGCCGGCCGTGTCGCCGAAGTCGCAGCGCGGTTTACTCTTGATTCGATGCCTGGAAAACAAATGAGCATAGATGCCGACCTGAATGCCGGTGTTATCGATGAGAAAGAGGCAAGAAGGCGGCGTGAGGCCATCTCAAGCGAGGCGGATTTCTACGGGGCGATGGATGGTGCGAGCAAGTTTGTCCGGGGAGATGCGATTGCCTCTATCATGATTATTATTGTGAATATTGTCGGTGGCCTGATCATCGGTGTTGCCCAGCAGGGAATGCCCCTGGCCTCCGCAACGATGAATTATACCCTTTTGAGTATTGGTGACGGACTGGTCGGTCAGATCCCGGGCCTGATTATTTCAACTGCTGCAGGTATCGTTGTAACGCGTGCGGCAGGGGAGTCGAGCCTGGGGTCCGATATTACCCATCAGATGATGTCCCATCCGCGGGCCTTGCTTGGCGCGGCAGGCATCATCTTTCTCTTCGGGCTCATTCCGGGGCTTCCCCACACGGCCTTCCTGATCCTGTCGCTTGCGATTGGCGCGATCGGTTACACGGCCCTGAGAGCAGAGGAGGAGACCACGGGCGTGGCTGTTGAAGAGGTGGTTGAAGTGGCGCCTCCTCCGGATAAGAATGAATGGCTGGTTCCGCTTGACCTGATGGATTTGAATGTCGGCTATGGGCTGATTTCCCTGGTGGACGAGGCGCAGGGCGGGGAGCTTTTGAAACGCATTACGGCAATCCGGAAACAATTGGCGACGGAACTGGGATTTGTCGTTCCACCTATACATATTCGGGATAACCTTAAGATTAAGCCGAATGAATATGTAATCATGATCAACGGGGTAGAGGTTGCCCAGGGCGAGCTTCTCCCGAGGCATTACCTTGCGATGAATCCTTCCGGCAAGACAAAAGGTTTCGAAGGTATTCCAACAAAAGAACCCTGTTTCGGTCTGGATGCGCTTTGGGTGACTGAGCAAGAGAAGGATCAAGCCCAGATTGAAGGCTTCACCGTTGTTGATGTTCCCTCCGTCATGGCGACCCATCTGACGGAGACTATCCGGTCTCATGCCCATGAACTTCTCGGGCGGCAAGAGACTCAGGTCCTTCTTGACGAGTTCTCCAGGGAATCACCGAAGGTGGTTGAAGAACTTATTCCCAACCTCCTGCCCTTAGGCGGGGTGGTCAGGGTACTTGGAAACCTCCTGAGAGAACGTGTTTCGATACGGGATCTTAGAACAATCCTTGAAACCCTGGCGGATCATGCTGCGCTGACAAAAGATGCGGACATGCTCACCGAATTTGTCCGGCAGGCCCTGGCCCGAAGTATTACCACCCAATACCAGACAGCTGAAAAGACTCTTCCAGTCATCAGTATTGATCCCACCCTGGATCAGAAGGTCTCGGAGTCGATTCAAGAGACCCCCCAGGGCACATATCTGGGGCTCGATCCGATTTTTACGCAAAGGATGCTTTTGAAGATTAAAGAAGCCTCTGAGCAGGTTTCTCTCAAAGGACATCAATCTGTTGTCCTTTGCTCCCCAATGATCCGGCCCCATTTAAGAAAATTAACAGAGCGTTTTCTTCCAGCTTTAGCGGTCCTTTCTTCTAACGAGGTGGCGCCCCAAGTGAAATTAAAGACGATAGAAATTGTGAGGATGTCAGATGCGGATTAAAAAATTTGAAGCCTATGAAGTTTCTCAAGCCCTTCGCGAGATCAAGCAGGAGATGGGGGAGGAAGCAGTCATTTTGTCCACTCGGGAGGTTCGTAAAAAGGGTGCCGTTATCCTGAGACGACCGCTTATCGAAGTAACAGCCGCAGTTGATCTCACCACGACGTCCCAGAAGACTGACATAGAGAATCGTCCAGTGTTTGAAGAACACCTGGCGGAAGCTGCCCGGATTCAAGAGCTGGAAGGTCCGTCTGTATTTGATGCCTTGCGTGATATCAAGGCCTCCATAGAGGTTATCCGGAAGGAAGACCTTTCGAAGAATGAAAACAAGACAACCAACGACGAAGCTCTGCGCGAAATCAAAACTTCAATTGAGAAAATCCGTAATGAAGATCTATTGAATTTGGAGAATAAGACAGCCAGTGACGAGGCCCTGAAAGAGATCAAGGCGTCGATAGAGAAACTCCAAAAAGAAGATCTCCTGAAGCAGGAAAGCAAGCTGGCCAACGAAGAGGCGCTTCGGGAGATAAAGGCCTCCATAGAGGTCATCCGGAAGGAAGATCTCTTGAAACGAGAGGATCTTTCCGGCAACGACGAAGCATTGCGTGAGATCAAAGCCTCTCTTGAAACGATGCAGGGCGATATCAAGTCAGAACAAGAACAGGAATCCGGAAAGATCCATGAGACATGGATGGAGATGAAGGTCATGCTGAAGGCCTTGACAGATCTGAAACAGCAGGAAGAGGTATCAGTGGAACCTTCGGCCCTGGACAAAATGTTCAATCAGCTGGTCTCAAACGGGATTGACGAAAAAGTGACGAAGGCGCTCTTTAAATTGATGCAGGACAAGCTAAACGGTAAAGCACTCTGGGAAGAGGAGCATGTTCGCGGTTATCTAAGACAGATTATGGAGGGCGTCATAAATGTCTCAGGGCCGATTGGCCCCACCGGAGAGCTTTCCAAAGCTGTGATGCTCGTCGGCCCGACCGGGGTGGGAAAAACGGATACACTTGCAAAGATTGCGGCGGAGCAGATCCGGCTCAGGCGGAAAGTGACCATGGTGACGCTTGATTCCAATCGTGTCGGGGGGATTGAAAAACTGATGAGCTACGCGAAAAAGGTTGGCGCACCCGTCATGGTTGTCGGATCCGGGAATGAGCTGAAACATGTTGTTTCCGAGCGGCGGAAAGGGGAGTTGATCCTGATTGATACGCCCGGCAGAAGCCACCGCAATCTCAGGGAGTTGTCAAGTCTCAAGGCCTTGAGCGCCATCGGGGTTCCCTTAGAGACGCACCTGGTTTTGTCTTCCAATACGAGAGAAACGGATATGAGCGACATGATTGACCGATTTTCGGTGATTCCCATTAATTCTCTCCTTTTCACCAAGATGGATGAAACAAGGACCTACGGATCGCTCTTCACAGTCATGGGGAGAAAAAAGAAACCGGTGTCTTATTTTACCTCGGGGCAGCGCGTTCCGGAAGATATCGAGGCGGCGACATCAAGTCGTCTGGCGGAGTTGGTGCTTTGTTAAGCACGTTTCAATAGATGAAGTGAGAATTTAATTTATAGGAACAGTTTTCAATTTCAGGGAATGGGTGCTTAGAATGGAAAAGACGGAAACATCAGTCGGTAAGATCAAAGATCACATAACGGAAACCTCTCAGCTTCCCAGAGTGGTTGCAGTTACAAGCGGGAAGGGTGGGGTTGGAAAAACAAATGTGGTGGCCAATCTCGCGGTCTCCCTTTCCGCGAGCGGAAAATCCGTCCTGGTCTTGGATGCCGATCTGGGGCTGGGCAATATTGATGTTCTTTTTGGAATGATCCCGAAGTACACCCTAGAGCATGTTGTTCTTGGAGAGAAGACATTAAACGAGGTGATCATACCCGGTCCCTGCGGCATCAAGATTCTTCCGACAAGCTCCGGAACAGAAGATTTGACCCATCTTACTTCTGAGCAGAAACTGGTCCTTCTGGGGGAAATCGACCGTCTTGAAACTCCGGTTGACATCTTTTTAATTGATACCGGTGCGGGAATTTCATCGAATGTCCTTTATTTTAATACGGTTGCCCAGGATATAATCGTCGTGGCCTCTCCGGAGCCGACTTCTGTTACTGATGCCTACGCGATCATGAAGGTTTTATCGACGCATCATGGAGAAAAGCGCTTCAGACTACTGGTAAACATGGTCGAAAATGAGCGTGAGGCAAAAGAAGTTTTTCATAAACTCACCCTGGTTTCCGACAAATTTTTGGACATTGCCATCGATTATTTAAGCTACATCCCCAGGGACGATTATCTCCGTAAGGCGGTCTGCCAACAAAAGGCGGTCGTGGATCTCTATCCGACTTCCACCTCGAGCCTTCAGTTTAATAAAGTTGCGAAGGAGATCATTAGGTGGCCCGTTCAGGATATTCCAAAAGGGAATGTTCAGTTTATGTGGAAAAAGCTCCTTATGCCGGAATAATGAGGGAAGCATGAAGAAGCTGTGTCGCTTTCCCGTCATGAAGGCACAGACACGATCCCTGGAGATGTTTGCGGTCTGGAATGTAATGGAGTAAGGGCTTTGTCCGGGAGTCCCCATAATAATAAATGAAGAGGAAATGATGGCTGTTTCTAAGAGATATATTTCCGATGAGGTGACATCCCCACAGATTGATTTGGCCGATACGGAGAAGCTGATTGATGAATTTGGAGATTTAATCCGGTATATGGCACAGCGTTTCGCCTCCCGGCTTCCCCCCTACCTCGATGTGGATGACTTGGTTCATTCGGGCGTGATCGGCCTTATCGACGCAATTGGAAAATTTGACGCGTCAAGAGGCACCCGCTTCAAGACCTATGCGGAGTTTCGCATCCGGGGGGCGATGCTGGATGAAATGCGTGCCATGGATTGGGTTCCACGTTCTGTCCATGAAAAAATAAAGCTCCTTCAGAATGCGCTTAGATCTCTGGAGAACAACCTCGGGAGGGCGCCCACCCAGGAGGAAGTGATTGAAGAACTTCAGATGGACCAGGATCAGTACGATGCTTTTTTGTATCAGGCCAGGCCTGTCGCCCTCTTAAGTTTTGAGAATTTTGGGTTTAATGAGGGGGACAAAAGAAATGCCCTTGAGCTGCTGGCAGATCCCAATGCCGAAGACCCGCTCCTGGATCTCTTGTCACAGGATACCCATGAAAGCCTTCTTGATGCCATTAAAACCCTACCGGAAAGAGAGCAGCTTGTTGTCTCGCTCTACTATCAGGAAGACCTGACGATGAAAGAGGTTGGCAAGATTCTTAGAATTACAGAATCCCGGGTCTGTCAGCTCCACACGCAGGCGGTCTTGAGGATGAAGGGGAAATTGGAAAATGCGGAAAGAGAAGGATCGAAACAGAATAGCGATGGCGTTAATGAACAGAGTGGATGATTCATCCCACTGGCGAAGAGAGCAATCGTGAAACGCCGCCTTTTCCTTGCCGCAGGATTTATATCGCTGGGTATCGGTCTTCTAGGCGTGGTTTTGCCTCTGCTCGATACCACCCCTTTTCTCTTATTTTCTGCGTTCTGTTTTTCACGAAGTTCTTCACGCTGGCACCGCTGGCTGATGACGCACCGAATATTCGGGCCCTACCTTAAGGCCTTCGAGGATAGACGGGGCCTTACGCTGAAACAGAAGGTGAGAATCGGGGCAATCTCGGGCATGATGCTCGCCGCAACGGCCTGCTTGGGTCCGGCGCCGATATCCTTCCGCATCGCAGTGACCGTCGGGGTAATCGGGCTGGGTTTTTTAGTTTTGAGTCGCACAGCCCCGGCTTCCCTTGCCGGTGGTGTTCCCGCACGGGGAAAGGAATGGAACCGGAATTAAGAAAAAATTAATGTTTTTGCAAGAGGAACCGATAATAAGGAAGACGTTTCTATGGTTGCACCAAAGCGAATGAAGAAGGAGGAAAGGGGATGGTGATGCAGGCAGCTCAAAAGGATGGGTCCAAACTTGATACTGTTGAGGGAATTTTAGCGTTTCTCGGACTTGATAATCAAGATAATGTGCGGGAGCGCCAAGCCTTCATTGGCCTGTCTCCAAAAGATATCGACCTGATCCGAAAGATCAAGCCGGGCCTTGATAAGCATATCCGGCGGATTCTGGATGAAATTTATAACAACCTTCAAAACTTTCCCGAGACATCGAAGCATCTGACGAGCGAGGCAAGGATTGAGGCGTTAAAAGATGCGCAAACAGATTATTTTAATCGACTCTTTTCTGGAAAATATGATCTTGAATACGTTCGAAATGTTGTGAAAGTTGGCATGGCACATGTGAGGATCGATCTGAAACCTCAATGGTATCTCGGGAATTATTGTGTTTACCTATGCAAGGTAATTGGTGCTGTATTTGAGGAGATGGGGGCAAAATCAGGGAAAATGAAATTACCCTGGAGCGGGAATGGCGGGGCGGATGGGAATGGGAACCGTAATCTTGAAGAGGTGATCCAGGCTCTGGTTAAAGCTTTTTTCCTTGATATGGCCCTGACGCTGGATGCCTATGTCGGGCCGCTTACAGCCGATCTGAAGGCTAAAAATGATAAGGTCAGCGCCAGAGTTGAAAGGCTCCGGAACCTTTCCAATGATGTTAGCTCGGAAATCCGTGAAAGTAATGAAAATGTTCAGAGAGTCGCCAGTGCGGCTGAAGAAATGAGCAGCACGATTAAGGAGATCTCGGGTAATGTCCAGAAATCGACACAAATTGCGAATGACGCGGTGAGTCAGAGCGAACAAGCCAGCATCGTGATGGCAAAACTTGGAGATTCGAGCAAGGAGATCGGCACTGTGGTGAAGGCGATTCGTTCGATCGCACAGCAGACCAACCTTCTGGCCCTGAATGCCACCATTGAGGCGGCCCGTGCCGGGGAAGCTGGAAAGGGATTTGCGGTTGTCGCGAATGAGGTGAAAGATCTGGCAAAAGAAACGGCAGAGGCAACGGAGCGGATCAGCAGGAGGATAGAAGCAATTCAGAAGGACACTGAACAGGCGGTGAGCAGCATCAGTGATGTCGGGAATATCGTGAACCAGGTGAACGACTTCTGTGTGGGGATCGCAGGTGCTGTTGAAGAACAGACCGCGACAACAGATGAAATCAGCCGCAGCATCACGGAGACTGCGATGGGGGTCTCCAATGCTCTCAAAAAGATTGAAGAGGCTGAAAAAGAGACGAAATGATGCCATTTTCCTCATAAATCAGGAGTGATAGACCGTTGGATCTTCTCAATTAAATACCCGGGAATGGCCGGTATTTATTTTATCCATCCGACTAAAGAATTTTAAATTGTCAGCCGATGTATCAATGGAGGATGTTATGTCTTTTCCGAATCGTTTGAACAACATAGAGAGGTGAGAGATGGAAGAGGAAGACAGTATTCTACAAGAGTTTCTGGTTGAATGTTCGGAAGGGATTGATCGCCTCGATCAGGAATTTGTCGCATTGGAAAAATCTCCGGGTGACTCCGGGCTCTTGGCGAGTATTTTCAGAACCGTTCATACCATCAAAGGGACATGCGGTTTTCTCGGATTGCCCAAGCTTGAGAACATCGCCCACGGTACAGAAAATATCCTCTCGGTCATGCGCGACGGAAAGATGCCGGTCACACCCGAAGGGGTGACGATCCTGCTGGAAGCAATCGATACCATCAAGGACATCCTGGGTCATATTGAAGAAGGCGGGACGGAACCCGATGAAGATTTTGGCCCGTTGAGGAAGAGGCTGGATGACTTCCTGGCAGAAGGTTTAAAACAGAAGCCTGCGAAGAAGGAAAAACCTGCCAAGGCAAAGCGAAAAACGAAAAAAGAAAAAAAAGATTCTGTCGATCGTGATGGATTAGATGCCCTGAAGGAAGCGGATGCATTACTGGAAGCAATTGCTAAAGAGGCCGGCCCTGATCATGCCGACACGCCTGAAGCAAAGGAGAAGGTTGAGACGCCTCCAGAGATTTCTTCAGAGCGCGTCGCCTCTCAGGAAGCCGCCCAGACCAACCCCACGAAAATTTCCCCGGAACCTGAAAAAGTGAAAGAAAGTCCGGCCGCGAAAAAAGAAGCGGTGAAGCGGCCTTCCATCACAGACTCGACTGTCCGGGTAGATGTCGGTTTGCTTGATCGACTGATTAACCTTGTGGGTGAATTGGTCCTTGCACGGAACCAACTTCTCCAGGTTGTCCGAAAACGGAACGATTCGAGTGAGGCGGGCACTGCGCAGCAACTGAACCTGATTACCACAGAGCTTCAGGATACTGTGATGAAGACACGGATGCAGCCGATCAAAAATGTCTGGGATAAATTGCCCCGGGTTGTCCGGGATCTTTCCAGGTCGAACGGTAAAAAAGTAGAGCTCGTCATGGAAGGGGCCGGGACGGAACTGGATAAAAGTCTTCTCGAATCCATTAAAGATCCTCTGACGCATATTGTCCGGAATTCAATCGACCATGGGATTGAAACACCTGAGGAGCGGCTGAAGAACGGTAAATCTGAGGGTGGAACGCTTCTGCTGAGAGCTTTTCATGAAGGGGGGCAAATCAACATTGAGATCAAGGATGACGGGAAAGGGATCGATGTTGAAACAGTTAAAAGAAAAGCGGTCGAAAAAGGGCATATTTCCCGGGAAGTTGCGGAAAAACTTTCAGACCGGGAAGGCCTTGCCCTGATCTTCAGGGCGGGCCTTTCAACTGCGAAGAAAGTGACCAATGTTTCCGGTCGGGGTGTTGGGATGGATGTGGTCAAGACCAACATTGAGAAGATCGGCGGCGAGGTGGAGATGATGAGCATGCCTGGAGAAGGAACAACCCTCCGGATAAAAATTCCCCTGACGCTGGCGATTGTTCCTGCTTCGATTGTGGTCTCGGACCGGGAGTTGTTTGCCATCCCGCAGGCCAGCCTTCTTGAATTTGTCCGGATAGATCACGAGAGCGGCGATTCCATTGAGACCATCCAGGGCTCTGATTTTTACAGGCTTCGTGGAAACCTGCTCCCCCTGGTCTCACTGCGCCGTGTTTTGAAGATGGAAGAAAAGGTAAAACAAGAAGGCAGTGAAGAAGATCAGGAGACGAATATCGTTATTCTTAAGGCGAGAGAGAAGGTTTTTGGTCTGATTGTTGACGATATCAGCGACAGCGAAGAGATCGTTGTCAAACCCCTTAGCCGTCAATTGAAAGGAATCCCGGTTCTCTCCGGGGCAACCATCATGGGAGACGGTCATGTTGCTCTGATTCTCGATGTGGTCGGTCTTGCCCAGGAAGGCGGAGTCTACAACGCCGATGTGATTGAGGGTGAATCTGTCCATCATGAAGATCAGGTGGAAAGTACGGAGGGAGAGCGTAAATCAGTCGTCATTTTTTCGATTTCCGAAAAAGACCAGTATGCGGTTCTTCTCTCCCAGGTGGCGCGTTTGGAAGAATTTGATCCGGGAAAATTTGAGCATTCCGGTGGAAGAGAGGTGGTTCAGTATCGCGGCGGCCTCCTCCCGCTCGTCCGTCTTGGCGACATGCTCGGCATCGAGACGGTTTTCTCCAACGATGAGAATAACGGTCGGTGTCCGGTGATTGTTTTCTCTAAAGGGGATAAGAATGTTGGTCTCATCGTGGGGTGCATTTCAGATGCCCTGGAAACAAAAATGAATCTCTTTCCGACGCCGAGCGGGAGGACGGAGGTGACCGGTTCTCTCGTCATCGACGGGCACACTACGGATCTTCTTGATATCGATCAAATTATTGACCGGGTCGAGCCGGGCTGGCTGGAGGCCACTGTTGATCAAGAGGCTGTCCTGCTCGCAAAATAAATGACCGAAGTTCAGCATTATGGGATGAAGGAGGATGTTACATGGGAACAGGAATGACAGAAGATTCCAGGACAATGGTCGAGAGAGGGGCAGATCGTCGCCTTTCTCCTTCTGATTCCGGCGATCGCCGAAGGTCAACAGCAGACCGGCGCCATCTTAACAATCGAAACTATGCCACCTTTTTTCTTGACGATCATTATCTTGGCGTTGAGGTCGAAAAGGTTCAGGAAGTATTTACAGCAAGAGATATGACCCGGGTGCCGCTTTCATCCCCGATGATTGCCGGCCTGATTAATCTGCGGGGTCAGATCATTACCGCGATTGATCTTCGTAAGCGCCTTGGATTTGGAAGTCGTTCCAATGATGACAGGACGATGAACCTGGTGGTCTTGACGGAGAACGGTGTTGTCGACCTGGTGGTCGATAGAATCGGGGATGTTATCGGAGTGTATCCCGACCTTTTTGATTATCCTCCAAGTACGCTCGACCGGAGGCTTGAAGGGGTTGTCGAGGGTGTATATAAGCTTGATGGGAAGCTTCTCCTTGCACTGAATACGGAAGCCCTGGTGGACTTTTGATGAAGGGTTTGCATAACGATGCGCTATACAACTCAGGGAGGAAGTAATGTTTTTGACCATTAAATCACGGCTTATCGGATTAAGTTTGTGTTGTCTATTCTTGTCCCTTTGTGTCGGGATCTCAGGTTATTGGGGCCTTTCTCATGTTGATCAAAAGATGGATCACATGGTTCTCTACAAACAAATTATGCGGAGCCAGCTTGAAGCTGACATGATGCACGATGCGGTATGGGGAAGTGTGCTCGCGACCATCGTAGAAACAGAAAATGGGGGGGGTGCAGATCAAGAAGCTCTCATGGGGGCCTTGAAAGACAATGTGTCAACTTTCAGAGAGCGGCTTGGAGAGATTGAAGAAAAGGCCGACAGGTCCGAGCTCGTAAATGCCCTGGAGGAAACTCTGCCCGTCTTAAATAAGTACATCAGTAATTCAGAACGGATTGGCGCCCTTTCCTTTGTCGATCGTTCTGAGGCGATTGCGGCTCTTCCCTCATTCAATGCCTCTTATGAAAAACTGGCCGGTGAAATGGAACAATTGTCTGATCTGGTGTCCAAAATTGTTTTGGAGTCCCAGTCACAGGGGGCTGAGGCGGTTGTTTTTTCAAAACAACTCATCCTGGGGTTCATTATGTTCATGAGCCTTATGCTTGCCCTGGTTTCCAGTAGTATTGTGGGCTCGATCCGGAGAGGCTTCAGTGCATTGACGGACTCGATAAAGCGGGTCTCAGATGGAAATCTAACGGTTGAATGTCCCGCCGAAAGAATGGACGAATTAGGCGTGATTGCAGTCCATTTTAATAAAATGACCACATCGCTTGCAAATCTAGTGAGACATATTACCGATGATACCCTTGTCCTTTCTTCGTCTTCAGAGAAATTAAGTACAACAAGTGAGAAAATGCAAGCGAATGCTGAGGATACGGAACAGCAGGCCAATACAGTGGAGAAGGCAAGCCAGGATACAGACGAGGGTGTCAGGTCGGTATTGGTCGCCACGGAGGAGATGTCAACAACAATCCGGGAGATCTCAAAAAACATTCAGGAGTCAGCAACAGTCGTCAAGGGTGCGGTCGATACCGTTCGATCAGCCAATGAATCGATCAGGGTTTTAGGTCAATCAAGTACAGAGGTGGGTGGGGTCATCAAAGTGATTACGGATATTGCCGAGCAAACCAATCTGCTGGCTTTAAATGCCACAATTGAGGCGGCACGTGCGGGAGAGGCTGGTAAGGGTTTTTCCGTTGTGGCCAATGAAGTCAAAGAGCTTTCGAAGGCGACGGCAAAGGCAACGGCTGAAATCACCCAGCGTATTGTCACGATCCAATCAAAGACAAGTGACGCGGTGGAAATGGTTAATGAAATCAGTAACGTCATCACGAAAATTGACGCGTATTCGACGAACATATCAGGTGCCGTAGAGGAGCAGTCGGTTACGATAGAAGAAATTACACGTAGCCTGTCTTTGGCGGCGACCGGTATGAGCAAGGTGAGTGACAGCATCTCAACTGTATCAATGGCCACAAAAGATACTTCGGAGGGTGCGGTCAGTGTCATGAGCAGTTCTCAGGATATTTTGAAGTTGGGGCGTGGCCTGAAGTCTCAGGTTGAAAAGTTCCAGGTTGACAGTAAGGGATTTGGGCGGTCGGATTCTGCATTGGAACAGGAGATGGAACCGGCAAAGTGCCCCTTCTAAACGGGGAGAAATCGCTGATTCGCCTGAATGACTGCGCTATCGGTTTTTGGGTTTCCTCAAGGTTCATTGATTATACATCGAAACCCGAAAAGATCTCTGGCCTTGAACTTCAGGCGACTTGAGGGTTTCCTGAGTTGCCTTTGCTAGAGTATTTATTCTTTAAATCCAAGAGGATTGATGATGTTTAGGAAACATGGTGTTCATTTTTTGTTGATATTGTTCATTTTTGTGCTTGCGGGAGTTGGAGTGGCTTCGGGTGGGGATTTTTCGGTTGGCGGGAATTATCTCGGCCTGATTAATTCCTTTGACGTCGATAATCGCACGCCGACGGACCCGGAGCGTGAGCAGTTTGATTTTGCGGCCAATATCGATTTTGAGTGGACTGTGCGCCCGGATGTGCTTGTCACGATTCAGTTGCAGGGCGGAACCGGCGGAGGAAGCCTGGGTTTTGTGGGACCTCAACCCGCGGTCACGGATCTGAATGTGACCAAGGCATTTAAAGATCTGAATCTGGTCGTTGTCCTTGGATCATTTGATACCCCCTTCGGGGAGCAGACGGCGTCTTTGACCAACAACGCGGACAGCTTCCGAAATCCCTTTCTGCTGAATTCTCTCTTTTACAGCGCCTTCGGGGGAACTGTCGGAACTTTGAATACCCTCGGCGCAATGGGGACCCTCTCAAGGCCCTTCGGAGATCTGACTGTGGCCCTGACGAACGGAACCTCTGAAGACTCCGGGAACCCCGATGGAAACTTTGAATGGGTCATCTCTGCCGGAACGGATGCGGGCGTGGCAGGACTTCGTGTTGCGGGATCTCTCATGAGAAGTGATGATCTCACGGCTGCAGGAGGACCTAACGGGAGTTTCGAGGCAGATTTCCGGGGATGGATGCTGGATGGGCGCTATGTGATCAACAAGAATGCCGCGGTGAAAGGCTATGTTGGTGAAGTCGAATACGGTGATATCAATGCAGCGACAAAAGACGAGGTTGGCATCTGGATGGCAGAGGCAACCTACGAAAAAGAGCAATGGCAACTGGCCATACGGGTGTCGGGCTGGGATCCTGAGGACGCCGATGGTCTCGACCCGGTAAATGGCACAATCCCCAACCCTGGCTTGAACGAACCCTGGCCCGTCGGTGGTGCAGGTGCAGGTCCAGCAAGAGTCGATCAAAGTGTTCAGCGCATACAGCTGGGTGCTTCCTGGTCGCTTTCAGGTGATCTGGTGGCGAAGCTGGAGGTCGTGGAGGACGACTATGATAAGGCGGTTGCTGGAGACCTGGGCGGGGTTGATGGTGTGATCCTTCTCTTGAATGGCCGGTTCTAATCACTCTGCCTTGTTATTTGCGCCCAAGCCGGAATTCAGCGGGTTTACATGCGGACACAGGTCTTCTCCGGTGTGAGGTGTGATTATCATGGCTCCAGATCCTTACGGCGGGGTTGTTCATGAGCAAGAGGACAGAAGTATTACAGTTTTTACGGAGGTTGCATCATGAAAATTTTGGTTGTTGATGACTCAAGATCAGTCCGCCGCATTATGGGGGGAATGCTGAGCAAAATGGGCCATGAGATATATGAAGCCGAGCATGGAAAAGAGGCCCTCGTTCAGTTGAAGGCCCATCCGGATATCGGCCTTCTCATGCTCGATTGGAATATGCCTGAGATGAACGGGATGGAGCTTCTCGAGGAAATGAAGAAAAACAAAAGCGGAGGGCCAACGCCCACAATTGTAATGTGCACAACAGAAAACGAGATGGGAAAAATTGTTCATGCCATGACCAAAGGGGCAAACGAATATATCATGAAACCTTTCACAAAAGAGATCCTCGAGGAAAAACTCGGAATACTCGGGATACACGGGGATGCCAATGGGGGATGATCCGATCCGGGTGATGATTGTTGATGATTCCTCTGTGGTTCGCCGGGCGATCAAGGAAGCTCTCTCTGGAGAGAAGGGGATTTGTGTTGTCGGCACGGCGTCCAATGGAAAAGCCGCTCTTGAAAAAATCCCCAATTTGAAACCGGATGTTCTTATTCTCGACATTGAAATGCCTGTGTTAGATGGATTTGGAGTCCTCCGGGTGCTCATGGCGGATTATCGGAACATTCGGGTGATCATGTTCAGTACAATGACGCAGCGGGGCGGGGCAAAGACGATGGAGGCCTTGTCCCTCGGGGCACACGACTATGTTTCGAAGCCAACAAGCGCAAATGGTCAGAGCTCCAGCTCCGTGCTCAATATGATCGGAGATGAACTGATTTCGAAGATCAGGCAGTTTCATCCAGCGATTCCGGAGCCATCACGCAGAACACGTCCTGCCGCCTCCCGGTCATTTACGCCGTCTCGAAAGAAAAGACCGATCGGAATCCCGAAGATGGTCGCAATCGGAATATCGACTGGCGGACCCAATGCCTTGACAGAATGTCTGCCAAAGATGCCGCGTGGTTTTCCCTATCCCATTTTGATTGTGCAGCACATGCCGCCGCGTTTTACCCGTCAGCTTGCGGATCGGCTGGATTTGATCTCCCAAATAAAGGTGAAAGAAGCAGAAGAGGGGGACCCCGTCCTTCCGGGAGTGGCCTATATTGCGCCAGGAGACTACCACATGCTTGTGAAAAAGGAGGGCGATCTTTATACGCTGACCATGAACCAGGGGCCCCGTGAAAATTCCTGCAGGCCTTCGGCAGATGTTCTCTTTCGTTCGGTGGCGGAAGTTTATGGTCCACATGCTCTGGGTGTCATCATGACAGGGATGGGGCAAGATGGTTTGGAAGGATTAAAAATGATGGGGGACAATGGGTCTCCTGTAATTGCTCAGGATGAAACGAGCTGTGTTGTCTGGGGTATGCCCGGGGCCGTTGTCCATGCGGGCTTGGCCGATAAAGTTGTGCCGCTGGACCAGATGGCGGACACCATTTCCTCCTGTTGCGGGAGAGTGTTTGCATAGCGTTTCTTTAAGCATTTAACATCACCGGTTTCGGTAATCGAAATGGGTGCACGTTGGGAGGTTACAGCATGATATCACCGGAAGCAGTCAAGTTTTTTCTGACGCTCTTACGTAAAGAGAGCGGCTTGGCCTTGGATGAATCAAAAAAATATCTCCTTGAGACGCGGCTTGATCCGCTTGCAGCCCAACAGGGATATTCCTCTATCGATGACCTCCATATGGCCTTGAAGAGTACAAATAACATGCTTCTCCGGCAGGAGGTTGTCGATGCGATGACGACCAATGAGACTTCTTTTTTTAGAGATCGGAAGCCCTTCGATATTTTCAGAGATGAGGTGGTCCCTGAGCTGATTAAGCGGAATGCAGCCAGCCGGCAGATACGAATCTGGTGTGCGGCTTGTTCAACGGGACAGGAGCCTTATTCTCTGGCAATGGAGCTTTCCTCAATCAGGGAAAAAAATCCGGGTTGGAAGATATCTATTCTGGGAACAGATATTACAGAGGCGGTCCTGAAAAAAGCGCGTGAAGGCATCTATTCTCAACATGACGTTCAGCGCGGTCTCCCGACCGCTTATCTGATCCGTTTTTTCAAACAATCGGGTATGAACTGGGTTGTGAATCCTGATCTGAAAAGGATGGTTGAATTCAAGCGCCTGAACCTGCTTTCCAATTTCACATGGATGGGAAAATTCGATGTCGTCTTTTGTCGGAATATCCTGATCTATTTTGATCCGCCTACGAAAAAAGCCGTGATTGAACGTATTGGAGGTTTACTTCCTCCGCATGGTGTCCTCTTCCTTGGGGGATCGGAGACATTGCTCGGCATCGATAGTATTTTTACCCGGGCAGGAGGAATAGCCGGTAAGTATTACAGCAAAAAGGAGGCGCCGGCGACGGTGCGTTGATCGTCAATCAATAATATTGTCAAAATGAGAGGTGGTACATGGCGGATTTAAAAATGAAAATATTAGTCGTGGATGATATGTCCACAATGCGGAGAATCATCAAGAATGCCCTGAAACAGTTGGGATATGTCAATGTGGATGAGGCTGAGGACGGACAGATTGCACTGGGGGCGATCAGAGAACGTACGCCGGACCTTGTGATCAGCGACTGGAATATGCCCAATATGGATGGACTGGGGCTTTTAAAAGAGATTCGGGGTGACGCTACTTTCGGGAAGCTCCCGGTCTTGATGGTGACGGCTCAGGCCGAGCAGAAATATGTGCTTGAAGCCATTAAGGCAGGTGCAACCAACTATGTTGTAAAACCGTTTACGGCAGAGATTCTAAAACAGAAGATCGAAAAGATCTTTCCGAATTAACCGGGTACCAGAGCTTGGACTCTTACCTCAGCTTCTGATGTGAGGGGGGACATTCAAGAATCTTCCTCTTCGGTGAAAGGGGGCATGATGATGAAGAATAACGAGTGCAGGAGGGCGTTTACACGAATTCCAACGAGAGTGTCTTTGGAGCTGCGTAAGATCAGTTCCGGCGAAACCCTTTCGGGATATACCCAGGCAGTCAGCATGAACGGGTTTGCCATCGAAGGCATTCATAAAATCCCGATTGGAGAGGTCGTGGAAGTCGATTTCCTCATAGAGGGTCCTGACAGCGGGACGAAAGTTGAGGTCAAAGCCCGAATTGCAAATGTTGTGGGATACCGTATGGGAGCCGAAATATTATCCCACCTGAATCCGGAAAGTTACTGCCATCTCGAAAAGCTTGTCCTCTATCGTTCCGGTGATGATGCCGATGTGATAGTGGGAGAGATTGAACGTCACAAGGATAAGGCCTAAGCAAAGAGAACAAGGGAGAGAATCGATGAGTAGCGAAAATAACCAGGGTTTAGAAAAGACAAATCTTCAGGACTTGCTGAAGACTGCAACATCGATGGCCTCAGATGAAAACCAATTTGTCAGGAGGACAAACGGTCGCCTCTATGGAGAAATTGGTGAACTGGCCAAGTATCTCAATGAGATGATGAAAAAGATGGGCTCAGCAGAACTTTCGATGGGGCAGACGGCTGATGACATCCCCCGGACAGCGGATCAACTGGACGAGATTATACGCTTGACGGAAGAAGGGACACATCGTGTGATGGGACATGCAGAAGATGTCATGAACAATCAGGCTGTTCTGATTGAGAGGATTGATGCCCTCAAAGGGAAAAAAACCCATGATTTGGAGAAGGTGGGTGAAATAAAAAAATTGGTGGAGGAGAACCAGAATAAGATGATGGATCTCTTTACTGCTTTAGAGTTTCAGGATATTGCAGGCCAAAGGCTTCAGAAAGTGGCTTCCCTGATGAAGGAGATTCAGAGCCGGATACTCAAGCTGGTTGTGTCTTTTGGATTAGAATCAACGCAGTCGAATGGTTCTGAGGATAAGCAAAAGGTCCTGTTGAAAGAACTTGATGAACTGACCTCAGCAGAGCGCCTTGATCAGAATCTGATTGACGATGTCCTGGCAGAATTTGGATTTTAATAGGCAGAAAGATTAAACACAGTAGAAAGACTGAGGATGTAGAGATATGGACTTAGCAACGCTACTTGGCTTGGTATCGGCCATTGGGCTGCTTCTTTTCGGGATTTTATCCGGCGGAACGCTGCTGATTTTCTGGGATGCTGCATCCTGTGCCATCGTTGTCGGCGGAACCATTGGCGTAACATTGATTAATTATCCTTTGAAGGATGTTCTTGGTGTAATCGGGGTTGTTAAGAATGTTTTTCTCCATAGTCTACAGTCTGCGGGAGAGTTGGTTTCGACGCTGGTTGATCTTGCAACAAAGACGCGGAAAGGAGGCGTCCTCTCGATCGAGCCAGAGATAAAAAATATTAAAGATAAGTTTTTTTCGAAGGGGCTTCAGATGCTAGTCGATGGGATTGAGGTCAACTCAATTAAATCGGTTCTGGAAAAAGAGATGGACTATGTTTCGGAGAGACATAAACTGGGGGCCGACGTTTTTATGGCCCTGGCAACATTTTCACCAGCGCTTGGAATGATTGGAACCCTGATCGGACTGGTCCAGATGCTCCAGAAACTGGATGATCCTAGCAAGATTGGTCCGGCGATGGCTGTTGCCTTGATTACAACTTTTTATGGTGCGCTCATGGCCAATATCTTCTTTATGCCAATGGCGGGAAAGCTTAAAAAAAGAGATAAGGAAGAAATGCTTGTGAAGGAGTTGATTCTGGAAGGGGTTCTTTCAATTGCTTCGGGCGAGAATCCGAGAGTGATGGAACAGAAACTTCAGGTGTTTATGCCACCAAAAGAGCGAAAGATATCTGAGGAATAGATCTTACGAAAAGAATTGGCCGCCGTTTGTTTTGTGGACAGTAAACCGTTTATCGGGGATATGAATGGCAAAAAAAAAACCGGAACCTGAGAGAGATCCGGCAGCCGGTCTGTTGGTGATGATGGTTTCGCTCAACCTCATTCTTTTAATCTTTTTTATCTTCCTGAATTCAATAGGCGCGAATGACGAGGAGCGGGTCAAGAAGGCGCTTGGATCTCTGGCTGGCCGTTTTGGCATCCTTCGCGGCGGGGTGCATCTTATGCCCGGAAAAAAGATTCTCCTGCCGGGATCTCCTTTGGTCTCTCCGGAAATGAATAATGTCAGTTTAGCCCGAGAAGTCCGGAACATAATTGAAGAAGGTGAGCTCAAGAGTGATTTGCGCATCATAGAAGATGGACACAAACTTGTTATTGATATGAATGATCAGTTTTTGTTTCACTCTGGAAGCGCCGATCTGAGAATCGAGGCGGGGCCGGTACTGGCTGAGATTTCCACGATTTTAAAGAAATTCAAATATCCAATTCGTATTGAAGGACATACCGACGATTTAGCGATTGCCACTGAACAGTATCCTTCCAATTGGGAGCTTTCCGCCGCGCGGGCGACTTCTGTCATGCGGAACTTTATCGAAAAGCAAAATCTCCCGGCGGGCCAACTCTCTGCGGTTGGATATGGCGCTTACCGTCCTCTGGTTAAAAATGACAGTGCATTAAACAGAAGCAGAAACCGCCGTGTGAATATTGTTGTTGTGAAGGGAAACGGCTAGGTTTTCATGGTTTGTCACTCCGGGGCAGACTGGAATGACGGCGGGTAAGTGCTTTTTAAGGAGGGGAGATGGCGGGTAAAGATAACGCCCCGGAAGAAGAGATCGATCCAAATGCCTGGATGGCAACCTTTTCTGATCTCTTGAGTCTTCTTTTGACTTTTTTTGTGCTTCTTTTTGCGATGAAATCGGTTGATGAGGGAAAGCTGGAAGAGACTTTGGGGCATTTTAGACGGGGGGGGATTGGTATTTTGGAGTCTGGAATATTTATGCCGCTCATAAAAGATCGAAGCCCCGAAGTCAAAGAACAGTTCGTCCCTGTTTCTTCTGATGACCTGAAGAAGGCTCTCAGAAGAAAAGACCTGGATGAAAAGGTCTCTGTTACTGCCGAGCGGAAAGGACTTGTCGTTGCTCTTCCTGGCACCCTTCTTTTTGATTCCGGAACGGCCGATCTTAATTCTGGTGCGAATGAGGTTCTGGCAGAAATAATCGATCTTCTGGAAATGACGGATTTTAATTTTCAGCTCACAGGGCATACCGATGATCTTCCATTATCGGGCACGCGCTATGCTTCGAATTGGGAGCTGTCCATTGCCCGTGCCGGAAAGGTACTCAGGGTGCTGATTGATCTTGGCGGGATTGCACCCGAGCGTTTTTCCCTTGTAGGTTACGGGGCGTCAAGGCCGAATTTCCCAAACAATACCCCTGAGAACAGGGCGGCAAATAGAAGAGTAGAGATTGTACTACTCCGGTAGGCAAAGTTCCTTTCTTCGAATAAAGAGGGTGAGATGGACGATAAAGATGACCGGCAGGGTGTGGTGACAACGAACAACAGGCAAGGTCCCGTGGAGAATCAGGATACGATATTTATAGGGCGCCAGCCGATTCTGGACAAGCGCCACATGATCACCGGTTTTGAACTGCTTTTTCGAACCGCCGAATGTTTGGACGCGAATGTTTGCGATCAGACAGAGGCCAGTGTGGAAACGATATCCAACTTCCTGAATATTGGGCTTCAGGATTTAATCGGCACCCGGAATAAGGGATATCTTAATGTCGGCCGGGAAGTCTTGTTGAGTGATATCCTGGAACTTGTACCAAAAGACCGGATGATCATCGAACTCCTGGAAACAGTCGTGATTACCCCCGAGATCGTCGACCGGTGCAGAGAGTTGAAGTCTGCCGGGTACTGCCTTGCTCTGGACGATTTTATATATGAGCCCGCTTACGACCCGCTGTTGGAGATTGTAGATATTGTAAAAGTGGATTTGCTACAGATGACGCCTTCAAGCTTGCGTGATACGGTTGAACGCCTGAAGCGATATCCGGTGAAGTTACTGGCCGAAAAGGTAGAGGATCAGAATCAGTATAAAGAAGTGCTTTCCATGGGTTTTGAACTCTTTCAGGGATATTACTTTGCGAAGCCCACCCTGATCACGGGAAAACGTCTTGACCCTTCCCGGATTGCGGTCCTCAAGCTTCTGGAACAGGTCCTGGTCGAGACAGAGGTGGGAGAGATTGAGAAGACCTTTAAGGAGAACCCGCATTTTACCTACAATCTGCTGCGGATCGTAAATTCAGTCGGCATGGGTATCAGCCAGAACATCGAATCGGTTCGGCAGGCCATCGTCCTGCTGGGGAGAGATCAGATCAAACGATGGGCTCAGTTGCTTTTGTTTTCAGACAAAAATTCGTCCGGAGGCGCAAGTCCGTTGATGCAGACTGCGGCGAAGCGCGGTCGCCTGATGGAACTTCTGGCTGAGAAGTCCGAAAAACAGGGCTCTTCAAATGGAATTGTGGAGCTGGCCTTTATGACCGGAATACTCTCTTTAATTGATGCCCTGCTGGGTAAGCCCCTGGAAGAAGTGATCTCACAACTCAGCCTGGCAGAAGAAGCCCAGGCGGCCTTGCTCGCGCGTGAAGGAGAACTGGGCAAGCTCTTGACTTTCACGGAAAATCTTGAGCAAGGGGATATGGACGGAGTCTCGGCATTATTAGCGGGAGGTAAACTTGAAATAAGTCATCTCCTGGCCGCCGAGCAGGAAGCCATTGCCTGGACGAATAAATTGGTGGACTCTTTTTAAGGAGCACTCTGAATTCCTCATGAATATGCTTAAAGGGTATAATACAGGCCATTTTCCGGTAGGGAATTTCAACAGTGACGTGAGTTTTGTCGGGCGACAGCCTATCTTGGACAGGCATGAAAAAATTTCAGGTTTTGAATTGCTGTTTCGTCCCGGTGACTGTCCGGAGGCCGGGGTTAAAAATATATTCCACGCAAGTATGAACGTTCTTTTGAGCTTCCTCGGAAACATGGAGATTCAGGAGGCGATCGGACCCCGGAAAAGAGGTTTTTTAAACGTCGGGAGAGATCTTTTAATGAGTGATATGATCGAATGGGTCCCGAAAGACCGGATGATCATTGAATTGCTGGAAACGATCAAGATTGATCGAAGTGTCATCACGCGTTGTAGAAAACTGAAGGAGATGGGCTTCCATCTTGCTCTGGATGATTTTATATATGATCCGGTCTATGATCCTCTTCTGGAATTGGTCGATATTGTGAAGATCGATCTGCTTCAAACGACGCCATCCTCAATCCAGGAGACAGTGGCCCGCCTTAAGCCCTACCCTGTGACCTTGTTGGCTGAAAAGGTAGAAAGCTTGAGCCAGTATGAAGATGCCTCTGCTATGGGGTTTGACCTTTTTCAAGGCTACTATTTTGCCAGGCCAACTGTAATTTCCGGAAAACGTATAAAATCTGCCGAGATTATTATGGCCTGAGGGGCGGAGCTTTTCTTTTCATTCATGCAGCGTTCCAGCTTGAATCTTGAGTTGTCTCTCCGGTATGCCTCAGGGAGGAAACGGGAATCAGCCTAACCCTTCTGTTCCGGAGTGATGATTGCGGGGATGGCGTCGTGTGTGTGGGGCATTTCCAATGCAGAATGCTGCTGTAATCAGATGGAGTGACATCCCTTATCGGTGTGCTCATTTGTATGTAGAAGGAAGGAAATCATGCAGAATATACCCTTCGCCCTGGCGGCCCCCGGCATGACACTGGCCAAGCCGGTGATGCGTCCGGACAGTGAGAGCGAGATGCCGGTCTGTGGGGCCGGAACCGTCTTGACAGAGAGTCTGATTGATCGGATGAATCAGATGGGGATCGCCTCTTTGATTGTTCAAGGTCACCCGGTTGTGATCGAGGGGGAAGAGACGCCCGAAGCGAAAATCAAGGCATTGGATTATCGTTTCAGGCGGGTTTGCACGGACCCGATCATGTTGCGGCTTAAGGGTATTTACAAAGAAAGGTTGAAGCGGTTAGCGGAAGAGTGGGATGGAGACGAAGCGTAAAGAGGTAAAGCGTCTGGTGAAGGATGTTAAATCTTTGCCGGCGCTTCCAGGTATTGTTGTGAAGCTGAGCGCTCTTGCGGAGAGTGACGATGCCTCACTTCAAAGAATAGCCCGGCTGATTTCTTCGGACCAGATTCTTTCAGCAAAGGTGCTTCGATTGGTCAATTCCCCCTTTTACGGCTTCCCGGGGCGTGTTTCAACGGTTTCAAATGCCTTGATTCTGCTCGGGGTCAATGTTGTGAAAGCCC
>JBHHXE010000006.1:0-33364 GCA_046756865.1 Nitrospiria bacterium | reverse complement strand
AGGGTTATTGTAAATAAAATTTGAAGAACCCCGTCGCAGAGCAAAGAGGATTCTCAGGCTCAAGAACAACAACATCCCTACTTTTTATTCGTGGGTGACAAGGACTGCACTCACTATGTGTGTCCGCTTATTTCTTCTGGAATTTTTGGCGGGGGGCGCGTCCCTCTGCCGAAGCGGCAGGAGAGGACCTGAAGGGTTTTCTTTTACGCCGAACCGGTTTTGGGCGGATAAACAAGTCATCCTCCGCCCATTCTACCGGGATTTTATGTCCAATATATGCTTCAATCTCCTCAAGGCCCATTACATATTCCTCATCTGCCAGGCAGATCGCCTTACCCTTCGCACCGGCCCGTGCCGTCCGGCCGATCCGGTGGACATAGGCCTCACGATCCTGGGGAATATCATAATTGAAGACAAGGTCCACCCCGTCAATATGCAAGCCTCTTGATGCAACATCAGTGGCAACCAGAATCGAGATTTCACGCATCTTAAACCGCTCCAGGGCGCGCATCCTCTTTTTTTGAGGAAGGTCACCCGTAATCGCCTTCGCATGATAGCCTTGCGCAGACAATCTATCAGAAAGGGTCTCGCCCTGATGCTTCGTATTCACAAAAATCAAAACCCGATCCCATTCCTCCTTCTTCAGCAGGCCGAGAAGCAATGAAAATTTTACGGCACGCTCAACATGAAAAAGGACTTGCTCGACCTTTTCGGCTGTCACCTGTTTGGGTGTGACGGCAATCTTCACCGGGTTATTCATATGTTCATAAGCCATTTCCATCACCCGATGTGTCAGGGTTGCGGAAAAAAGCATCGACTGCCGTCGATTGTAAGGAGGAAGGCGGCGCATCAAATATCGGAGATCCGCAATAAATCCCATATCAAACATCCGGTCCGCTTCATCAATAACCATGACCTCTGCCTGCTTCAGGGTGTAGACCTTCTGCTTAAAGTAGTCAATGAGCCGGCCAGGCGTCCCGATAAGGAGGTCCACCCCTTCGCTTAGCTCCAGACGCTGCTTCTGGTAATCGACCCCGCCATAGACCGCCAGGATCTTGAATGGGGTTCCCACCCCCAGCGACTTCGCTTCTTCCATAATCTGGACGACCAGCTCTCTTGTCGGGGCAATAACTATGGCTCTGGGAGATGATAATTTTGGGCGGGGGGGCGGGGAAACACTCAAAAGACGTGTAAACAGGGCGATTAAAAAGGCTCCTGTTTTACCGGTACCGGTTTGCGCCTGACCAGCAACATCCTTTCCGGCCAGGGTAAGCGGCAGGGTTTTCTCCTGGATCGGGGTACAGACCTTGAAGCTCAGCTTGTCAATCCCCTCAAGGACAGCTGCGGGGATTGGTAACATTCGAAATTCAGTTGACATATATCAGATATACTACGCTGTGGCGTCCCTAAAAGCAAGCTAATCTCAAACTCAGGGTTGCAGCAGAGATCACCTGTCGTGAAACGGTATGCAGGATCGTTTCGTTTTATGATAGACTTCGACTTTCGTCAGGAGTAAACAGCCATGCGTCTCGTGATCATTTTAATTCTTTTCGGATTGATCACTGCAATCATTGCGAGAAGTAAGGGGCGGGATTTCCTTCTCTGGTGGTTTTACGGCATCCTGCTCTTCCCTTTTGCGCTTATTCACGCGATCGTTCTGCCTCAAAATCATGCAAACCCGGAAGCAACGCATGAGAATAAAAGACTAATAAAATGCCCGCACTGCGCTGAAATGATTAAACCGGACGCAGCCTCTTGTCGATTTTGCGGTCTAAAAATAGACATCATTGATGTGTGAACAAGCTCCTGCGTGAGACAATCCCCTCCTTCAAACTTCAGGTCTTCCGCTCTTTTCTGATCGCGTCGGCAATACGGACCACCCGCACCATTGTGGAGATATCATGAACCCTCAGGATATGTGCCCCCTGAAAAACGGAAATGGCCGCCGCAGCAGCCGTGCCCTCCAATCGTTCTGATGGCGGAAGATTCAGAATTTCCCCGATGAATGATTTACGTGAAGGTCCGACCAGGATCGGAAGACCCAGGGCGGAAAAGGAATCCAAGTGGTGGATAATCTCCAGATTATGCTTGACGGTCTTTCCAAACCCGATTCCCGGATCGATGGCGATCCTGTTTCGTAGAATCCGGTAAGCTGATGCTTTTTTGACCTGTCCATTCAGGAATCCGAATATCTCACTGATCAGATGACGATAACGCGGACGATTTTGCATCGTCCGCGGCTTTCCCTTGGTATGCATAATCACCAAGCCTGCCCGGCTCTCCGCCGCAACGGGAAACATCTCCGGATCACGGGTAAAACCGCTGACATCATTAATAATCGAGATTCCTGCTTCTAACGCGCACTTTACAAGCGCGGCCTTCGTGGTATCAATTGAAAGGGGAATCCGGAGCTTTCCGGATAGCGCTTCGATGATGGGGAGGACTCGCCGGCACTCCTCTTCAAAAGAAACCGGCGATGAACCGGGACGTGTCGATTCCCCCCCGATATCGATGATATCAACGCCTTCTTCCTCCATCTGGACAGCCCGATCCAGTGCTTTTGATCGACTTAAAAAAAGTCCGCCGTCTGAAAAGGAATCCGGAGTCACATTCAGAATTCCCATGATAAGGGGGCGTTTACCGTAATTTAAACGATATTGTCCACAATGCCATCGTCCGGATGCTTTTCGGGGGGTAAAAGATGAAAAGGCCCCTTCTTGAGAAGGGGCCTTTTCATCTTCAGAAATAATACCACGCATACATCAAGATCAATCGATCAGGCAGGGAGAGGAGTCGGGGTCGGAAGGGGGGCGGCAGAGGCGGTCGGTGGTGAAGAAGAAGGGTGAACGATCATGTCAATCTCCTTCGCATCCAGAGACTCTTTCTCCAGGAGCGCTTCCGCCAGGGCCTTCAGGGTTTTCATATTCTTCGAAATCAGGTCTTTGGCCCGTTCATAATTTTCGGTAATAAGCCGTTTGACCTCCTTATCAATTGCGATAGCGGTATCTTCTGAAAAATCTCTGTGCTGAGAAATTTCCCGCCCCAAGAAGATCTCCTGTTCCTTCTTTCCGAAAGTAAGCGGCCCCATCTTTTCGCTCATGCCCCACTCACACACCATTTTTCTTGCCAGGTCGGTTGCCCGCTCGATATCGTTTCCGGCGCCGGTCGTGATATGTTTCAAAACCAGTTCTTCAGCAACACGCCCGCCCATCATAATCGCAATGTTATTGTAGAGAAACTCCTTGTGGTAATTGTGGCGGTCATCCGTCGGCAACTGCATCGTGACCCCGAGCGCGCGGCCGCGGGGAATAATCGTCACCTTATGAATCGGGTCGGTCCCCGGAAGAAGTTTGGCCACGAGCGTATGCCCGGCTTCATGATAAGCGGTCGTCTTTTTTTCATCCTCCGAGAGTGACATGCTCTTGCGTTCGACCCCCATCAAGACCTTGTCCTTTGCAGCCTCAATGTCAACCATTTCAACCGTCTTCTTATTCTGGCGGGCTGCCAATAGCGCCGCTTCATTGACAAGGTTCTCAAGATCAGCCCCAGCGAACCCAGGCGTCCCCCTTGCGATCAGTTTGAGCTCAACATCCTTATCGATCGGGATCTTCCGGGTATGGACCTTTAAGATCTCGAATCTTCCCCTCAGGTCTGGACGACCGACCGTGATCTGACGGTCAAACCGACCGGGCCGCAAGAGCGCTGGGTCAAGCACATCAGGGCGGTTTGTGGCTGCGATGAGGATAACCCCTTCGGTCGTTTCAAAACCGTCCATCTCAACCAGCAATTGGTTGAGGGTTTGCTCTCGTTCATCGTGCCCGCCACCCAATCCAGCGCCCCGATGCCGTCCCACCGCATCAATTTCATCGATAAAAATAATACAAGGGGCGTGCTTCTTCCCTTGTTCAAAAAGATCCCGGACACGGGAAGCCCCGACCCCGACAAACATCTCAACAAAATCAGAGCCCGAGATGGAGAAAAAAGGTGCACCCGCCTCTCCGGCAATCGCCTTGGCCAGCAGCGTCTTCCCCGTTCCGGGCGGGCCGATAATCAACACGCCCTTTGGAATCCGACCACCCAGTTTCTGGAATTTTGGAGGATCTTTCAAAAATTCGATAATCTCTTCCACCTCTGCCTTGGCTTCCTCAATCCCAGCAACATCCGCGAAGGTAATCTTCTTTTTCTCTTCAGAGAGCAGGTGTGCGCGGCTCTTACCGAAGGACATGGCCTTATTCCCACCCATCTGCATTTGGCGCATAAAGAACACCCACAAGCCGATGAAGAGGATAAAGGGTCCCCATGTCATCAGGAAAGTCATATACCAAGGTGGAAGCTCCGGTGGCTTTGCCGCAATCCTGACATTTTCTTTCCGGAGCATCGTAACCAGATCGGGGAAATCGGTCATATAGGTTTTAAACTTGGTCCCGTCTTTGAGAATTCCACTAATGTAACTTTCCTTGATCGTGACTTCGGAAACTTCACTTTTTTCCACTTTTGACATAAAATCAGAAAAAATAATTTCATCTTCTATCGGTCGGGATGCCGTGTTGAAGAGATTAAAAAGCAGAATCATAAAAAGCCCCACAACAACCCACAGGGCCAGATTTTTTACACGAGGGTTCATCTAAAATCCTCCCAAAACCATTAATCTTACCTGCATGTTACCACATCTCATTTGGGCCTGACAATTGTACCCCAATGACAACAAGGACCGGAAACACCCCGCGCACCACCCGTCAGATCTCCCCCTCTCCGGATCAAGTCAGGACATACGGCGGAATCTCGGGGAAAGACACCATCCCCACTGTCTAAATATAAGCGATGTATGAGCCAATTTCAAGGATGGCCCGGAATCCGCTTCATCCTTTTTTACTTATTTCCCGCTCAAAGAGGAGTTAAAACAGACTGAACACCTATAAAAGGCGGAATCCTGTCCCTTTCAGAGTGGGATTCTTTGACCCTTATGGTTTTACAGCGCGTTCGCCCATCTTATCCAGGACAGCGATATAGGGTAGGTTTCTGTATTTATTCTCAAAATCAAGGCCATAACCCACAACGTATTTGTCCGGGATGGTGAACCCGATATAGTCAATGTCTACATCCCTTTCCCGCCCCTTGGGCTTGTCAAGCAGAGTACAGCACTTGAGCGATCTTGGCTTCCGTGCCATCATTTTCTTCTTCAGAAAGGTCAAGGTTGCCCCGGAATCCACGATGTCTTCCACCAGGAGAACATCCTGACCCGATAAATCCTTCGCAATGTCTGAAATAATCTTTACATTTTCGGTGCTTTTTCCTTTTGCCCCGGAACGCGAAACGATGAGAAAATCAACATGCAGGGGAAGGCGAACCGCCCGGGTGAGATCGGAAAAAAAAGCAAAAGCCCCTTTCAGAACACCCACCATCAGGAGATCCTTGTCAGCATAATCCTTCGTGATCTCCTGGCCAAGAATTTTAATGCGCTTCCGCATCTCCTCCTTAGTAATAATGGGTTTGCCGAAGATTTTCCCTCTCATTCACTCTCCAAAATAAAGGGCATTACGTGTGTTCAATCTCTACAACCAGGGTCCGCCTTGTTTGACCGGTCGGCTGAAATCGTTCATCAGTTCGCTGTCCGATCACCCACAGGATTCCCTTTGTACAGACCAGGAGCGGTCTTCGGTCTCTCTCCGTTTTATCGACCCTGGTATCCACAAAAAAATCCTGGAGTTTCTTATGGTGCCCCTTCATCCCTTTTGGAATAAAGCGATCTCCCGGCTTCCATCGTCTGATCGATAGAGGAAAGAAAAGTTTATCAAAATCAAAAGAAGCGATGCAAGGAGAAAACGAATGCTGAACACCGGGACACACCGTAAGCTGCACCTTCAAACCCCAATCACCGAGTTCAACGGAGGCCTTCTCTCCGGAAGACAAGGCCTCTGGAAGTACTGCCTCTTTACGGACATGAAGAACGCTTGATCCCCTCAAGCGCTCATCAGGAGACCCCACCCACTCCAAGCGGAGACGGGAATACTCTTTTTTTGCACGTATGAAATGCGGAAGAGAAAAATATTTTCCACTTGGACCGGGAACAAGCCGGTTCAGAATCGTCTCAATGTGTAGATACCCGATCCCCCGCAAACCGGGATGCAGTTTCTCGATCCCCCATCGGAGGACCCTCCTTTGGAGTGCCAAATGAAGGGACTGAAAGGGTTTCAGATCAATCTCAACGGAGGATGCATCCGTTTTCACTATCCCGGAAACCGTTTCCTTGAGCATAAGTTCAATAAAATCATCTTCTTCCCGAAGGAGATCTGCTTCCTGGCAAAAGGCCTTTTTGACCCTGGGGTTGTACTGCTCCAGAACAGGGAGCAAGGCATGGCGGATCTGATTGCGAAGATATATGGGTGAGAGATTGGATGAATCCTCTACGTATTGAATCTTCTTTTTTTCAAGCTCACTGAGAATCTCTTCCCGGCTAAGGGTCAGGAGAGGACGGATGAACCGTACTTCTCCAGCCTCCAACCCGGACACATTCCTCATTTCCGGCATTCCCTTCAACCCCCGCATGCCCGTTCCTCTAAGGATGCGCATCAGAAATGTCTCTGCCTGATCGTCTGCAGTATGACCCAGGGCAATCCAGGGTGCGCCGATGTTCCGGGCCACCTCCTTCAAAAACTGGTATCGAACCCTTCGTGCTCTCTCCTGTTTCGAGAGGCTCCTGTCCTTACAGATCTGCATGACATTCCGCCTGGAAGTGGTGATCGGGATGCCCCAGGAACGGGCCATGCCTTCAACAAAATCGGCCTCAGCTTCCGCTTCGGGCCGGAATTCATGATTTAAGTGAGCAACATGGAGCGATAGAGAGAGGTTGGATGCATGTCGCGCTAAGAGGTGAAGGAGACAAACCGAATCACAGCCCCCTGAAACAGCAACAACCACCTTTTCCCCTGATTTAAAAGGAATCTGCTTGATCGCACGCGCCCATTTCGTAAGGACCGGGTCTTTGGAACGCTGTGGGTAGCTATCCAGCATGCTCCTCTTTTCCTCCCTGGCTGCGTTGCTGTGGTACTCGAATCCTCGCGTACTTCACATACGCTACGGTTCTGTGCTGCTCACACCTTGCCGTGAAGAAAAATCCAAGCATGTTGGATCGTTACCATTGTGGGTTCTTTTGGATCATGCAGACAAGGGGGCTGGGCCTTCTTCTTTCAGGATCAATTTGGCTTTTTCAATATCTTCACCGATTTGCCGGACCAGGGAAGCTTTGTCACGAAACTTTATGTCCTCCCGGATCCACGCGATAAAAGTGACCAGTAGCCGTCTTCCATAGAGATCCTCCCGGAAATTAAAGAGATGGACCTCCATCCGAATTGATTTTTTTTCAAAGGTCGGTTTTGAACCAATGTAAACAATGCCCTCCAAAGCCTGAATACCTTTCGAGCTGAGAAGGGAAACGCGGGCTGCGTAAACACCCTCTCTGGGGACGAGTTCGTTCGGAAGGCGGAAGTTCGCCGTCGGATATCCCAGCGCTTCCCCCATCCCGTCTCCATGCAATACCTTGCCTTCCATCTCATAATAGTGTCCCAGCATCTTTCCGGCCAGTCCGACATCTCCGTCCTGAACCAGTTGGCGAATCCGGGAAGAACTCACGACCAATTCGTCCACCCAGACGGGATCCTGCGGGAACACTTCAAAACCAAACTCTTTTCCAAAACGAATGAGATCGTCCAAAGTCCCGACCCGGTCTTTTCCAAATCTGAAATTCTGCCCGACGACGACCTCTTTACAGCCGATCTTGTCATGGAGGTAGGTTTTTGCAAAATCATAGGGGCTCTGCCCGGAAAAGGCTTTGTTAAACTCCGCCGTAAAACACACATCTATCCCGCTCGACTCAATCTGACGCACTTTGATCTGAAAGGAATTGAGCAGCTTAAAATTACGTTTGGGTTGCAAAACCTTGAAAGGGTGGGGCTCAAAAGTCAGAACAACAGCGGTTCCGTTATTTTCTCTGGCCCGCTGAAGGGTCTCTGAGAGAATGGCCTGATGCCCTCGGTGGAGCCCGTCAAAATTTCCGATGGCCACAACCGGATAGTCCTTGACCGGTTTGATATTGGCCGTCCCGATCCAGAGCTTCATCCGACCGGCCCTTTTAGCTCCATTCGCGCGATCTCTTTCGCAAAATAAGTCAGGATCATATCCGCACCGGCGCGCCTGATGGAAAGAAGTGACTCGGCCATGGCCCGGTCCTCATCGAGCCATCCCTTTTCGGCAGCCGCCTTGATCATCGTAAACTCGCCGCTGACTTGATAGGCGGCGACGGGAACATCAAAAGCATCCTTTACATCTCGGATGATATCGAGGAAAGGCAGGGCCGGTTTAACCATGACAATATCGGCGCCTTCTTCAATATCCATGGCAACCTCGCTGAGGGCCTCCCGTCGGTTTGCCACATCCATCTGGTAGGTTTTGCGGTCGCCGAATTGGGGCGATGAGTCAGCCGCATCCCGAAAGGGGGCGTAAAAACAAGAGGAATATTTCGCAGCATACGCGAGGATCGGGACCGATTGATGGCCGGAATCATCCAGGCCCTTTCGGATGGCCCCGACACGCCCATCCATCATGTCGGAAGGGGCCACCAGGTCTGCGCCTGCATCGGCATGGGTAATTGCCATCTTCGTCAGGATTTCCAGGGTCTCGTCGTTCAGAATCTTTCCATCCCTGACCAAGCCGCAATGTCCGTGCGAAGTATATTCATCAATACAGACATCGGTCATCACCAGGAGATCGGGACTCTGATCCTTAATCGCACGAACAGCCTGCTGAACAATTCCATCGGGGGAGATACCTTCAGAGCCGACTTCATCCTTGACCTTGGGAATACCAAAAAGCATGACACCCGGAATCCCAAGACGATGGGCCTCCGCCGTCTCTTTCAGAAGCGCTGGAATCGTGAGACGGTACTGCCCCGGCATCGATAAAATTTCGGTCTTTCCGCCCTTTCCATGCATCACAAAGAGGGGTAGAATCAGATGATCAACGGAGAGGGCGGTCTCTCGAACAAGACGGCGAATCGCCCCATTTTGCCTCAGCCTTCTGGGACGATGAATCGGAAATGGCACGGTAATCTCCTTATGGAAAGTTTGCCTTAAAATGACGGTCAGTCTACTCTTTTTTCCTGAAATAGTCCACTATTGATGTTGCCAGATCCGGGAATGTATACCTTTTTGGAATGATATCTGCTTTGAGTTCAAAATCCTGTGCCGTTCCGGCGGTGATGGGTCCGATACAGGCAATCACGCGCGCCTCCAACCAGGGCCGCGCCCTTTCCGGCCCGATAATTTCAATGAAATTTCGCAGGGTCGAGGAACTGGCAAAGCACACCACATCAATCTTTTCCTGCGCCAGTAGTGACTCGATCCGCTTTGCGTCATAGGTGGGCCGAAGGGCCTGGTATGCTGGGGCAACGCACACCGCTCCCCCCCGCTTTTTGATTTCCTCCGGAAGAAGTTCCCGCGCTTCAACAGCCCGTGGAATCAGAAAGCGCCGACCTCGAATGCCCTCTTTCTCCAAAACCTCCAAAACCCCTTCCGCCTTGAATTCCGCCGGAAGCAGGTCGATTCGCACACCCCAGACCTCAACCTCTTTTGCCGTCCCGGGTCCAATCGCGCATAGGGTAATGCCTTTCAGCAAACGGAGGTCTTTCCCTAGATCATAGAGCCGCTTTTTGAAGGCCCGGACGCCGTTGACCGAGGTGAAGATAATCGTATCATATCCCTCCAGCTCCCGGATTGCGGCATCAAGTTCAGTCCAATCCGGTGGCGGGACGATTTGAAGGGTGGGAAAGGGGATTACTTCTGCCCCGCAGGCGGTGAGAAGGTCACTAAATTCAAGAGCCTGGCCTTTCGCGCGTGTGACGAGGATGCGCTTTCCAAACAAAGGGCGGGATTCAAACCAGTTCAGGCAGGACCGCAAGGCGACAACATTCCCGATGACCATCACCACGGGCGGCTTCAGTCTCTCTTCAGCCACCTGGACAACAATCGTCTCAAGCGTGCCGACCAGCGTCTTCTGGGAAGGCGTGCTTCCCCACTGAATCAGTGCAATCGGGGTTTTTGGATCTTTTCCATGATCGATCAGTTGAGCCGCAATTGCAGGAAGGTTTCCCATCCCCATCAAGACAACCAGGGTATCCGGCCCCGAGGCCAACGCGGCCCAATTGTGGGCACTGCCCGCTTTGTGCGGGTCTTCATGCCCGGTCACAAAAGCCACGCTGGAGGCCATGTCCCGATGGGTCAGCGAAATACCGGCATAGGCCGGGACACCGATTGCAGAGCTGACGCCCGGAACAACTTCAAAAGGAATACCGGCGCAGACAAGGGCTTCGGCCTCTTCCCCCCCTCGTCCAAAGATAAAGGGGTCTCCCCCTTTGAGGCGAACAACCTCCTTCCCGGCCTGCGCTGCCTCAACCATCAAGTTATTGATCTTCTCCTGGTGTGAGGTACTCCGTGCTCCTCCTTTTTTTCCGACATAGACTTTCTCTGCCCCCTCTTTTGCAAAATCGAGCAGCTTGGGGTTGGCCAGGAAATCATAAATAACCGTATCTGCCTCCGACAATAAGTCCTTTCCGCGAAGGGTCATCAGTTTTGGATCACCGGGCCCTGCACCAACTAGAGAAACCCTCCCCATTTTGTCCTTCAGCAAGTAATCCTCCAGCCTTACGGAATCTCAATCCCGTATTCATTTGAACGAACAAGCCCCCACAGGATATCGGTCTATCCAGACGCTTTCAAGGAAAAACATATGGATTAGAATGAGATCCTACACGGATCCATCCCAGCCGACAAGGCAAGAAGACGCAAAAACTGAGGTCAAACTGGGGTTTTATGCGGCTTTTCTTTGTGTGCCGGTCCCGGGGTGTCGATCTTCTTCGTGGAGGAAGGAGACCACCTCCCGACGACAGATGGGGCAATATGAAAAAATAAGGAGGGAGGAGAGGATCACAAGAAATCCCCCCGACAGAATGGAATAATAAAACCTCCAATTAGAAAACACGAGGGAAAAGCGACCCGGCTCGGGCGGACGGTAAACCTCATTTGAAAGGGGATAGGCGATTCCAGCTTCCTGACCTTCCATCCTCTGCTCCAGAAGGGCAATCGTTTTGATGATTTCATCCCGGTTCAGGTTCAAACGCTCCAGCTCTCTCCAAAAATCCCGCAGTCTCAGATTCTCCCGGTAGTTGCTATACTCTGCGTAATGGTCTGCCTCCATGCCGATGTTTTGACCCAAGAGGCTATAGAGGCGAGGAACCTCTTCACGATCCTCAGGATGGAACGGTAAATCGGCCGCAAAAGCGAGGCCGCTCAAAACTGCCGAAATAACAACCAGACAAATCAGGAAACTCATTCCCTTCGAATTTAGCATCGCCCCCCCTTTCCAACGCTCTAAATAAGCCCCTCTAATAAGACAAGCCCTCCATGACCAGAGGACCTAGCAATAACAATGCCCCTTTTTGTGGGGACCCTCTTTGATTATTTGTCTGTGTTTTCAGATGGTTGGATGGAATTATTTTTCTCAGCCGTGTAGAATATCCACACATTGTGAAGAAAACGAACACTCAGTATGGTGGAAAGGGGTGCATCGTCCGTTTAATTGCCATCTGTCACAAACGGGATGCGGGTTTAAGGCTGATATCGAAGGGATATCTTATATGCTCCTGGTCTCTCACCTAAGTGACCATTAATCCTGTCGCCGCGTCCGCCAAACGGAGTTCAAGTGGCCATATGCCTTTTTTGCCCTTCTACTTTGGGCGCGACGCATTCAAGTTGAAAGGATAATCTTTTTCATCTGACTCCCGCGCAAAGACGGCCTCAACATAAAACAAGCCGGTTTTCAATGGTAGATTTCCGAAAAGGCCGTCGGTGTTTTCCCCGCGAAACCAGTGGACATTGCGCCGCCGCTCCATAGATATTTCTCAGATTTTTCAGCTCAGGAAGGGAAGAATAAGCAGCTTGCGGAGATTGCGCCATTCCTGTCGACCGGGAGAATCTCTCCAGGAGATCTTTTTGAGCACACGAGCACGGTATGTTTGAACCTTGACGTCCTGCAAGCCACCGGCGTGTGATCGCTTCGCCTCAACAACGAGAGCACCGTCCTCATCCGTCCTGTAGACCTGAATATCCTGATCCGCATATCGGGAAATAATCTTTTGATGGGGATGCCCATAGCGGTTTCGGCTTCCCACCGAAATCATCGCCGCCCTGGGAGATACGGCCGAAATAAAGGGATGGGTGGAAGAACTGTGGCTACCGTGGTGCGGGACTTTCAGGAAAGTACTCTTGAGTTCATGGCCACTCTCGACCAGATCCTGCTCCACCGCCCCTTCGATATCTCCGGTCAGCAGAAATGAAAGCCCTTCACGACCCAGCGTAGGACAAGATAGACGGAAAACGATTGAATAATCGTTCAGGTTATCCCCTTTCCGAAATACCTTCTCTCCGGAGGGATTCAGAAAAAAAATCCGGCAGCCGTCAATCTCCATTGGAAGATCATCCCCGGAGATGGTTCGGGAATTGACCTTCTTTTCTTTTATCAAAGCCGAAATCTCCCTGATAAAAGAGGCTTTCCGCTCAATACCGTCCGTCCAGACTTCGCCGATCTGAAACTTTCGGAGGAGATAAGCAAAACCTCCCACATGGTCCATCTGGGGGTGGCTTCCCACGAGATAATCTATCTTTCGGATGCCACGCTCCCAAAGGGCGGGTGCAATGGCCGAACGGCCTGCGCGACGTGGTCCCCCGTCAATCAGCATGGTACGCCCCTTTGGAAACTCAATGAGAGTCGCATCTCCCTGACCGACATCAAGAAAGGTCACACGGAGTTTTTCCGGAGCAAGGCGCATTCCGCCCCATCCCAGAAAGAAAAGAAAAAAAGCAGACACCAGGCACAACAAAGTCCGCCATGAGGCCGCCCTGATCAGTCCCGTAAAAAGAAGGCCATAGAAAAGAAAGAGAGAGAGGATAGGCGGGGAGGAAAAATGCTGGCCGGCTCCTGGAAAGTTCGAGAAAAATGCCGCACCCTGGTAGTAGAGCGATCCGATCCAGTGATGGAAAAACGAAAAGATAAAACCCTTCTCTAAAAAGAAAGAAAACAAGGCCGAGAGCAGTCCGAACGGGACCATGATCCACCCGGCAAACGGTACAATGATAAGGTTTGCCAGGAAGCCAACCCAACTGAACTGGTGGAAATAGTAGAGTGTCAAGGGCGCGGTTCCCAAGGTCGCTCCGAGGGTTGACAAGAGTATAAGACCTCCAGTCCTGATGAGGCGGTTCTTTTTTGGGGAAAGGACCTCATCGTACACATCATTCAACGCACTGGGAAAGGCTTCCTCCCACCACGCCATGACGAGAAGGATCGCAAGAACAGCCAAGAATGAAAGCTGAAATGAAAGTTCAAACAAGGCCTGCGGCTGGGCAAAAAGGATTAGGAGGGCAGCCAGAGAAAGGGAACTTTTCGTATCGCTGCCCCGACCAATCCAAATTGAAGAAAGGTAGATCAGGATCATCATCAGCGCCCGAAGGGTTCCAATTCTTCCTCCGGCCAAAAAGGCGTATACACTCACTGCCATCCCGGTCAGCAAGGAGGCCCACTGCGCAGGGATCTTCCAGAGAGAAATGCGGAGAAGGATAGGCTCCGGCATCCGGAGGATCAGCCATCGGGTCAGCCCAAAGACAAGAAGAGACACAAAGGCCAGGTGCGATCCCGAAACCGCCAGGATATGCGCAGTTCCAGAATCGGAAAAGGCCTCGCGAACCGGGTCTGTCAGATAACCGGTCTCTCCGATCACCAGCGCCATCAAAAGAGCGGCGGGCGGCCCTTCCACGGAATTGAGAATCCGAATTCGGATTTCTTCTCTCCACCCATAGAGCAGCCTCAGAACACCAAGCCCTCCCTCACCCACCTTTCGGATGTGGTCGTCGTTCGGGAGCGTCGCACTCCCCCGCCATCCGCCCCTTTCCCTGTAATCCGCGTACTGAAAAGCGCCGGAATTTTGAAACTGCGTCGGCGTCCTCAGCCGGACAGTCATCTCAAGCTGATCTCCATATCTGAAAGGGATTTCATTCTGATAGATCGTCAATCGAAACTTCCCTTCGACCGGACTGAAGCCACGCTCAGAGAGCACCGCGATTCCCTTCATTCTCAGAACCACGGCCTTCGGACGGTGTTGCAGCGGCCCATCGATTTCTGCAATAAGACGAACCGGTGCTTGATCAAGATACCATCTCAGATCTTCCGGAGAATGAGACGTCGACGTCGTTTGATACAGGACAAAACCGAGCAGCGCGACGATGAAAAGGGGGAGGGATAAGAGACGGCCCTTCCAGAAAAGGGTCTCAATAAAAAGAAAGGATAGGAAGAGAATGGATAATGTTACAGGAAAATAGGAGAAGACTTCTCCCAAAAAGAGACCACCCAGAAAGGCAATCGTGACTGTGACCAAGGGCCTTTTCCCCATCAATCACGCACGCTCACATTTATCTTTCCCATTCGCTTATCACATAGAGGAGGGCGACGAAACGCTGAAAACTCCGAAATCAGACCGGAGGAAGGGCAATTCGCAGTCATGGAGCGTAAGCGCAAAGAAGGCTACTTCTGCACCTGGAAATAGGCCGCGACTACCATGGCAATGATCATCCCTAAAAATAGAACAAAGACGCAACCGCAGCCCCAGCGGTTGGTCGTCACAACACTCTCTTGAATCGCCGCCTTTTTCGACTTTTTCCGCTTGATCAAATTTCACCTAAATTCTATGGAGGTATTTTATCTTGAAGAAGTGAGAGAAATCCACCCTGGAGGAGTGCCCCCTAGATAGCTTCTCTTGGGGGGGATCCCAGCGATACCTTGAGTCTTCTCTTCCGCTGATTTCGGATAAGGGTCAACTCGACCTGATCACCCGGAACCTTCCGTGACATCTCTCTGACTAGATCCCGGGTACCGGAAAGTTTCTTTCCGTTTAAGGAAATGATCACATCTCCCTGTTTGACGCCCGCCTCTTTTGCCGGACTTCCAAACTGGACACTTGCGACAAAAACCCCCTGTTGTCCATGAATACCAAGACGCGCGGCCATCTGCGGGGTGAGATCCTGCACACTGATCCCCAGCCAGGCGGATGAGGGAAGCTGTACGGCCATCCATCCAACAAAAATAAGCAGAAAGAATCGACGCATGTCTCTTGCCACCTCGAATCGATAATCCGAATTACTCATTTGACCAGGAAGGACCCCTGTGTGATCATCCTCGCCCTCCTGGAAAAACAAACGCCCAACTATTTCAAGTCGAGAAGCTCGACTTCAAAAACCAGGGTTGCATTTGGGGGAATCACACCTCCGGCACCTCTTCGGCCATATCCAAGTTCAGGTGGAATAATCAACTTTCTTTTTCCCCCGACCCTCATCGTCATAACACCTTCATCCCAACCCCGGATCACCTGACCGATTCCTATCTGAAACGCAAAAGGCTCACCCCGATCGACGGAACTGTCAAACTTGTCTCCATCTTTGAGCCAGCCGGTGTAGTGGACAAGCACGCGTTGTCCTTTCCTGGGAAGTCCCCCTTTTCCGGCAACCAGATCAACATATTGCAAACCGGATGTCGTCTTTTCCAGCTTACCCGCTTCCCCCTTTCCCGAAGAAGGGGCCGTAAAAAAAAGAAGGCCTGCTGACAGAAGAAGAACCGCGATAATAATGAAACCTCTACGCCGCATGTATTGATCTCCTGAAGATATTATGGTGCCGAAGGGGGGACTCGAACCCCCACGGGGTAACCCCCACTAGACCCTGAACCTAGCGTGTATACCAATTTCACCACTTCGGCAACTGAGAGCCTGTTTTTATAACAGATCGACTATAGACCGTCAAGCTTCTCCCTTCAATCCAGGATCAATCGCTGATCTTGTACATGCTTCCCCTCCCCAGTTTCGAGGTCACCGATGAACGGTTAAAGATTAAACCCAATCACCCCATCACGATTCACCGCATTTAGACGACAAAAAAGCCCGGAGGAAGATGGTTTCTCCCCCGGGCCAACTAAAGCTGCTCATAAGCCGAGTTCTGTTTTCCGGCAAAGCCGGAGTGACGATCATTTCTCTGGGCCGGATGTTGCCATCCGGCTCTAGCGACCTAACCCGAACACCTTGGGCGAGCCACCCTTCGCCGGCTCGGGACAATTCGTGAACCATCCTGACCAACATGTGTTCCTATTTGGTCTTGCTCCGGGTGGGGTTTACCATGCCTCCGATGTCACCACCGGAGCGGTGAGCTCTTACCTCGCCGTTTCACCCTTACCCACCCCGCCTTCTCGCCTAAGCCATCGGACGGGCAGGCGGTTTCTTTTCTGCGGCACTTTCCTTGGGGTCACCCCCAGTCGCCGTTAGCGACCACCCTGCTCTTTGGAGCTCGGACTTTCCTCACCTCACCGTAGGGCAAAGCGCGATCATCTGAGCAACTTCAGTCATTCATAGTTTATTCTTTTTTGCTGTGCTTGTCGACCGCGTCTTTAGACCAACTGATCCTGGGACTAAGCCTTAAGTCGACTGAAAAACAAGATGGGAGGCTATCGGGGTGTACCCAGCTAGATAGAGGGAAGTAAATGGAGAATAGTGAACGGTTAACAGCCCAGGATTTAAGCAAATTACCTCACCGCGATTGACGACTCACGGCATTTAACAGGAATGCCTTAGGAAAGATTGGCGTAGAGCATCCGGTGACAATAAGAGCAGGTAATAATTTTTTCCTCTTTCTTGACTTCCGCAACAAGTTGAGGCGGTAAGCTGAAGTGGCATCCGCCGCAGATATTTCCCTTCACGGGGGAAACGGCCAAGCCTTTTCGGCTGGAATATAACCGCTTGTAATCTTCAAGCAGATCCTTATCAATCTGTCCCGCCAAAGAATTCCACTCCCCCTCCAGTTGCTTCGCGCTCTCTGAAATCTGATGAATACCATTCTCAAGATTTTTCCTCTCAGAATCGAATTTTTTCTCTTCAGCTTCCCTAGCTGCCAATTTCGAGTCAAGCGCTCTCTTCATCGCATCGCTCTCTTCCATAATGTTCAAAAGCTGTTCTTCGATATCGTCTTTGTCTTTCCCGGCCGCTTCGATCTCCTGCAGATGGGCATGGTATTCCTTATTGGTCTTCAACTCTGTCAACCGACCTTTCAGTTTCGGGATTTTTTCTTCCGCGGCCTGGAGTTCGATTTCCTTGTCTTTTTTTACCTTATTCAACTGTTCAAGAGAGGCTTTTAATTTTTCGAAAGCTGCTTTGGCCTCAAGGAGCGGTCTCTCCGCTTCCTTTAGTTTTTCCGGAAAATGATCCTGCTCATTCTTTTGCTGGGATCGGTCAAGATCCATTTTCTGAATCCGAACCAGAAGTGAAATTTGCGCTTTCACATTATTCTCCATATCAAAATTTCTTATAACGAGCAGTACAGGGGGTGGGCCCACCAGGACTTGAACCTGGGACCAACCGGTTATGAGCCGGTGGCTCTAACCAACTGAGCTATGGGCCCTATCCCAATTAAAGCAATTCATGCCTGATTCAAAACTTCCTGTCTATTATCATGCGCTTTCAACAAAACTTTTTAAACGCTTACTCCGGCTGGGATGACGCAACTTCCTAAGGGCTTTGGCCTCAATCTGACGAATCCTTTCCCGCGTCACATCGAAATCCTGGCCAACTTCCTCAAGCGTGTGGTCCGTTGACTCTCCAATCCCAAAACGCTTCCGCAAGACCTTCTCTTCGCGGGGGGTCAGGGTATGAAGAACACCATTGATCTGCCGTTGCAAGTCATAACGGATTGCCGCATCAATTGGAGAAATTACCTTTTTATCCTCAATAAAATCACCCAGATGAGAATCCTCTTCTTCCCCAATCGGGGTCTCAAGAGAGATAGGTTCCTTGGCAATCTTTAAAATTTTTCTCACCTTTTCGAGCGGGAGCTCCATTTTTTCAGCGATTTCCCCCGGAGACGGCTCCCGGCCCAATTCCTGCACCAATTGCCGGGTTGTTCGAATGAGCTTGTTGATGGTTTCAATCATATGAACAGGAATTCGTATGGTCCGCGCCTGATCAGCAATCGCCCGGGTAATGGCCTGACGTATCCACCAGGTCGCATAAGTCGAAAATTTATAGCCCCGCTTATACTCAAACTTATCCACCGCTTTCATCAAACCGATGTTGCCTTCCTGGATCAGATCAAGAAACTGTAGTCCCCGATTTGTATACTTCTTGGCAATACTGACCACGAGGCGGAGATTGGCTTCGACCAGTTCGCTCTTTGCAAGTTTAACCTTGTGTTCCGTGTGGGTCAGGTGCCGGATCGATTCAACCAGATGTTCTGAGGGAATCATGGCGTACTCTTCAACTTTGCGGATCTCTTTTCGCGCCCGACGGTAGGTCTTCTCCATCTTCAGAATCTTTTCCTCCTTGAGGCCGAGCTTCCGTTCAGCCGCACGCATTTCTCTTTTTCCTTTTTTGACCTTGGTAAAGAAGGGACCCAGGGTATCCGCTCCCCCGCACTTCCTTATACAAAACGAAATTTCACGCTGCGATTTGTTCACCGTATCTGCCAGAAGGCGGAGCTCTTCAATAACCTGATCCATCACATGCGGATGCAGGTTGAGCGCCTCAATCTTACCAATCAACTTTGTTCTTGATTTTTGAAGCATTTCCGCAGCCAGATCTTTGGCTTTCTGGCTTCTCCCCGGTCGCTTTGCCGTTTCAAGGGCATTATAATACTCCCTCCGGCGGACCTTGATCCGCGCCATCGTCTGGAGGGTTTTCTTCTTCATCTCTTCCCTGTCCTGTTCCACAACTTCAAACTCATCTTCAGGAATAACAATGACCTCTCCAAGGGAAGCCTCCTCAGAACGCAGGCGATCACCAAGAGAAACCACCTCCTGAATCGCCAGCGGCAAGCCAAAAACGATGGTCAGAATCTCCTCTTTGCCTTTCTCAATCCGCTTCGCAATCTCGATCTCACCCTCTCGTGAAAGCAGAGGAACCGTACCGATCTCCCTCAAGTAAAGCCGGACCGGGTCATCTGTTCGACTGACAACGCCTGGCGTTAAATCGATATCTTTTTCCTTCTCTTCACCGATCGACTCTTCATCCCGCACTTCACTTTCATCAACACGGTCAATGCCGCCATCCGACTCCGCAGGCATCCTCTGTGTACGGCCGGCATCTTCCTGATCGATCACTTCAATATCCATTTCTCCGAACATGATCATAATGTGATCCAATTGTTCGGAAGAGAGAACATCGCTTGGAAGCGTATTATTTAATTCCTCATAGGTCAGAAAGCCCTTCTCTTTCCCCAGGGTGATCAACTGCTTTACTTCTTCTATCTTTTCCTCTTTAGCCATAGGGTCTCCATTCACCCCTTTCCTGTTAATGTGAAAGGGTCAAGTGACTAAGTTCTTTTTTCAAATCAAGCGATTTTTTTTGCAGGGAGTGAACAACAGAAATGTCCCCTCCCTTTTCCGCCAGTCTAAGTCGTTTCTGTATCTCGTCTCTTTCGCACTGAAGTCTTTTCGAGAGCAAGGCGCTGATACAGTCCTCTCCTGTCCGTTTGATGTCGTCATACGCCATCTCTTCAATGAGCAGACCGCTGTACAGCGCCCGTGTCCTTTCATTCATCTGATTGATGTCTACCTCTTCGGGGATTCTCCACCGGGATTGATTGGCATCCCAATACAGCCTGAAAATTTCACGAATCCCGTCATCTGTAAAATCTTCTGTGAGAAGCTTCCCGTCCAGAGCAGAAGGCTCAAGATTTCCTCTAAGCAGTAAATGGGCAAGCATTTTTTCCGCCGCTGGCGGAGGATCCTTCTGCGAGGCATGCGGCAGTGTTGGAGAAGGATCCATCACCCGCTTCTTGAGATCCATTCTTCCAACGACGTCTGATTGAGTTGAAAAATCCTTCCGGAGCGCGTCTTCCTGAATCCCCAATTCCTCAGAGAGCCGCTTCAGATAGTGAGCCTGTTCAATATGGCTTCTCAAACCGCGGATCAGGGGAAAGATCTCCTTCGTTATTGTCTTTTTGTCCTCAATGGACTTCCGGGAAGACCCTGCCGTCAGGCTGGAAATAGAAAAATCAACCAAAGTTTCAGCTTCCGAAACTTTTTGGAGAAAGGCCTCCTTCCCATGCTTCTGAATAAATAAATCGGGGTCTTCACCCGAAGGCAGCAATACAACCTCTGCGGGAATCCCTTTTTCAATAAAGAGAGGCGCCGCCTTCAGCGCAGCCCGGATTCCAGCGGCATCCGGATCAAAATTCAGTACAACTTTCTCAGCAACACGACGGATAAGAGCAAGATGATCCGGCGTGATGGCCGTCCCCAGCGTCGCGACCACATTCGGAATACCGGCCTGGTGCGCCTTAATGACGTCTAAATATCCCTCAACCACAATCAGGGAGTGAATCCCTTTTGCTTTTGCCTTGTTGACACCAAAGAGATGCTTTCGTTTTGTAAAAACGGTGGTTTCAGGCGTATTCAGGTACTTCGGCATAGAATCATCAAGCACTCGCCCCCCAAAACCGGCCACTTTCCCCCGGAGGGTCTGTATCGGAAAAAGGACACGGTTTCGAAAGCGGTCAAAAAGACCGCGCCTACCGGAGTCAGACGAGCCCTCCCCCGACCTTCTTGACACCAAGCCCGATTTTTCCAGGAGCCGCTCCGGGAACCTTCCCCGGAAGGCCTTTAAGAGATGCTCATATCCCGGCAGCGCAAATCCAATCCTAAAGGCTTTAATTGTTTCAACCGTAAGGCCTCTTCCCTTCAGATAGGCCAGCGCCGACTTTCCTTCAGCTTTATGCAGGAGATTATCATGGAAATAGGCCGCTGCAGCTTCATTAAGCCGATAAATCTCATCCGCCTCTTTTTTTGCCGGATTCTCCGGACGCGCCCCACTCTTTTCCGGAAGGGCAATCCCCGCCTTCTCCGCCAACCTCTGAATCGCCTCAGGAAAGGGAAGCCCTTCTATTTTCATCAGGAACTGAAAAATGTTTCCGCCGACACCGCATCCGAAACAGTGAAAAATCTGCTTGATGGGGCTTACCGTAAAAGAAGGCGTTTTTTCCTGATGAAAAGGACAAAGGCCGATATAATTCTGACCGGCCTTTTTTAAAGAAAGATAGTCCGAGACCACCGCAATCAGGTCACTCCGGTCCCTGACGGTTTCCAGCAGTTGATCAGAGAAGTGATTTGAATTCAAAGAGATCGACCCCTCTTTGCACTTACGGACTCACAATAAGCAGCGATCCGGCATATGGCCTTACCCGAAAAAACGGCTAGACCATCTTTTGCTCCAGACAAGTCTGTACCATCTTCCGAACCACCTTTCCCTCGGCCTGACCGAGCAATCCGGGCATCACGGCCTTCATGACCAGACCCATCTGACTCATGCCATTCGCACCGGAGGACGCAATGGCTTCTTCTACTTTTGCACGGAGTTCCTCTTCGGAAAGAGGCTTGGGGAGAAAAGACTGCAGGATGCTTAATTCTTTATTCTCTTTTTGGACAAGGTCTTCTCGCCCTCCCTTGGAAAACATCTCGATGGCTTCCCTGCACCGCTTAACCGCGGTCGAAACAACCTTGAGGACTTCATCTTCAGTGAGAGCAAGCCCCTTCCCCTTCTCAATTTCCTTGTTCTTCAATGTTGCGCGCAGGAGACGGATCACGGAAACGCGGTCGCTGTCCCCGGATCGCATCCCCGCCTTCATTTCTTCTGCGAATTGCTCTTGAAGCCCCACTTCTCCCCCAGCTTATACCATGAAATCTCAGCAATGACTGGCCACGGTAAACCTATAATATAACAAAGCCCCATATCCTTGTCAAATTATTGTTTTTACAATAATTTCACGAGGTTAGGGGATTATCCCGGCGGCCACTGGAAGGGGCGCCCGCTGAGCAAATGTACATGTAAGTGGAAAACCGTCTGTCCGGCCCCCCGGCCTGAATTGATGACCGTTCGATAGCCGTTCTCGACAATCCCTTTTTCACGCGCCAGTCGGGAAATCACCGAAAAAAGATGCGCCAGAATCGGGTCATCTTCGGGCTGCAGCGTCGAAAGGCTCGAAATGTGCTTCCTGGGGATCACCAGGAGATGAACCGGCGCCTGAGGGCTGACATCTTCAAACGCAATGGCCCGATCGTCCTCATAAACGATATTACCGGGGATTTTCTTACCAATAATCCCGCAAAAAAGACAATCTTCGTTCCCTTCCTGAACAGATGTTTCCATGATGTTTTCTCCTTCAACGACGAGAAAGATCCCAGGCGGTCAATCTGAGGGTGACAGGCGGCTTCTTGACTTTTTTTCAGCAAGTCCCGACTGTGAAGTCCTTTTTTTCAGTTCTTCTTCGACCTGCTTCAGAGAGATGTCGTAGTAGCCTAGGGCGACCAGAAGGTGGTAGAGGAGATCGGCCGTTTCATGAACGATCTCTTTTTTCTCTCCATTCTTTGCGCTGATGATGAACTCTCCCGACTCTTCAGCCACCTTTTTCAGAATCAGGTCCAGCCCCCCTTTAAAAAGGCTGCTTGTATACGAATTCGGAGAAGGGTGCGCTTTCCTCTCAATAATTGTTTGAGAAAGAAGCTTCAGCATGGGCACAGCCCCCTGGTCTCCCGGGGTTCCAATAGTCTCCTCTCCTTCCTGGAGATCCGCCTCCCACAATTTTTCAAAAAAGCAGGAACGCTTACCGGTATGGCACGCGACGTCCACCTGCTCGACTTCCACGAGGAGGGTATCCTGATCGCAATCAGCAAAGATGGCTTTGATTTTCTGAATATGGCCCGATGTTTCCCCCTTCCGCCAGAGCTTCTTTCTGGAACGGCTCCAGAAATGGGTCTTCCCAGTCTCAAGGCTCAACTGAAGGGATTCCGCATTCATGTAGGCCACCATGAGAACATCTTTATTATGAACATCCTGTATGACCGCCGGAATCAGTCCATCAGAAAATTTGATCTGATCAAGGCTTATCAATGGTTTCATCTTGTTTCCACATAATACCCTCATCCGCGACGAATCAAAGTCTAATCGGAATCCCTCTCTTTGAAAGATAGCGCTTTGTTTCAGCAATCGTGAAGGTTTGATAATGAAAAATAGACGCGGCCAGAACCGCATCGGCCTTTCCCTCGGCAATCCCGTCATAAAGGTGGGCCAGGGTCCCCACCCCGCCGGAGGCGATTACGGGAATATGAACCTTCTGAGAAACCGCCCGGGTTAAGGCGACATCGTATCCTTGCGTCGTCCCGTCGCGATCCATACTGGTCAGAAGGATCTCTCCGGCGCCAAGCGCTTCCATCTTCTTCGCCCAGGCGACCGCTTCAAGCCCGGTGGCCTTTCTCCCCCCATGCGTATAGACTTCCCATTCAAAAGCAGGCTGCAGGATGCAGCGTGCAGACGATTCAGAATCAAGGACTTTATCTTTTTCCTGCTTCCTGTCTCCCAAGCCCTGCCCCCTGCTTTTCGCATCTATTGCCACAACGATGGTCGAGCTTCCAAACTGTCGGGCCGCCTCCCGGACGAACTCCGGACGCTCCACAGCCGCCGTATTGATCGCAACCTTGTCTGCCCCGGCCTTCAAAAGCCTTCGGACATCTTCGACACATCGAACACCCCCGCCCACGGTCAAGGGCATCGAAACCTCATCGGCCGTCCGCTGGACGATGTTCAGCAGGGTATCGCGCCCGTCAGATGAGGCGGTGATGTCGAGAAAACACAGCTCATCGGCCCCCTGAGATTCGTAGATCCCCGCAACCTCAACCGGATCTCCGGCATCTCTCAAACCCACAAATCCGATGCCCTTCACAACACGTCCCTCCTTGACATCCAGACAGGGGATAATCCGTTTCGCAAGCATCAGCTTCCCTGCTCCAACAAGGCCAGCGCCTCTCGAAGTGTAAACCGGCGGACATAGAGGGCCTTTCCGACAATCATGCCCCCAACGCCCTTTAGCTTTGAAAGCGCCTCAATCTGATCAAGCGTCGTAATCCCGCCGGAGGCAATAAGCGGGATTTCGACCTCCCTTGCCACCTCCGAAAGCAGGCCGAGGTTTGGACCGGTCAGCATCCCGTCCCGTTCAATATCGGTAAGGATAATCGACGCCACGCCAGCATTCTGCAAGTCGATGGACAGACGGCCTGGTGTCTCGGAAGAGAGTTCTTTCCAGCCACGGATCGCAACTTTTCCACCTTTTGAATCAATACCGGCAATGATCTTTCCTGGAAATTTCTCACAGGATTCGCTGACAAGAGAACGATTTTGCAAGGCTGCCGTCCCCAAAATCACGCCTGCAGCACCGATTGAGAGATATTTTTCAATCTGGGCAAGGCTCCGGATGCCGCCGCCGATCTGCACCGGAATCCTGATGCTTTCGATGATACGCTCGATCTCGCTTGCATGCACGGCTTGACCTTCAACCGCGCCATCCAGATCGACCAAGTGCAGCCGTTTGGCGCCCTGGGCCTCCCAGTCCTGAGCCATCGCGATCGGATCTTCAGCGTAGACTGTTTCTGAATCCATTTCACCCTGAATCAGACGGACACAACGTCCCCCCTTCAGGTCTATCGCAGGGATAATCATTGAAGTAACCTCGAATAAGTCGTGAATTGTTTTTTCAGGGCTAAATTGCCCCGCTTCTGCGTTATAAATCTTGAAAATAGCAGGCGATTCTCTGCGATTTCTGCCTTGAATCGAAACACTTTATCTCCTGAAAAATACAACCCGGACTTAATCAGAGATTACTTAATTTAACCTCGCAAAGTTTAAGAGAAGTCTCATCCCGATTTCCTGGCTCTTTTCGGGATGAAACTGGCAGGCAAAGAGACGGCCCCGCGAAACTGCGGAGGGAAATTGCGTCCCGTATTCGGTTGTCGTCGCCACCCAGTCTGCCTCATCCGGAAGCCCATAATAAGAGTGTACAAAATAAAAAAAGGACCCCTCAGGGATCCCCTCGAGAAAAGGGTTCTTTTTTGCCGCCTGAATCTGGTTCCAACCCATATGCGGGATTTTTAATGCTGACCCGGCGAATCGAATCACCTTTCCCGGAATTACACCCAGGCCGGGATGTGAGCCAAACTCGGTTCCCTCTTCAAATAGGACCTGAAGCCCAAGACAAATGCCGAGATAAGGCAAGTCCGCATCGATGGCCTCCCTGATCGGCTTCAACAGCCCGTACTTCTCAAGATTTGCCATACAATCTTTGAAGCCCCCCACCCCCGGCACCACCAGATGCGTTGCCTCGGAAACAACATTCGGGTCCCGGCTGATCGTCGCTGTAACCCCAACCCGTTCAAAGCCTTTTTGTACGCTTCGGAGGTTTCCCATCCCATAATCAACGATGACCATTCTCACAATTTGCCCTTGGTAGATGCCACGCCCTTAACGCGGGGATCGATCTGCGTCGCCTGATCGAGCGCCCGCCCGAATCCTTTAAAAACCGCTTCCAGGATATGGTGGGGATCTTTTCCGGAAATGAGCCGGATATGGAGATTCATCCGGCTCTGGTCCACCAGGGAGCGGAAAAAATGTTCAACCATCTCCACATCAAAGTCCTTGATCTTTTTACGGGGCAACCGGACCTCATAAACAAGATAGGGACGGCCCGAGAGATCAACCGTCACCTGGGCCAAAGCCTCATCCAGCGGGATCACCGCATTCCCGAAGCGGCAAATTCCCTCTTTTTTTCCGACGGCCTTCTCAAGAACCTCTCCCAGGACAATCCCGATGTCCTCCATAGTATGGTGGTCATCAATCTCGGTATCCCCTTCAGCCCGAACATCAAGGTCAAAAAAACCATGCTTTGAAAAAGCCGAAAGCATGTGGTCCATGAAGGGGAAGGGGGTATTGACCTGATAAACACCCGCTCCGTCAAGATTCACCCCTATGGAAATGTCCGTCTCTTTTGTCCTTCTTTCGACCTTGGCCCTACGCATCGTCATTCATCCTGATCCTCACCATGTTGGCATGGGCCTCCAAACCTTCGACTTCGGCGATCCGGACAAGGTGATGCCCGTTTTTCTCCAGCGCCCGGCGGTTATACGAAATCACGCTGCTTTTTTTCACAAAATCTTCCACGGAGAGGGGGGAGAAAAAACGGGCCGTTCCCCCTGTGGGAAGCACATGGTTCGGGCCGGCAATATAGTCTCCCAGGGCCTGCGGGGTCATCTCCCCGAGAAAAACAGAACCGGCATGGGTAATTTCATCGAGCCAATCAAAAGGGGCGTCCACGAAAATAGAAAGGTGTTCCGGGGCAATCTCATTCGACATCTGTATGGCTTTTTCCAGATCAGGCACAATAAAGGTCACGCCATGCCGACGGAGAGAAGCCGTGGCAATTTCCTTTTTGGGTAAGGCCGCAAGCTGAACCGCCATTTCTTTTTCGACTTTTTTTACCAACTTTTCCGATGTTGCCAGAAAGATCACGACTGCCTCTTCGTCATGTTCCGCCTGTGATAAAAGGTCGGACGCAACATAGGCCGGATTGGCATCGGCATCGGCAATAATCAGAAGCTCGCTCGGACCGGCAATCATATCAATGTCAACCGCGCCATAGACCAGGCGCTTCGCGGCGGCAACATATTGATTTCCCGGGCCGACAATTTTATCCACCTTCGGGATGGTCTTCGTTCCGTAAGTCATCGCGCCAACAGCCTGGACTCCGCCAATGCGGTAGATCTCATCCAAGCCGACCAGGTCAGCCGCGATGAGGAGATAAGGATTCATCATCCCCTCAGGTGTCGGTGAGCAGATCATCAATTTCGGAACACCCGCCACAAGGGCGGGGATCGCATTCATCAGAACCGATGAAGGATAGGAGGCTTTACCACCGGGGACATAAAGACCCACCCGTTCTATCGGATGGACCCGCTGGGCGAGATAAACGCCACCCCCCTTAATCGACCAACCCTTCTTCAGTTGTTTTTTGTGAAAGCGCGTGATCCGGTCCGCTGCATAGCGAAGACTTTCTACCACTGCCGGATCTGCCTCCCGATAGGCAGCCTTGATCTCCCGGGGCTTCACGCGCATTCGGGCGGGCGTCATCTTGAGACGATCAAAGGTTTCGGTATACCGGCATACAGCCCGATCCCCCTGCTTCCGGACATCCGCCAGTATGGCCCAAACCGTCTCATCCAGAGCGTCCCCTCCCAGCGTGAGCCGATTCACAATTTTTTTGTAAACAGATTGGAAGCGCCGATCATCAATACGCAGAGTCTTCATCATCGGATCCTCATTGCTTTACGGCCTTCTTGATGGTGTCAATCATGCGCTGAATCATCGGGTATTTTAATCTCAGGCTTGCTCTGTTCACGATAAGACGCGCACTGCATTGGGCAATCTCTTCGACCACGGACAGGTTGTGCGCTCTGAGGGTTTCACCGCTTGACGAAAGATCGACGATCTGATCGGCCAGCCCAACCAGGGGCGCCAACTCAATAGACCCATAAAGTTTTACTATTTCAATCGGGATGCCCTTTTCCAGAAAATACCCTTCCGTGATATTGGGATACTTGGTTGCAATGCGCAGTTTGGTGTGGTGACGTGGCTTTCCCAACTGTGCCGATTCAGCTTGCGCCAACACCACCTTACACGAGCCATAGATCAGATCAACCGGTTCATAGACATCCCGCATCTGCTCCAGCAAGAGGTCCTTTCCCGCAATTCCAATATCGGCCGCGCCATATTCAACATAGGTTGCGATATCAACGGCACGGACGAGAAGGACCCTCACCTCTACCTTCTCAGTATCATGGATTAAGCGTCGGCTCGATTCGGTCAATCCCTTCGGCAAAATGTCTAATTGTTTCAGGAGAAGAATCGAGGGGTCAAGAAGCCTTCCCTTCGGGAGTGCGATCACCAGCTTTTTTTCCATATTATGCCGATCCTTTTACGCGGCGGATTGAGGCACCCACCTTTGAAAGCTTCTCTTCAATCCGGTAATATCCCCGGTCGAGATGATAAATTCGGAGGATCTCCGTCTCACCCTGAGCAACCAGCCCTGCGAGGACCAATGAGGCGCTGGCACGCAAATCTGAAGCCATCACCGGCGCCCCGGAAAGGGACGGCACCCCCCGGATCACGGCATGGCTCCCTTCCAGGCGAATATTGGCCCCCATGCGCCGCAATTCCGCTACATGATTAAAACGCTGCTCAAAGATCGTTTCAGTCACAACAGACAACCCATCCGAGAGACTCATCAAGGCCATGAACTGGGCCTGCATATCGGTGGGCCATCCGGGATAGGGAGAGGTCTTGATATCAACCGCGTGAATCTTCCCGCCTTTTACGCGAAGCATCTCCCCCTCCTCAGTCACAGTCGCACCGGAAGCACGAAGTTTTTCGATTACACTCACCAGGGTCTCAGGCCGGCAAAAGCGGATGGCCAGATCCCCTTTTGTAATCGCCGCGGCAAGCATGAAAGTTCCCGCCTCAATCCGGTCGGGCATTACGCGATAGGTTCCACCCTTCAAAGCAGGAACGCCCTCGATCGTAATCCGGTCGCTTCCCGCGCCTTCAATCCTCGCCCCGCAGTTGATCAGAAATTGAGCCAGATCGACAATTTCCGGTTCACAGGCAGCATTTTCAAGGACCGTTGTCCCCTCTGCCAGTGTCGCGGCCATCATAATATTTTCAGTCCCCGTCACCGTTGAGACGTCAAAATAAATGTCGGCCCCTTTTAATCCTGAGGCCTCCGCATGAATGATACCATGTTCGATCTTTACCGTCGCCCCCATTTTCTCAAGGGCGGACAAGTGCAACTGTATCGGCCGCGCGCCAATCGCGCACCCTCCCGGCAGGGAGACATGGGCCTCCCCGCAGCGGGCCAGAAGCGGACCAAGCACCAGGATTGCAGCACGCATCGTTTTGACCCATTGGTAGGGGGCCTCACAATTCTCAATCTTTTGAATCCGGATAGAAAGGGCACCGTCCTGTTCTTCAATCTGAGCGCCGATCTTCTTTAGGAGCCTCTGTATTGTAGAGACATCCATCACACCAGGAACACCCGTCAGGCGATGCTCTTCGCCAGACAGCAGGGTCGCCGCCAGGATTGGAAGGGCCGCATTCTTCGCCCCGCTGATCTCTACTTCTCCGATCAAAGGCTTACCGCCCTGAATCATTATTTTATCCACTTTGACTCAGTCCTTGCTCGTGGCGCCATCCAGGAATGGGGAACAGACCGCCACCCGGTCAATCCCCGCCATGTCAGGAACAAAATGTGCTTGGAACCGCTTCTCTTTTTTCAGCTTTGCTTCCAACCAGCCGGCCTGGCCGGTCCCAAGCTCAAATAAAAGAAGCCCCTCTGGAAACAGATAGGAGGGTGCTTCCTGAACAATCCTGCGATAAAAAGCCCTCCCCTTTTCCGGGGCAAAAAGAGCGGCGCGCGGTTCATAATCCCTCACCTCCGGCTGAAGGTGTGGGCCCTCCTCCTCCGGGATATAGGGCGGATTACAAACAATCAAGTCAAATCGCGGTGGGTCTGAATCTGTTTCGCGACGCCCGCTCTCGCAATGAAAGGCCTTGAAGAGATCCCCCTCCAGCAGGGTAACGCGATCCGCACATTGGTGACGCGCAATATTCAGACGGGCATTGCTTAGGGCGAGGTCTGAACAATCAATCGCAGTAATTTTTGAAAAGGGCAGCCTTGAGGCCAGCGCCACGGCCAAGGCCCCGCTCCCCGTACAAAGATCAAGAATGCGCTCCGGAGAGGGCGTGATGGCACAAACTGCCTCAACAATGAGTTCCGTCTCGGGACGGGGAATAAAGACACCAGGCCGGATCATAAGGGAAAGACCGGAAAAACCGACTTCTCCGGTAATGTATTGAAGCGGTTCATGCATCGAGCGACGCTTGACGCCTTCCCCGAATAGCTTCTCCTGCTGCTCCGTACACTGCTTATCCGGATTGCGGTACATATCGATTCGCTTGCAGGCCAGAACCGAACAGAGCAGGCTCTCAGCTTCCAGTCGGGGGGAGGAAATCCCATGCGCTTTCAAAACAGCCGTCCCTTTTTCCAAGAGATCCGATACGTCTATTTTCCCTGTCAGCAGCATATGAAAATCATGACCCCGCATGCAGATCTTGCAGTTTTCTCTCTTCCTCTTGCGACGTCAAGGCCTTGATAAAGGGATCGATTTCCCCTTCGAGGATCTGGTCGAGCTGATAGAGCGAAAGATTCACCCGGTGGTCCGTTACCCTATTCTCTTTAAAATTATAGGTTCTGACCTTTTCGCTCCGCCCACCAGTTCCGACCTGAGATTTTCGCTCTTGAGCCGCCTTGGCATCCTGCTTTTCGCGCTCCGCCTCCAGGAGCCGGGAACGGAGCACCCGCATCGCCTTCCCCCGGTTTTTCAATTGAGATCGCTCATCCTGGCAGGTCACAACAAGATTAGTCGGGATATGCGTAATACGAACGGCAGAATAGGTTGTATTCACACTCTGCCCACCCGGACCTGAAGAACAATAGGTGTCTATGCGAAGGTCTTTCTGTTCAATGTGGATATCGACTTCCTCCGCTTCAGGAACCACGGCGACTGTCGTCGTAGAAGTATGGACACGCCCGCTCGCCTCCGTCGCAGGGACCCTTTGAACGCGGTGGACACCGCTTTCATATTTTAGGAGCCGATAGGCACCTTTTCCGGCAACAGAGAGGATGACCTCCTTGAGACCGCCGATCCCCGTTTCGCTGGAGTTGATGATCTCGACTTTCCATCGAAATTTCTCGGCGTACTTCGTATACATCCGGAGAAGGTTTGACACAAACAAGGCAGCCTCTTCTCCACCCGTCCCCGCGCGAATTTCCAGGAAAAGGTTCCGGTCATCCATCGGGTCCTTCGGCAAAAGGAGCAGCTTTAAGGCCCTTTCCATCTCGGCCTTCTTATCTTGGGAATCGCTCCATTCCGACTCCGCCAGCTCTCTCAACTCCGCTTCTGCGTCTTTGTCATGACGCACTTCATCGAGTTCAGATATTTGGTTCATGAGGGATTTATAGCCTTCATAGAGATGGATGATTTCTTCATAGTCAGCCCGTGCTTTAGAAAGCCGGGTTCGCTCTGAAGCTTGTGCCAGAATGACAGGGTCTGAGAGTTTTCGTGTTAGTTCGTCATATTCTGTTGATATCTCTTCAAGCTTCTCAAAGAAAAAATTTTCATTCGCGACAACCATCTTTTTCTCTCTTGCGCACCATCAAAGGTACGAATTCAGGCCGTTCTTCTAATCAGCATCAACGACCTCGGCAGGACAGTTAGAAAACCTTGAGGTAAAAAAACCCGCCGACAGGCAGGTTCAGGAAGGAGCATGCGGAGGTTATTTTTTTGCGAATTTCTGATACTTCTTTTTGAATCGTTCGACCCGCCCTTCGGTGTCGACAATCTTCTGCGTCCCCGTAAAAAAGGGATGACACGAAGAACAGATATCCAGGCGGATTGCGCTCTGTGTTGACTTTGTCTCCATGACCGCACCACAGGCACAGGTAATGCTCATGGCTTCATACTTCGGGTGAATGTCTTTTTTCATAGTCAGTTCTTCACTTCTAATTAAAGGGGGGGTGTAAACACAATATCAAGCGGTGAGATCATATATGAATTTATTCGGCAATTCAAGGACTATTTAAAAGATCAGCGGTTGCCCCCAAGGCAATCCTCGTAAGTCATCTCGAAGTCAGCCTACTTATTCATCGACTCCAGGAACTCCTTATTTGTTTTGGTTCCACGAAGCTTATCAATTAAAAATTCCATCGACTCAATCGTTGAGAGAGGGCTTAGAACCTTGCGGAGGATCCACATCTTGTTCAGATCCTCTTTTTCAACAAGCAACTCCTCTTTCCGGGTTCCGGAAAGCGTAATATCAATCGCTGGGAAGATGCGCCGGTCGGCCAGTTTCCGATCCAGATGAAGCTCCATGTTACCCGTTCCTTTAAATTCCTCAAAAATAACATCATCCATCCGGCTTCCGGTCTCCACCAGGGCCGTGGCAATAATCGTCAAACTCCCACCGTCTTCAACATTTCTTGCTGAGCCAAAGAAACGCTTCGGCCGCTGCAAGGCGTTCGAATCCAGCCCGCCGGAAAGGACCTTTCCGCTCGGAGGCACCACCGTATTAAAGGCACGGGCCAGCCGGGTGATGGAATCCAGGAGGATGACCACATCCCGTTTATGCTCCACAAGTCGCTTTGCCTTTTCCAGAACCATTTCTGCCACTTGGACATGCCGTTGAGGTGGCTCATCAAAGGTGGAACTGACCACTTCCCCCTTTACCTCCCTCAACATATCCGTCACCTCTTCGGGACGTTCATCGATCAGCAGCACAATCAATGTCACCTCAGGGTGATTTTTCATGATCGACTTCGCAATCGACTGTAGAAGTACCGTCTTCCCGGTACGCGGCGAGGCGACAATCAGGCCACGCTGTCCCTTCCCGATCGGCGCTACCAATTCAATGATTCGCGTTGAAGAATCGGCCGCACTGTGCTCGAGCTTCAACTTTTCCATCGGGTAAAGCGGAGTCAGGTTATCAAAAAAGATCTTATTCCGGGAAGCCTCAGGTTCTTCATGATTAATCTTTTCAACCTTCAGGAGAGCAAAGTAGCGTTCGGTCTCTTTTGGCGGGCGTATCTGACCGGAGACAATATCACCGGTTCGAAGACTGAACCTTCTGATTTGAGAAGGGGAGATATAGATATCATCCGGACCAGGCACGTAGTTGTAGTCAGGAGAACGGAGGAAGCCGAAACCATCAGGGAGCGTTTCAAGAACGCCTTCACCGTAAATTGTTCCATTTTTTTCCGCCTGAGCCTGAAGTATCGCAAAGATCAGCTCTTGTTTTCTCAGGTTGCTCGCCCCTTCAACCCTTAACTCTTTCGCAACATCAAAGAGCTTTGAGATACTTTTTTCTTTTAATTCAGAAAGATTCATTTTATTCTCCTTCGGCAAATCAGATGTTCCTATCCTTTGAAACGTTGTGAGCAGAGAAGACACATATCACCAGGGCAGCAATATGCGCGCCCGGTTCACAAAACCGCATGTCCCTTCACCTCGAAGAAAAAAGAGAAACACAAGACAAGTAATTAAGTGCTTTCCTTGATATGGGTTTTATTTCTTAATTGATATGCCCTGATGCAGATTTTGGAAGAATAGAGTGTGAGATATGAGCCCCCTGAACCGTGCCCGGCAGGAACCCCTCTTTTGCAACATACTCCGAAAGCGAGACCCTATCCACAGTTGCAGTTGAAGACAATTATATCCAACACATCCAATGTTGTCAATTCTTATTTAAATCCCTGTAAAGCCAAAATAGAAATGTCCTAATGTGACCAAAGTAGAAATGTCCGGT
>JBHHXE010000005.1:0-34346 GCA_046756865.1 Nitrospiria bacterium | reverse complement strand
TGTTCAGACCCACTTACAGGACCTCAAAGAGGCCATTGCAACAGGGGCGATGGCCTTGTTCGGTGAAAAATACAGTGAACAGGTTCGTGTTGTGGAAGTGGCTGATTTCAGTAGAGAACTCTGTGGAGGGACCCATTGCCGGGATACGGGGGAGATTGGTCTTTTCAAGATTGTTCGTGAAGGCAGCGTGGCTGCTGGAATCCGCCGAATTGAAGCTTTGACCGGCCCGGGGGCTTACCACTGGGTGAAGGATCAGGAGCGCATGCTTCAAAAAATAGGGACGATATTCCGGAGCCGCCCGGACGAAGTGCTCAAGAAGGCCGAGCGGCTTATGGGCCAATTGCAGGAAAAAGATCGTGAAATGGAACGGCTTCGCTCGCAGCGAAAAATAAATTCGCCCGATCCCCTGGCGAATATCCACAAGATCGGATCGCTCTCCGTTCTTTCGGAAAGAATTCCTCCGGCAAATATCCGGGAAGTCCGTGCACATGCCGATCACCTTCGCGATCTCCTGAAATCAGGACTCGTCATCGTGGGTGCGATTGCTCCCGATGCGGACAAAGTGACACTGGTGGTCATGGTGACTTCGGACTGGACGGATCGTTTTTCAGCGGCTAATATTGTTAAGGAAATTGCAGACGTGATTGGCGGGACGGGTGGTGGAAAGCGGGAGATGGCCCAAGTGGGTGGAAAAAATATCGAAAAGCTGGACTTGGCCCTTGAGCGGGCAATAGAAATAATAAAAAAGGTTGGTGAACAACCTAAAGGAGGTTCCTGATGTTTACCTTGGCGAAAAAGGTTGCTTTAATCGGGATTGGTCTATCGGTTCAGGCCAAAGAAGTCATCTCCGAACTGGAAAAAAAAGGAGAGGCGAGTCAAAACAAAGAGGCGCTTCGCCTAAAGTCTTTTTTCGACTCTACCGAAAAGGAAGAACGGGACTGGTGTCGGAAGGTGGATGAGCTTTGCCGGAAGGTCTCTGGCCGGATCAAGTTTCCAGGTTGTTCTGACTTTGAACGACTTGAAAAGGGGCTGAGCGATCTCGAGGCGAGGTTCCATGCGTGGGAGTCCTCGCGGCAGTTTAAAAGGGAAGGATCTCCTTCCTAAACCGAAATCTAGGACTCGGGCGTTTTTCTCAGACAGTCCTTTGTCAGGTTTTCTTTTCCTGTCATGTGAAGGGAGTTGATCACCGGATTGAAGACAAGACCCAAAATAAAATGGCTTCTGTTCGTTGCAATTCTCCTTCTTGGCGTGATTCACTGGGTCCGTTTTCTGGATGAAGCGCCCTCTTTGGAGAAGATAGAAAAGAAAGTTGAGATCCCCAGGGGAGCTTCCTACCATATGGTTGTTGACCTTCTCAAGAGCGAAGGGCTTATTAAACGACCTTTTTACTTCAATATCCTGGGAAAGGTGACTGGCGGAGAGAGGCGCATTCAGCCGGGAGAATATCAACTCCATACGGCAATGCGCCCGATGGAAATCCTCAAACACCTGGTGGATGGGAGAGTTGTCCTTCATCGGGTGGTTATTCCAGAAGGTTTAACCTCGAAGCAGATTGCGGCCATCCTCGAAGAGGCTGGCCTTGTCAATTCACGCACTTTTCTTCAGGCGGTCCATGATCCAAGTGCCATAAAGAAACTGGGGATTAAGGCCAAGAACCTGGAAGGCTATCTCTTCCCGGAAACCTATCAATTCGGCAAAAATACGCCTGCCACTGAAGTTGTTCAGGTTATGGTTAGACAGTTTCAGTCTGTTTATGATTCCTCATTTCAGAAGCGGGCAGATGAGATTGGCATGACGGAGTTGGAAGTTTTGACACTTGCTTCAATCATCGAAAAAGAGACGGGAGTCGGATCGGAGCGGACGCTGATCTCCGGCGTGTTCCATAATCGTCTTAAAAAGAAAATGAGGCTTCAGAGTGATCCGACGGTTATCTTCTCTCTGGCTGATTTTGATGGGAATCTGACAAGAAAACATTTGAGAAATTCTTCACCCTATAACACTTATAAGGTAAAAGGCCTTCCCCCCGGGCCGATTGCAAGCCCCGGTCGCGACTCCATTTATGCAGCACTCTATCCTGAAGATGTCGACTACCTCTACTTTGTCTCAAAAAATAACGGGACCCACTATTTTTCAAAAACGATCCGGGAACATAATAACGCCGTTCGCAAGTACCAATTAAGAAGAAAGAGAAAAAATAGAAAACAAAGCGAGGTCATGTGTCGCTTATGCACCCTAAAGGAAGGGTGATCCTGATTGTCCTGGACGGGCTGGGTGTCGGAGCACTTCCGGATGCGGGGAAGTATGGTGACGTAGGAAGCGATACCCTGGGTCACATTGCCGATTCCGTGGGGGGGCTTGATCTTCCGAATTTAGAGAAGATGGGTTTAGGGCGCCTCGGTTCTTTTCAGGGAATATCGCCGGTCGGAAATCCAAACGGATATTTTGGGCGAATGGCTGAACGTTCGGCGGGCAAGGATACGATCATCGGTCATTGGGAAATGATGGGCGTAGTGACTAAAGAGCCCTTCCCGACTTATCCTAAGGGTTTCCCGCGTGAAGTTCTCGCCCCCTTTGAGGCAGCCATCGGTCGCAGCGTTATTGGAAATTGTGTCGCGTCCGGGACGGACATTATCAACACCCTCGGTAAGCAACATGTAAAAACAGCTTCGCCCATTGTGTATACCTCGGCAGATTCTGTTTTTCAGCTTGCCGCGCATGAGGATGTTATCTCACCGACGGATCTTTATGATATTTGTCTTACGGCAAGAGGGCTTTTGAGTCCGCCCCATCATGTAGCACGGGTGATTGCCAGACCATTCGTCGGGGAGGTGGGGTGCTTTAAGCGGACTGAACGGCGTCGGGATTTTGCGCTCCCGCCACCTTCTGCTACATTGCTTGACCGGATTGAAGAACAGGCGATCCCAGTTGTTGGCATTGGAAAAATTGAGGATATCTTTTCAGGAAAGGGGATTTCCGAGGCGATCCATACTCATGACAATGCGGATGGTATCGACCAGATAATCCGATCTCTGGAGCGGATGGATTCCGGTTTGATCTTTACCAACCTGGTTGATTTTGACATGCTTTACGGCCACCGAAACGATCCCCTGGGGTATGCCGAAGCCTTGCGCGTATTTGACCGCCGGCTCCCGGAAATTAATTCGAAGATGCTTAAAGATGATTTCTTGATTGTGACGGCAGATCATGGGAATGACCCTCTTTTTCCAGGGACGGATCATACGAGGGAATATGTTCCACTTCTTGTTGGTCGGGGAGCAGGTCGATTGGGAAAAGATGTGGGAACACGGGAAAGTTTTGCCGATTTGGGCCAAACTCTGGCTGAAATTTTTCAGGTGGAAGCTCTTCTGCATGGGAATAGCTTTCTCCCGCAGATGGTGTAATTTATGGATGCAGAAGAAAGACTCAAGTCTATAGGTCTGACCCTTCCCCCGGCGCCGAGCCCGGTGGCCAATTATGTTCCGGTGATCCGAAGCGGAAATCTCCTTTTCTTGTCCGGGATGATTCCCCTGGTGGACGGAAAACTCCTTATTACCGGAAAGATCGGGAAGGTATTAACGTTGGAGCAGGGAGAGGACGCGGCACGTATTGCGCTTCTTAACGGGCTGGCCGTTATCCGGTCCGAATGCGGTTCCCTGAACCAGGTCACACAAATCGTCCGGCTTTCCATACATGTTGCCTCTGCAGAGGGATTTACCCAACAGTCCATTATTGCTAACGCGGCTTCAGAACTGCTCATAGAGATATTTGGCGGAGTCGGTCGACATGCCCGCCTGGCCCTCGGTGCTGCCAACCTTCCACTTGACGCCCCGGTTGAACTGGAGATGATTGTTCAAGTTTGTGGGTAGCTGGGGGGATACGCTGTTCAATCCTTCTTCTTCGGTCAAATTACTTTTTTACCTAGGTGACGGAAAACTGTCACATAAGGATTATTGTTAAATAGGTCCACCAACCCCATCCTAATTTATCTATCTATTTGAAATTACTAGTCTTTGTCTTTATGGCGGCGGTTTTCTTCGTCTAGCGGCGGAGTTAATTATATGTCGGCAAACTGTACACATTTTTGGACAGTGTCCTTAGGGGTGAGTTGGATTAAATAAAATATTAATATAAATCAATGAGTTATGGCTGTGGCAAGGAATTTGCTAGACTTGTTCCCTGAAAGGTGTTGTGAGTAGAGAGATATATTGTCTGTCTCCATTCAAAGAGAAGATTTCATTGCCACAGAGTCATAAGTTGTTATATCCAATCGTTTCGTGAGTGCGCCGACAGACATTGTGAAAACTAAATCCTCATGTGATAATAGAAAAAATAAGGTTTACGAGAGAGTACATTAGGGAGGTAATGCATAAGCATGGCACAATTCAATATTGAGACTTCGGATAAAATAACCTTGAGGATTAGGGCGCGTGACAGGGATTTGTTAGCCAGACAAAACTTTAGCCAGTCTGACATTTTATCCAGATTGGGAAGAGATTCAAATCTTAGTCAGTTTGTTGGCAAATATGATCCAGAGGAACTTCAGGATATGCTTGGATATCTCGCATTGGCTGCAAGCACTACGAAAGACTTAAGGCTTGAGAGTGAACTGGAAGCTTTATATGACCACATTTCCAAAGTATTGGCAAGCCATGATAGCGGTCTTTCTCAATAATCGGCGTCGGTGGAGCCTCTTGACCTAGATGGCTCTAGCCTTTTTTAAAAGTGTTGCGATTCCCTCCGCCAGTTTACGATAGCCGTCACCGTTCGGATGGACCCGGTCACTCTTGAGCTCACGTTTCGAGAGGATGTTGGCCAGAACCTCCTCCTCGTATGGGATATTGAACTCTTCTGCAATTTCCTTGTAAAAAAGGGGGGCTGAGAAGGAAAGGTCAGGTCTGGGAACCCCGATTAAAACAACGCCGATTCCTTCATTTCTTGCCAGTTTTATCATTGACCGGATATTGTCCGCTGCCTGGTTTTCCCCTGTTTTTTTCAATAAATCATTTCCCCCGTGACAGAGGATTAACAGGGAGGGTTGCAGGTCTTCAAGCAGGCCCGGAAGCCGTTTCAAGCCCCCATGTGTCAATTCACCGGCTATCCCACTATTGATGACGCTACGGTGAATCATCCCTTCGAGCAATTCGGGATAGCGGGTCCCGCTTTCCGCCCCGGTTCCAAAAGTCAAGCTGTCTCCGAAGGCGAGAACAACGGCGCCATCGGCCAGAGGGCTGAGGGTCGGGGTTTTGTCCTCACAGCCGATGAATAAAAAAAACAGATACCCAAAGAGCAGGACCCTGACTTGTTTTCGGGATTTTTGCTTCTGATTATTATCCATATAGGATAAAGTATACACGAAGACGCTTGATGCGCTTCAAGAGCCCGGCCTAACCGTTTACCTATCCCCTCTGCAAGGGAAGCCTGTGATTCAAGTTATCAATCTGGAGAAGACCTACCCGCATCCAACAGAACCGGTTACGGCACTGAAGGATGTCTCTCTTGCGATCAAAAAAGGGTCATTTTCCCTTATAATGGGGCCGAGCGGTTGTGGAAAATCAACGCTCCTGAATCTGATTGGCGGACTGGATCAGCCGACAGCGGGGGAGATCTTCATCGCAGAAAAATCAACTCAGAATTTCAGCGATACACAATGGACGGCGCTTCGGCGCTCAGAAATTGGTATGATTTTTCAGTTTTTTAATCTCCTGCCGATGTTGAATGCCCTGGAAAATGTGGCCCTTCCCCTTCTGCTCCGGGGGGATCGTCCTACTGAAGCGCGGGAGAAGGCGAGAGTTGCCCTCGTTGGCGTTGGGCTTGAACCTCGATTGGACCATCTCCCGAGTGCTTTATCAGGCGGGGAGATGCAGCGTGTTGCTATCGCGCGGGCAGATGTCATTTGTCCGAAGATCCTCCTGGCGGATGAGCCGACCGGGAATCTAGACTCCAAAACCGGGGAGGATATTCTTAAGCTACTCGCCTCCCGATCCCGTCTATCAGGCGTGACCATCCTCCTGGCCACGCATAGCAAGCAGGCGGTTTCCTTTGGCGATCAGATCATCCATCTTAAGGACAGTCAAATAGACCGGATTGAAGTTTTGCGGGAGATTGGCTAAATGTTGTTTGTTCTCCTCAGGTCTATTTCCGTACGCCACCTCATCCATGAAAGGAGAACCTGGCTGACCCTGGTTGGCGTTGCCCTTGGAATCGCCGTATTTATTTCTATCCGACTTGCGAATGAGAGTGTTCTTGCGGCCTATCGGAAATCGGTCGATCTCTTTGCCGGAAATACAAAGCTTGAGATTGTGGGGAGGGGTGGGGCCATTGATGAGATGGACCTTGTAGAGATCCGTAAAACGCCTGGAGTGATCTCTATTGCGCCGATTGTCCAATCTGTCCTCCCGATGTCGAGCCCGCCCTCTGCCGAGGGAGAAGTTCTCCTCTTGATAGGTATTGACCTCTTACAGGAAGTTCCTTTTAGAAACTATGAAGTTGTGGGTGAGGAGAGAGCGTCCTTTGAGGTCTTGATCGACCCTTCGGCCGTTCTCCTGACGGTGCCCTTTGCGGAAAGGCATCACCTTCAAATCGGAGATCATTTTTCGGTCCGGAAAGAGTCCTCCCGTCTGGATCTATACGTCGCCGGGCTCCTGGAGCCGGAGGGTGTTGCTCTGGGACTCGACGGCAATATTGCGGTTATGGACATTGCCTCAGCCCAATGGACCCTGGGAAAGCTGGGAAAACTGGATCGAATCGATCTGATGACAGATGAAGAGGTCAAACTTGATACGGTCATCCAGCGCCTGGCGAAAGGGCTTGGCGGCCGTCTGGCGATTCGTCGGCCCGAACAGCGCTCCAGGCAGGTTGAAAAGATGCTCTTTTCCTTTCAACTCAACCTGACGGCCCTGAGCGCCATTTCTCTTTTTGTCGGGATCTTCCTCATCTACAATACCCTCCTGGTTTCGGTTATGCACCGAAGGAAGGAGATTGGTATCCTGCGTGCTTTGGGCGTTACCCGTTTACATATTTTTTGCCTTTTTACCTTTGAGGGGATCCTGATCGGGACGGCAGGCGGTTTTGCCGGAGTTTTTGCGGGTGCGCTTCTGGGCCGGGGGGTGATTCAGATCCTTTCACAAACGGTGAATGCACTCTATGTACCAATTCCGCCTTCCCCTTTTTCCCTGCCGCATTTGCTCTTTCTTGAGGGGACAGGGATCGGGATCTTTGTCGCCACCCTTTCTTCCCTTTTTCCCGCTTTGCAGGCTGCATTTCTAAAGCCGCGCGAGTCGATGGAAGGGATCTACCACGAACAAAGCGAGGTAAGGCAAGGCCGATTTCTGGCTGTCGGGATGATTTTCGGTGCGGCGGCATTTATGCTTTCTCAAATTCCTCCTGAATGGGGCCTTCAGTGGGCCGGATACCTTTCAGCGGCATTCCTCTTGGTGGCTTTTTCACTGATCGTTCCATCCGCGATCTTTGCCTTTTCGAGAATGTTTTTCCCATTGCTTTCCCGGATGCCCCCATCCTGGCGGATGGCACAAGGACATCTTGAACAAGCCGTTCGTCGGAATGCACCGACGATCTCGGCCTTCATGGGCGCTCTGGCGATGATGATGAGTGTCGTGATCATGATCGAAAGTTTCCGCAGTACCGTTGAAGTCTGGATTGATCAGACGATACGCTCCGATATTATTGGTTTTCCGGCCTCCTACATGTCGAGGGATACAGACGAGACCATTCCGGGTGAACTCAGCGAAAAAGTTGAGGCCATGCCGGGGATTGAAGCGCTTGATCGGTATCGGTCGATTGAGATCATTTTTCGGGATGAGCCGGCCCGGCTTGTTGGACGCGATTTGGCGGTTCATCGATCCCATAGCCGATATCTCTTTCAGTCGGGTGTGTCGGAGAAGATCATTCAGGAGGCGATTCGTGAGAAGAAGGTGCTTGTTTCAGAAGTCTTTGCAAATCGATTCAAACTTCGTGTTGGTGATACGATACAGATTCCTTCCCCCCGTGGGGATATTCCCGTAAGTATCGGAGGGATCTTTTATGATTACAGCACCGACGGGGGAAAAATGGTCATTGACCGATCTTTTCTGAAAGAAAGCTGGGATGATCATGAGATTGATGTTCTCGCGATCTATCTCAGGGAAGGAAAACAAGCGGATATTGTCAGGCAGGTGCTTGTGAAAAAATGGGGGAGCCGCTTTGGGCTGGCCTTCACAACGCAGATTGACTTTAAAAAAGAGATCCTGGAGATTTTTGACCAGACTTTTTTGATTACATATGCACTCGAATGGATTGCCGTTTTTGTGGCTCTTCTCGGTATTACCAATACACTTTATGTCTCCATCCTGGAGCGCCGGAGGGAGATCGGTCTTTTGAGGTCGATCGGCGGTTCGAGACGGCAAGTCATCCAGGTGGTCTTAATCGAGGCTTTTTATATGGGATTGATCGGGTGGTTTCTGGCTCTTTTCTGCGCCTTCTTTCTTTCCCTTCTTCTGATCCTTGTGATTAACAAGGAGTCCTTTGGATGGACTATTCTCGTGCATCTTCCCCCGCATATTATTCTGCATGCTTTTATTCTGGCAACACTCACGGCCCTCCTGGCCGGTTATTTTCCTGCGCGGAGGGCGGCGAAGATGGACATCACAGAGGCAATCGCCTATGAATAAGCGGATAGTGTCGATTCTCTCCATGATCATCTTCCTGCCTTGTCGTTTCTTATGGGCCGGGGACATTCCAGCAGAAAGGCAGTTTGAAGATGCCAAGCCGGGCTATGCCTACACTTTTCCGAAGGATCACGGTGCTCACCCCAACTTTCAGATCGAATGGTGGTATTTTACGGGAAACATTGAATCGAAGACCGGAAAAGAATACGGTTACGAATTGACCTTTTTCCGACGCGGGATTGCGAATGCCAAGGTTATAGAGAACCCTTCACGGTGGTCTGTCCGGGATGTTTATCTGGCCCACTTTGCCGTGACTGATCTCCCGGGGGGGCGCTTTCATTTTCAAGAGAAGATCAGTCGGGCGGCTATTGGAAAGGCGGGCGCAAAAGAGGATCATCTGGAGGTCTGGATTGACCGATGGCAGGCCGTTGGCGAAAGGGAGCAAATTCATCTTCGAGCAGGAGGTGATCTTCAAAAAAGTGAAGATTGGCGGATTGACTTGATCCTAACGCCCGAAAAACATTTGGTCATCCACGGTGAAAGCGGGATCAGCCTTAAAGGGGAAGAGGAAGGGCAAACCTCTCATTATTATTCCTATACACGGCTCAAAACAGCAGGTATTCTCCGGATCGACGGAAAGGAAGAACAGGTTACCGGAAGCAGTTGGATGGATCATGAATTCAGCACCAGCATCCTGAATGCCGCCCAGATCGGATGGGATTGGTTTTCTATCCAGTTGGATGATCAAAGCGAGGTGATGATCTACAAGATCCGTAGAAAAGGCGGTGAAAAAGACCCCGTATCAAGCGGCACGATTGTTTATCCCGATGGAAAGATACGCTACCTTGCAGCAGATGATTTTACGCTAAGGCCCATTCAGAACTGGAAGAGTAAAGAAAGCGGAGCCGTCTATCCTGTAGAATGGCAAATCGAAATCCCGTCCGAGGAACTTGTCATGACATCAAAGCCTCTCCTCCGGGAACAGGAACTGATCACGGCGGCCAGCACCCGTGTGACCTATTGGGAAGGGGCGAGCCGTTTTAAAGGGAAGAAGGCCGGAAAAGCTATCTCCGGAAAGGGATATATCGAGTTGACCGGCTACGCGAAACCTTTTTCAGATTTTCTCTCCGAATAACCACTATTCACGGCTATTGAAGTTTTCTGCTACCAATCTTTTGCACAGCGGAAGCCGAGGAAGGGAAAGCGGGTTTCGGGCAGGACGTTTTGGCGGTAGGGGAGTCGAGAGAAGATTGTCATGGCATAATGTCCCGATTCACCATACGCGTCTCCTTTTGCCACCTTGAATTGTTCTCCGAAATCGGGGCTTTCATAATCTCCATCCGGATAGGGTTGGTACCAGTCATCTACCCACTCCATGACATTCCCATTCATATCGTAGATACCGTAAAAGCTGCGATCACTACTCCAACGGCCCACCATCGTGGCCCCGCCATGGCTACCGGCACTGACATTTGCTTTCATCGGATCAAATTTATTTCCCCAAACGAACATATTCCCTGAAGGACCGCGAGCGGCCTTTTCCCATTCTTCCTCAGTTGGAAGGCGTTTTCCGATAGACCGGCAATAGTCACGGGCCTCATACCAATTCACCTCCACTACGGGAAGTGTCCCCTGTCCGGAGGGAAAGTCTCCACCTTTCCAGGCGGGAGGCGGGTTCCGCATCCTGGTTTTAATAAAATCGGCATAGGCTCTATTCGTGACTTCTGTCAAATCAATCAGAAAGTCGGGCAGGTTGACACGGTGCTGGGGATGTTCATCGAGATAGAATGGTTTTTTGTTCCCCAGCTCCTTCTGGGTCTCTTCCAGATCCACCTCATTGCTTCCCATGATGAATTCTCCTGCCGGAACAAGGCGCATTTCCGGCGGGACAACTTTCCTGCTCAATGAGATGATGGTGTATTCAATGGGAATGAAAAGAAGAAAGAAAAGGACGAGCGACTTTTTGAGGGACATTGCTCCCCTTACTTTTCGCCGTTGATGACCGAGTGGGCGTCGGTATTATGAACCATGTTGAAGCCATGGCATCGAAGATTACATCCCGGGCCTTTGTGCCCAAGGTCCCAATCGGCTTTGTTTACGGTTTCTCCGTTCCCCCACATCGGTTTATCGGTAAAGCGGTTTCCCTTGATATTGGGCTGGAAATTGAGAAGGTGCGTGCTCTGATCGTGTCCGGGGTTGTCTATCTTAAACTGGGTATTGTTCAGGCCGACATAGACCGTATTTCCTGACTCAACATTGCTGTGTACGTTGTTGTGACATTCGTGGCATCGGGCGTTTGTGCGGCCAACAAGATGGAGGAGATGAAGGTTTCCACCGGTACTTCCGCTGCCGTCGACATCTTGTGTATTTCCCCGATAAAAATTTGTGAGCCTTGACTTCGGGGCAATCGCAGTTGGAGATTCCCAATAGGGCGTGATAAAGGCCGCCTCGTTGTGGCAATTATAACAGAGGGCGAAGTTCTGTGGGTTGTATTGCCCTTTTTGTGTCCCTGGCGGTTTTTCCTCGGATGTCCCAATGTTCGTATCATAGTTGGCCCTGAGTATCCTTTTATAGATGGAACCGTGCGGCCCTTGAGGGGTTTTCGGATCGTCCAATGAGGCCTTCCTTACGCCATCCGGGTTGACAGGGATATTCGGTGAACGGTCTGTTGTCCGCCGGAAAGCCTTTCCTCTGGTGTCGTCGTAGAGAATGGGGCCTGGATAATCGGGGAGATTGATCTTGGGAGTAACGCCTATCCCTTGAAAGAATGGAGTAAGTCCGCCGTTGAATGTCCCGAAAAGATCGGTGTTATGGCAATCGGGACACATGATGGTCGCTTCCCGTGAAAGCCCGGCGTCTGTTGCGCCACTGACTTTTCCATCCGGGCCAAAGCTGGCCTGATGTCCGAATCCTCCCATCAATTGACCTTGCAGTGTCGGTGCCCCCACATTCAGGTTGAAGTTATTCAAGACCCCGGACTGGTTTCTCCCGAGATCGGCGACCGGATGAAAGGAGGTGTTGAGTGTGGGAGGTATATCCTGTACGAGAAAAGGCTCGCCCGGCATCCCGAAATTAACATTTTTCTTCATAAAAAGTTCGGGGTAAAAAGGCGTCGATGTCGGGTCAAATTCTTTCCGTTTGTTGCTTCCATGCGCATTAACACCCTTTCCGGGGTCAATCGGGCTGTTCCCGCGGGCTTGAACAAACTTGCCTGTTCCGACGGCTTTAAAAAGGGCTTCGCGGACATGGTTATTAAAGGTGTTTCCATGACACCGGAGGCAGACTTCATAGATGCGGGGTTCCTCTTTGGAGTCGACCGTTTTGAGGGTCTTTGCCTTGATGCCGCTTCGAATGGTGACGCCGGGCATACCCTGGAAACGGTTCCGTCGGGTGACGCGGTGCATGTTGTGGCAGTCAACACATTCGATGTGGGAGGTATCTGGCGTGTTCGGGGCATGTTCCATGTTGATATCTTTATTTCCGACCGGTTCCGGAAAGGGACCACCGAAGAAAGAGGGAACCCGGTTATCGCTTCCGAGCTGGACCCCTTCCTTGGGAAGATCTACAAAAACAGGTTGGTGTCCCTGTCCGAGTGTCAGGTCCATCGCGCTGCCGGTTGGAGAGGTGCCGTTGTTCCCATTCCCTTCACGGTCTTTGAAAAATTGCGACCGGATATCCGGTGCCCGCGTATTGTTCTGGAGGATCGATGTTTCCTGGGGCTGGTGACATTGATAGCAGGTCTGTTCGATCGCCACGTTTCCAAAGGCATCAACGCCTTCCCGCATAATACGAACGGCGCCCTGGCGGGTGTGGGGATCATGGCAGACCAGGCAGGCGCGCTCGGCGACAACCGGCGCTTCATCACTGTGCAGGTTGGTTGCCCCCATCTTGAGCCGTGAATCGTCAAACACGCCCGTCTTCCGGTCACCGAAATGGGTATTCAACTCATCCGGATTATAGGGCCAGCCTGGTTTATCGTGGCAGAAGAGGCAAAGAATCGCACCGGCCGGCGCTCTGTCTGCGCGGCTGGAGAGTCCTGGGACTGGGGGGCCTACACGCTTCTCTGCCTGGGTCGAAGCAAAGGTCTTCTCCTGAAGGCGGTTGGCCCTTAAAAACTTTGGAAAATCCACCTGGTGGGGATTGTGGCACGAAGTGCATTGGACAGAGTCAAAGACATTATTGTTGTTCCCCGTTGCCCTTCTGAGCGGGGAGATCGGTGTCGGTGTGCTTTGCGTGAAAGGCCTGCGGATCGGAGGGCCCGGGTCAACAAATTCGATATCTTTTGAAGCACGCAGGAGGGAGTCAAAGACCATAGAGATCGGGTGGTCGTTGCGAAGGTCCCGGCCTAATGCGCGGGTTGCCTGCGCGGTGGCGCCTTCACCGGTTGGTATACTTCCAAAAGGACCGGCGGGAGACTGTCCCGTCGGATATTCCATCTCATATTCTGAGTCCAGCCCTCCGCTCCCGGCCCGGTTAATCACGCTTCCCAGGGCAATTGTTCCGTCGTGGCAGGAAAGGCAGAGACGAGAATAGCCGGTGGGTCTACCGGGCATGTTCGGCCTGGCCTCAAATGATTTGCTCCAGACCTGGTCGTACATCTGGTATTGATTGGCAGACAGTTTCCGGTTCCAGATCGGTGCGCGAAAACTTATTCCCTTCCGGTTGGCCCCATGGGGTGTGTGACAGAAGACGCAGACTTCGGTTGTTCCTCCCGGCCCGGGAACCGACTTGACGTTTCTTTCCTTGTCCGGACTGAAAACTTCATCAAAAATGCGTTGCTGGTCGGGGCTGAGTGGAACAGCAGAGAGGTTGTGTTTGGTACTGCCGACATCCTCGGTAAAAGGCTCTGCAGTCGGTTGTCCCCAGGCAAGGGTATCGAGGCGCCCCGGCAGGATCTCGAAGCCTTTTTGAGTACCCAGGCCGTAGAGTACAAGGAGGGCTAGAATCAGCCCAAAACCTTGAATTATTGAACGAAATCGTCGCATAGTCCTGTCGGCCTCGTTATCGAACAATCAATATAATAGGAGTTCATCATTTTTGTCAATAAAGTTTCGCAAACTGTATTGAAAAGAAGCCTGCTCGTAATCAGCCTGAGGGGATCTCCTCTTCCCCCAGTAACTGAAAGATCTGAACCCGCTTGTTGTAGGTGTCTGCGACGTAGATACGCCCCTGTGGGTCAACCGCAATTCCTGCCGGGAGCCAGAATGTCCCTCGCTTGACGCCTGTTTTTCCAAAGTGAAGGAGCAATTCCCCCGAAGGATTAAAGATCTGAACCGTGTCGAAGAGGGAATCGACCACGTAGATATTTTTCTCCTGATCGACTGCGACCCCTTTAGGCCGGGAAAATTGGCCGAGCCTGTTCCCGAGTGTCCCCATTTGCCTTTGGTATAAGCCCTCAGGGTCGAAGACTTGAACCCTGAAGTTCAGGGAGTCGGATACATAGAGACGGCCTTCTGAGTCGACTGTGGCATAGGTTGGAAAATTAAACTCTCCATCCCCGATGCCTCGCTTTCCGATAATGCCTTTTTTTTCTCCTGAGAGAGCGTAGATCAGGATACGATGTCCCATGGTATCGACTGCATAAAGGCGCTCCCTGCTTTTGTCGATCGCGATTCCGGATATCCTTTTGATTTCTTCATCGCTTCCGATCGTTCGAGTTAACTTCCCCTTCGGGTCAAAAACGAAGATGCGGTTCAGATCTGTGTCGGAGACATATAGGTGTTTGGCCCCGTCAAGGGCAACGCCGATCGGGTTCTGTAGACGGATACCGGGGGAAATTTTAAAGAACTGCCTATACTTGTTTTCTGTCTGGTTAAAATGATGGACAACCTGCAAGCCTGTGTCGGCGACATAGACCCCGCCAAGATCGTCGGCGGCAATTCCTGATGGACGGATGATATAGGCGGTGCGTCTTTTCCCGAAAATAAAACGGAAAACCCTTTTAAACCAGGACTGGTTTACGCCGATGTCTTTCGGTTCCGACAGACTTTTCAGGTATTTAATTTTGGGAGGATCGGGAGGGCTTGGCCAGAAAAGAGGTGCTTCCTCCTTGACGGGTTTGGCCGCACAGGCCGAAAGGCTGAGAAGTATAAGTCCTGTCAGAAGAGTTCTCTGCATAAGTTGGAACATTAAAAGGACCTTGAGGCACGGGCAAAGATTGATTGGCTTCCATATTCGATCCCGGAGGAGCGGTCTGTGGACCATCGATGGTCGAGGTTAAATCTGAATTTTCCGATCCGGTAGGCCAGGGTATTTGTCGATGTGACGGTGTCCCGGTCCAGAGCGCGGTCATCAGGGCCGCGGGTCTGGCTGCCACGGATACCCAGGGTAAGTGAGACATTTCCATACCAGGATGTCCATCGGACCTCTTCGTAAAAGACATCCGTTTCTAAATAGAAACCACCCGGATAGTCCTGATGTGTCCAACCGAGAGAGGCCATGCCGCCGCTAAGAAAGTAATAGATTCCCCGGCCGTCCAGCAGGCTGGTGATTCCGCGCGGGCCAAAACCATCGATATGGGTCAGGCTCGCAGTAGACTGCAGCTGGAGGCGGTCTTCTTCCAGAAAAATCCCTCTGAAGTAACTGCTGTCTGCATTGACTTGAATAACATGGGACCTTTGATCCTCAAGATCCTGAACCGTCCGGCTTCGTCGTTCGATATGGTTGAAGGTGTAGGCCAGCGCAACATGAACGATACGGATGCGCGTGTTCTCCACACTCAGGCTGAGCGTATTCATCAGGTCGCTTGATCGCTCTGATGCCGGTCTCCCTGGGCCTTTTTGTTTGGTATCCGAGATCCCGTAGCTGGCTGCGTAGCTGGAGCTGAATCGAAGAATTTCGAGGGAACGGGTGTAATTGACGAAAGCACGGTGGCGGTGGAAAAAGGTGGCGACTTCGGAGCCGCTGCCCCGGGTCGTTGTGTTTCCGAGGGATGATCCATAGCCGGTCGAAAAACCGAAAAAAGGCCGGTAGTTCACATGATAGTCGAGATAAGGCGAGGTGGTTTTCGCATCGTTAACATCGAATTGGAAGTACCGGGCGCTCATGACCATGTCAAGTTCATTTGTCGGCCGGTAGGATCCGCTCCAGAAGCTTGTGAAGCGTTTTAAATCAGCCGCATTTGATCCACCCGGGGTTTCTGAGTAATCGACTCGCGCGTGAGTATCCCAAAGGACGCTGGGAGTATAAAAGACAGAAGCCCCGAGACCGCGTTCCTGGGCGAAGGTAACCCCCGTTGCATTACCTCCCCCTCGATTGGCAATCCGGGAGTAGGTATTCAGGAAGAGCTTGGATGAGAGCCGACTTGCGGTCGATAGGTTTAAGGCATTTCCATCGACTTTTTGGATTACGCCACCCGGACGGGCGACATCTGTTGTATTGAATTGATAGCGGGCGATCAAGGTGGTTTCTCGTATCCGGCCGCTTGATTCCAGATTGAAGAAGCGGCTGAGGGTGTTTGGGAGTCGCCTGGCGTCATCAGTTGACTCCAACTCAGACTGGTTATAGGAAAGTGAAAGCCTTGGGAGCCGGGGAACAGAAAGCGACCAGTTTCCTCCGATGGTTGTCACGCGATCCCTTACGCCGAAGGTCTTCTCAAAAAGACCACCACTTTCTACATATCCCCGGTTTACCCGCTGGTAGTAAAGGCTGAAGGGAGAAATATAGGGGATGAGGTTGAGCGCGAAGGAATAATCGTTAAATTCGAAGTCCTGATCTGATCCACTCTGGTTTGTTTTGGTGTCCTGGGTCAGGAAAGTTCCGTTGACAAGAAAAGTACCAATGCGCGGGTCAAGGATCTCTCCGAAATTGTGGAGGTTGTAGCGTTGCTGAATGAAAGAAGTCTCATCCTTCCGTGCGTTCTGCCTGGTCCGGATATGTCCGTAACTGAAATCAAGAGAACCTCCCAGATTAATGATCCGCCCTTCAACCTGAGAAGGGGATATGATCATCATCTGCAAAAGAAAGAATAATAATATTCCAGACGCAAAAAAAGTCCTCTTCCCCGAATGGAGCAATCTTCCCCCTCATTTTTTTTACCCGTGCCGGTTGAATCCTTCAGACCTCTAGTCAGGACGGAGACTTCTCCGGCGATGCGTGTTCAGGCTATTCTTCATGGATCTTGATGGCTGAGTTTTCAGTGATACGCCGGAGCCTTTCCTGTCGGGCGCCACCAGACAGCCGGGAGATGGACTCCCGTGTTTTACGGATCAAAACAAAGCGACGGACTCCCTTCCTGAGATCCTTGAGGGTGAGATCTTCCTTCTCAATCGCGGCCAGGAATTCCGCCTCTGAAGAAAATCGATCACGAATCCGTTTAATTTCTGTTTCAAGTTCTTTTTCTGAGACGACCCATTCTCTTTTTAGCCCTTCCTGATGGAGTAGTTCCTGCTCAATCAGGCCCTTCAGCATTTTTCTTTTGAGCTCCAGCATCCTGGTGGGCGAAAGCCTTTTGTGCCCGATTTGAGTAAGATAGACTTGTGTCGCTGTATTGACGGCTTCTTCAGTAATCGGAACTGCGTTAACCTCTGCCCAGACCTTCTCTCCCGCAGATCGGGCTTCAGTCGTAAAAGCCAGAAAGAGGAAAAAAAGCCCTCCCTTTATCAGTTGGGATTTTAATATCCTTCGTCTCATGGAATAAAAAAGGCTGCCTTATTTTTTATGGCAGCTCAAGCAAACCAGGCTCCTCTCATTTCGATCCTGCGGGTTGGCTCCCGGCATCGATGCCATCCGTAGGAAGAGGCTGTTATTGATCGTCTGGGCGTTCACCGGTTCGGACAGGGCCGGCTGTCCCCCCGGACGGGCTGCATCATGCGGGTTGTGGCATGAGGCGCACTCAATGTAGGGGGCGTCCGGTCGACTCGGATCTGAGGCATAGGCCCTGATCCGGTCACGCTTATCAAGCGGCAGGAAGGCGCCATTCGGATTTCGATCTATCCACATGACGCCGCCGCTTCCGGGAACGCGTCCCCCTTTGGTTGTAATATTGGTCAATATTTCACGAAACTGCGGGTCGGTTCTCGGGATCTCAATGCTGATCGGATGGTCATCCTGAAGGTCGAGGCCCAGGTTTGGGAAGGGTTCTGATCCGAGAGAGGGTACAGGTCCGCCGCCGAAGGCATCAAAGAAGACAAACCCGCCCTCGGTCCCATCTCTCCTGCCTTCCCGGAAACTGTTTGCCGCATCGACAGCGGGTCCGGAAAAATCCATGCCGATGCTCCCTCCCGGTCCGGACTCAAATCTGTTACTCTGAAAAAAACCGCCGGACCCGGAACTGTTGATCAGTGCGTCAAATGCGACGGCGCCATCATGACATGAAAGGCAGGCCAGGGAGACGCCCTTGGGACGCCCGGGCGCTCCCAGGCGATCCTGTGCATCATAATTGGGACTGGTATAGGGTGTGAAGGTCATAGGATTGGAAATTCGACGGTTCCAAAGCGGGGCATGGCCGACAGCCCCATCCACGTTACTCCGGCCTCCATGCGGTGTGTGGCAGAAGATGCAGATTTCTTCGTTGAGGCGAATATCGCCTTCAATTCCCCTGATTTCAGGGTTGCGTGAACCCCGCAAGGAGGTCAGGTCGCCCGGTTTGGAGTCATTCCCTTCTCCGGCCAGGATATCTGGGTTGACGGCCAGGTTATGTTTTGAATGCCGGACGTCCTCCAGGGCAGACGCATTCATCAGAAAGAAGCTTAGCCCTGCTGTCATAAATAAGGCGGTAAAGAGTAGGGGCCTGATGAATAGGGCCTTCGCTCTTTTTTTTCTGGCGGGCTTAGAACTGTCCGGTGATTTCATTAAGGCTTTCCATTCCATGTAGTCCAATTTCTTAGTTTTATTTCTCCGGCTTTTCGTCTGTAAGGCTGAAATTACCTTCGGTGCCCTGAGAGGTCTTTTCACTGGCCACTGGTTTTACGGTGTTTTCTTTAGGTCCGATGTATTGGAAGACATCAATACGGTGATTATATTGATCTGCAACATAGATCCTGTCCTCTTGGTCAATCGTCAAACCAGCGGGCAGCCAGAACTGGCCCTTTTCCCCTCCAAATTCACCGAAAAAGAGAAGGAGTTTTCCATCAGGGTTAAAGATCTGGACATTGTTGAATCGGGAGTCTACAACGTATATATTTCCCTGAGAATCGACGGCGATTCCTTTTGGAAGTGAAAATTGCCCGAAACCGGTTCCGACACTGCCGAATTGTGAAAGGTACCTCCCCTCCGGGTCAAAAATCTGGACCCGGAAGTTCATGTCGGTGACATAGATCTTTCCCTCGGCATCAATAAACAGGTTGGCCGGAAAATTGAATTCACCATCTTTATTCCCCCGCTTTCCAAATTCAAAAAGAAATTTTCCTTCCATATTAAAAACGAAAATCTGATGCTTTCGAGTGTCCGCAATATAGACTCTCTTCAAGGTGTTATTGACGGCGACGCCAACCGGTCGCTCCAAGCGGTTTAAGTCTCCCATTTCAAAGAGGTACTTCCCCTCAGCGTCGTACACAAAGCACTTGCGAAGAATGGAGTCCGTTACGTAGACTCGTCCATTCTCATCAGCAGTGACGCCCAGCGGCCCTGCCAATGCACCGGGGCCGTCGACACCGATTATAAAGAAACGTGCCTGTTTCGGATCAAAAACAAGAACTTTTCGCCACCCTGAATCGGCGACATAAACCCGCTCGTCCGGGGTCGCGAATACAGCATAGGGCTTCACAAGGGACGCCCCGGATTCTCCCCCGAAGAGGGCAGATTTCAATCCTTCTGAAAAACTTTTCTTCTCAACATCTGTGGAGGAGGTAATCGTCTTGATAAACTTTATGCGTGGTGTATCAGGCGGAGGCGGCCAGAGCAGATCGGGTTCGGCCTGGCGGATCTTTGCACCACAGCCTCCCAGGATAAAAACAAATAGACTCAATATCAGAACCCGCTTCATTCCACTTCCCTTCATTTTTGATGACAGGTTAGGCAGAGAGCGCTGCCGCGATTGGAAGCCCTGAGAAAAGGATCGCGTCCCTCCAGGTTTTTCTCGTCCGGACTGTGGATGTCATGGCAGGAGGCACATTGAACCTTGTCTCCCTCGAAGGTCTGAATTCCGTTGGCAAACATCCTTCCCCCGTCAGTCTTGAGAATGGTAGGTTGATTGAACTGTGGGTCAAGGTCGATTGACGGAAAGGTCATCGAGAAGGCATGGTCATCACGAAGGTCTTTTGTAAAGTAACGGATGGTGGCATCATGCGCCCCGGAGACGCCGCCGTATGCCCCTTCATTCCGGTTATGACACTTGGAGCAGCCGTCGGACCCCGGCTCTCCCTCCAGTGTCATGCGATGTTTTACCCCGCTTTCGACAATGTCGTGAAAGCGGGGAGGGTTCAGAACGGAGTCGACCGCGACTGATCCATCATGACAGGAAAGACAGGCGAGAGATATCCCGTCGGGTGCTTTGGGCAAGGTGGAGTCAAAGTTGGGGCTGGAATACATCTGATAAGCACGCTCTTTGGGGAGTTCCCGGTTCCATAGCGGCGCATAGCTACTACTATTGTGTGGTGTGTGGCAATAGACACAGGTTTCACGGAAGTCGGAGAACGTCCCTCCCTGCATGGGTCCGGTCTCATTCTGATATCCGCGCCAGTTCAGGAACGAAAGATCGTGTCGGGAGCGAACGATCGAGCCCCCTTTTGCCGAGGCGGAAAGAAGAAAAAAAAGACCGACGGTTCCGAGTAACAAAAGAAAATGGATCTTCTTAAATATCATTCTGTGTATCCATCCCGCCCGGAGAGGTCAGTAACAAATGTTAAATTCATACGGTGATTAACATCAAAACGAGATTGAGGCTTGCCCTGAATAAAGTTATAACTATTCGGCACGCCGACTCGGATCTTTCTTACCTGCTTTGCCTTGGGGCCCGAACCCTCACGTCGTGGTAAAGACGCAAGGATTACGTGCTCCCCCTGCCTTGACCTGAGGCAAAATATTGGCATGCTGAATAGTTATAAAATGTCAAGATAACTATAAGTTTTTTTTTGTTTTTGTCAAGAAAAAAAGAGGGTTGTCAGATCTCCAGAGGCCTGATTCCTGTTTGAGTATAATCCAGATTTATATAAAAAAATGTTGACAAAATAAAAGGGGTATGATAATCAACCGCTTACAGGAAAATACTGAAATAGATACAGTTCGGGGCAAAAGGGAAACAATAAGGGAGGGAAGATGAAAAAGTTTCGGGTTGGCATCGTACTTGGATTTGTCCTTCTGTTTTCGTTCCTATTTGTCGGCGATCATGTTTCGGGTTACTTTGGCGACATGGTGCTAAATAGTAAGGCGGAGAAGCGGGGGATGCCTCCGGTTGTCTTTCCTCACTGGTATCACCGTGCGGAATTCAAGTGCAAGGTGTGCCATCCTGCTATATTTGAAATGCGGTCCGGCGCGAACGACATTGACATGAAGAAAATTATCATTGACGGCCAGTTCTGTGGGAAATGCCATAACGGAACCATTTCATGGAAGCCGATCGTCTGTGCGCGGTGTCACTCCGGTGTTCCCGGAATGAAAACAGGTCCCCTGGAGGGATTCCCGCAATAGTCGCCTTGAAAATTGTGCTTTAAACGCGCATACTCAAAGACAGCCTTTGCCCAAGGGAAGGGATTGGCGGGCGGTTAAAATAAAGTTTTTTCCCATCTCGGGTCGGAGTGTCCTCGCCGTTCTGTGGCGGGATTCTTCAAAAAGTCTTCGTTTTATTTAGGATGAGGGGAGGGGTTAGATGACCGGCAAAAAAGGGCAGAAGAAACGTATTTACACCGGGTTGGTAATGATGGTTTTTTCCCTCTCGATTATATACGCTTGTGCCCGGCAGGCAAAGAGTGAAATGGTTGCATCCACACCTGCGCCTGCTTCTGCGAAAAAGCCGGTTGTTCTTGCTCAGGCAAAGGCGCCCGTTCAGGCCCAGGAAAAGGAATTGGGGAAAGATGAACCCCTTTCTCTGGAAGCGCCTCCGCCCGTCACCGGCTTGACTCAATTTGAGGATCCGACTGTTCTTCCGACCCCTGGAGCGCCCTATAATCAGGGAAATACCAATCCCCATGTTGTGATGAAGGATATTCCCAAAGAGGCGACAGGCCTTGAGGATTGGGTTAAGGCATTCAAAGATAATGTTATTCAACCTCACGAGTCACTAGACCTTTCGAAGCCACCTGTCCCGCCCTTTATGTTCGATGTCGAAAGTCCCGCAGTGGGGTCGATGCCGAATGTGATCTTCCCTCATTTTCCTCATACTTTCTGGCTGGATTGCAGTAATTGCCATCCGGGTATTTTTATGATGAAAAAGGGAGGAAACCCGATCTCCATGGTGAAGATTGTGAATGGAGAGTTCTGCGGGCGTTGTCATGGGCGGGTCGCCTTTCCGATTGCGAACTGTACCCGTTGTCACGTCAAACCCAAAAAGTAAGCCTTTATTCGTAAGGTTCCCATTTGACTGGAAGGGGTCTTTCCGCGTGTTGTTGTATGGATCCTCTTCCGGAATCCTGCCGATTTTTCCTTCAGACGGATCTCTGGGGGATCCAGTATCTGTTTTCCCTGCTTAGAAAAATGTTGCTAATGTTGCTAATGAGGGCACATGAGGATTAAGAACTTATTCTTGTTTCTTGGCGGCGCTTTTTTTCTGGGTTCCTGTTTGTGGGTATCCGTAATTCATGCCGCTCCAAATCAAAAAACAGATAAGGAACGGGAGGCACTTGTCGGTCCGGTGAAGACAGTCTTTGTGGAGATCGGGAAGATCTCAAAAGATGATTCTGGAGAGTGGATTCCAGGGGCTAGGATGCCCTGGCTCTCCACGACCTATGACATCAAGGGAAACCAGGTTGAGGAGGATCAACTTTATAATGAGGAATCACTTGATTTTAAATCGGTTTTTGAGCATGATTCCGAGGGGAGGCTCAAGGGAGGTCTTGAGTATGACTACAAGGGAGTGGTCGCGTTCAAGTGGACCTATATGCATGATGATGCCGCAATGAAGGTTACTGAAAAACGGGTTTTTCCAAATGAAGTTCTCTTTTCCACATCAGTCTACCAATATGATTCCAGGGGAAACTTGATTGAGGAGATCCGGAGTCATACGGAAGCCGCAAATAGCTTCAAGTGGGTTTACACGCATGATGACGCAGGACGCCTGATCGAGGAAGCGTTTTATTTGATCCGATCCAAGCCGCTTCTAAACCAAAGGGCTAAATCACTTAATTATAAATCGGTCTATTCGTATGGTAAAGGAGCTTTTCCCACGAGGAAAATACATTATGGCCCTAGCGGAACCGTGGAATCGGATAAAAGATTTCGCTACGAATATGATGCTGAGGGAAACTGGATAACCCAGACCGCCTGGGAATCTTCTACCCGTGACGGGGCCCCGGAATTAGAGCCGACCGAGGTCACTTTTCGGACAATAACGTATTATCCTTAGGTGACTACCGGGGAAAAAGATTGTCGAAGTCCACTGACATGTGACAAACACAAATAGCAAGTTGTTTTTTATTTGTTATTTTGCTTCTAAAGCCGGGTTTTTCATGAGATTCAAGAAGACCGGAGGAGCTCCAGTCTTCTCGGGTGCCGGATTAGGCCCGGCATGACATGGGGCGGGTTTAAACCGATTGAAGTTTAGTTTATTCCCATAGCGAGGAGTTGCTTTGTTCCGATTTTCCCCTCGGGTTCCTATAATTCTTTTTATGCTCCTTGCCCTTTATTTGTGGCAGGCTGCTGTCCCGCCGAAAGCCTTTTCCGAACCCAATCGTCCCGCACAGCTTTGGAATCACTTCCAGCTTTTTTCCATCGTTCGTTCCCTGGCTTTCGAAGGAGATGTCCTCTGGGTTGGAACAGCCAATGGGGTATTGAGATATGACCTGAGCAACGACGATCAGAGTGTCTACACAACCCGGGATGGCCTTTTGTCCAATATTATTCATACGGTGACCGTCGGTCCCGGTGGAAATAAATGGGTCGGGACCTATGGGGGTGGGCTCAGCCGTTTTGATGGGAAGAGGTGGATTACGTTTACCCCTTATGGAAGCGGTTCCTCTCTGGCTTATGGAAAAGAATGGCGATCTTTTCCTCAAAAAAAAGGGCTCGGTGATCTCTGGGTCTATGGTATCCTTTTTGATCGGGATAAGGTGATGTGGGTTGCAACGTGGAAAGGTGTCAGCCGGTTTAACGGAACGTCATTTAAGACTTATACAACCGATGATGGGCTGATTGATAAATGGGTTTATACCTTATCCCTCGACCGGAACGGAACTTTCTGGTTTGGAACCGAGGGGGGCGTGACCCGGTTCGACGGGAAAAACTGGAAGAGCTGGACTAATGAAGAAGGCGTTGGCGCAAGCATGGGGAAGGTGGTGCCACCCGAGGCCCAGGTGCTTCCTTTTACCCCGAGACACCACCAAGGTAGCGACAAGCCGCTGGAATATAATCCGAACTACGTTGTCTCGTCGACCGTTGATGCCAAAAATCATCTCTGGATCGGGACACTCGGAGGAGGGCTTTCTCGTTATGACGGGAAGCACTGGAAGAGCTTTACAACCCGGGACGGTCTTGCGGGGAATATGGTTCATGCGCTTAAATTCGATTCAAATGGTGTTTTATGGATCGGCACAAACGGCGGCGTCAGCCGCTATGACGGAAAGAAATTTGTCAACCTGACGGAAAAAGACGGGATAGGTTCGGTCTATGCCATTGCGATTGACCGACAGGGGAACAAGTGGTTCGGAACCTTTGGCGGGGTCAGCCAGTATATGGGGAAATGACCCCATGAGGTTGGGAGGAGAAAGATGAAAAGGGTCGAAAAAGCGCAGGAGATTGCGGCACAGGCGATTCAAGACAGTATTTCTGTAAAGCATGGGGTGCTTCAGGCGATGGTTCCTGCCCTGGTTCAGGCCGCCGAATGGGTCAGTGATGCTATTCAATCCGGGGGAAAATTTATTCTGTTCGGGAACGGGGGAAGCGCTGGAGATGCACAACATATTGCCGCAGAACTGGTTGGGCGCTTTGTGCTGGAAAGGAGGCCCTTTCCGGCGATTGCGCTGACCACCAATACCTCAACCTTGACAGCCATCGCGAATGACTACGATTATGACGAGATCTTTTCGAGACAGGTAAAGGCCTGGGCCGGTTCGTCCGACATCGTGCTTGGAATCAGTACGAGCGGAAATTCGCCCAATGTCGTGAAGGGTCTGGAAGCGGCAAGAGAAAGGGGGGCGAGGACGATCGGTCTGACCGGAGAGAAAGGGGGGCGACTTGATATAATTTCGGACCTTTGTTTGAAGGTTCCCTCAACGAATACGGCGCGTATACAGGAATCTCACATCCTGATCGGGCATATTCTCTGTTTGCTCATCGAAAAAAGTTTGTCTTAATCGTCAGATGACTGGAACGCTCTACGTTGTCGCCACACCTATAGGAAACCTGGAAGATATTACATACAGAGCGGTTCGCATCCTGAGAGAGGTTGCGATCGTTGCGGCTGAGGATACTCGACACACCCAGAGACTTCTGGGACGTTATGACATCAATTCCCTCCTGACCAGCTACCATGACTTCAATAAGGAAGCAAAAACGCCTGTACTCATTTCCCGAATGCAGGAGGGAGATTCCGTTGCAATCGTATCCGATGCCGGGACGCCGACAATCTCCGATCCGGGATATTATCTGATCAGGGCGGCCGTTCTCTCAGATATTCCCGTAAGCCCCATCCCCGGGCCGAGTTCCGCCATCGCGGCCCTTTCCGCCTCCGGTCTGCCGACCGACCGCTTTGCCTTTGAAGGTTTTCTCCCTCGAAAGAAAGGGAAACGCAGCACACGGCTCAAATCCCTGCGTGCTGATCCGAGGACGCTTATCTTTTTTGAGTCTCCTTATCGGACGAGAGCTCTTCTTGAGGAGATGGGGTTGATTTTTGGAGATCGTCTGGTTTCTGTTGGACGAGAGTTGACCAAGGTTTATGAAGAGATGATTTATGGAACAATCTCTGAGGTGATTAAAAAGATCGGAACGAAAAAACTCAAGGGGGAGATCACAATTCTGGTTGAAGGAGATCATAGAAAAGTTACTTAATTGTCCGGGCAGGGAGGCGGAGGACGATCTCAGTTCTCTCTCTTCTTGATAACGGGGTTTCAGGGGACTAAACTTATGAGTAGGCCTTATGGAAAACAAACTGTGAAGATACGGGAATCGGATTACACTTTTGTTGAAGAACAGGTTTTGGATGTGGTGAAGACGCTTCTTTCCGAAACGGGTGAGGCCCGCAGTGTATCTTTCCTCTCTCCCAATGCCTCTTTTGATCGGGAACTCGGCCTGGGAAGCCTTGAGCGGGTGGAGCTTCTTATCCGGATTGAGGCGCGATTTTCTCTCCGCCTTCCTGATTCGGTCATGGCTGAGGCCCACACCCCAAGAGATCTGGCACAAATCATCCTCCGTGCAGACCCTCAGAAGGTGAGAGATGTGAACTTGTTGCACAAGAGGGTTACCCTCACAGGAGTGGCCGGGGTCGGCGCTGTCTCGGCCCGCACCCTCAACGAAGCACTCGAAATACAATCTAATCAGAATCCGGATCGGAAGCACATCACCCTTTTTAAGGAGGATGGGAAGGAGGAAATCTTCACTTATCAGCAACTCCTGCACTCGGCGTCGGCTGTTGCAAGGGGCCTGATGGCGCGGGGGCTTGAAAAAGGGGAGACCGTCGCAATCATGCTGCCGACGGAGTTATCTTTTTTTAAATCTTTTTTCGGGGTTCTTTTTGCTGGAGGCATTGCGGTACCCGTCTACCCGCCCTTCAGGCCGGATCGGCTTGAAGAGTATGCCGAACGCCAGTGTCGCATTCTTGAAAATGCCGGGGCCCGTTTTCTCATCACCTTTCAGCAGGCCGGACGCCTGGCGCATCTTCTCAGGCCGCGCCTGAGCGCTCTGCTTGATGTGTTGATGCCGGAAGACCTGCTGGGGGCTGATTTATTCAAAGGGCCTGAGTCCGAGGTTTCCATATTCTTTCCTCCCGTGAGTGAAGATGATCCTGCTTTGATTCAATACACATCAGGGAGCACGGGTGATCCCAAGGGTGTTGTCCTGACCCATCGAAATCTTGTCTCCAATATTCAGAGTATTGGAGTGGCATTTAGTCTGAAGCCGACGGATGCCGGTGTCAGTTGGCTTCCGCTTTATCATGATATGGGGCTGATTGGCTCGTGGCTTTCTTGTCTCTATCACGGTGTTCCGGTGATGATTCTTCCTCCCTTTGCTTTTTTAAATCGTCCGGAGCGTTGGCTCTGGGCGATTCATACACAACGGGCAACACTCTCAGCCGCCCCGAATTTTGCCTATGAAATATGTGCCCGAAGAATTAAGGATGATGACATCAAGGGGCTGGACCTCAGTTCCTGGCGGGCGGCCTTGAACGGCGCTGAGCCGGTCAGTCCGGAAACCATGGACCGTTTTACACGCCGTTTTGCGCCTTACGGATTCCGTCCTGAAACGTTCACGCCTGTGTATGGTTTGGCTGAGACCTCCGTGGCACTGACCTTTCCGGACATTGAAGCCCTTCCAAGAATTGACCGCGTGTCGAGAGAGGCCTTTGAACGGGACCGGAAGGCGGTCTTATCAGAAGCATCGGAGTCGTCAGTCCTGAAATTTGTTTCCTGCGGCCATCCGATCAAGGACCATGAGGTTCGAATTGTGGATGACGAAGGGCATGTTGTTGGCGAGCGAATGGAGGGACGCCTGGAGTTTCGGGGACCTTCATGCACACAAGGATATTATAGGAACCAAAAGGCGACCGATTCCCTTTATCATGACGGCTGGTTGGTTTCCGGGGATTTGGCCTACCGGGCGGAAGGGGAGTTCTTCATTACGGGCAGGAAGAAGGATGTCATTATCAAGGGGGGACGGAATATCTACCCGCACGAGATTGAAGAGGTTGCGGGAGATGTCCCTGATATCCGGAAGGGATGTGTCGCTGCTTTCGGAACCTTCGATAAGATGCTCTCGACCGAGAAGCTGGTTGTGGTGGCTGAGACCCGGGAAAAAGGGAAGGAAAGGCATGCGCAGTTAATTTCTAAAATGAAGGATCAGATCCTTACCGCGATTGGAATCCCTCCGGATCAGGTTCTCCTCGTGCCCCCGGGATCTGTTCAGAAAACATCAAGTGGGAAAATTGCCAGATCAGCGTGTCGTGAGGCCTTCTTAAAAGATCAGCTCGGGGGAGTGCCCAGCACCAAACAAATTCAAATTGCCAGACTTGTCGTTGTCTGGTTCTGGTCCTGGATGGGTAGGGGAATAGATAAACTGGGACAATGTTTTTATGGACTGTATGTCGGTTTGATACTGGGAGCGCTTCTTTTACCGGTTTGGCCTCTGGTCGCGTTTCTCCCCGCGAAGAGGGTGCATCGAATATTGAAAGGATCTGCGCGCCTGTTTTTAAGGCTGGCCGGAATCTCTCCGGTGGTAGAAGGCGCACACTTTCTGGACCGGGAAGGCCCGATGGTCTTTGTCGCAAATCATGCGAGTTATTTTGATGCCATGGTTTTGACAACAATACTGCCCGCTGGTACTCATTTTATCGCAAAACAGGAACTTCTCAAGATCCCCATGCTCAGGACCTTTCTCTTAAAAGGAGGACATCTGACCATCGATCGTGCCGATCTTTATAAAAGTGCCTCGAATATAGGGAAGATCGGGGAGATCCTCCGGAGTGGTAACGCCATCATGATTTTTCCGGAAGGGACCTTTCACAAGGTGGAGAGATTACTTCCCTTTAAGTTGGGTGCGTTTAAGGCTGCTGCAGAGACAGGTTTTCCGGTCTGTCCGATCACATTGAAAGGAACGAGACAGGTCCTCGGGGAGGGAAAATGGCTTCCCCGGCGCCACCGGATTACCGTGACAATTGGCAAGCCGATTCTTCCCGGCGGAAATGAATGGAGAGATATTGTCCGCCTTCGTGACCTCAGCAGAGAAGAAATATCCCGCCATTGTCCTGAACACACAGAGCAAGCCTAATCTCCAACTGTAAGGCGTGGCATTTTTTACACGCCTTCTGCAATTTTGGATTTTGGCACGCATAGAGAGCGCAAGCCTCGCCCTTCCAGGGCGGGGTTAGCGAGAAGATAGAAAATAAAGTCGTTTTTCCTCCTGTTCGGAGAATCCTCGCCGCCGTACGGCAGGGTTCTTCAAATCATACTTGCGAAGCCACTTTTTCCAATGTTATAGTGAAAAAAGCTTGTTTTATTAGAGAGAATTATTTATTTGATGTCAAAAAATCCAGATGCTTCCGCATCCGAACCCGGGCTATTTCATAAAATCCGAACCCGTTTGGTTGAGGAGGGTATTTACCGTTTGCCCCAGCCGGGAGGGAAGCAATCAGATTTTACACCGGACGAAGGAAACAGCCGCTGGCGCCTTGCTTCAGAGCCCTATTGGATTTCACCGGCGGAATTGGTATTTCTGAAGTCTCTGGGGAATCATCTCCTATCCTTCTATGGGGCGGCCAACCGGCTTTATCTGGACAGCGTCCATGGTCGTCTCCCTTCCTGGGTTGCAGACTATCTGGACCGCGGGAAGCCGGAGACGGCTATAGAATATGGCCGGATGAATCGCTTCAAACAAGATCTTCCCGGGATTATTCGTCCCGATCTTATTCACACCGATACAGGAATGATTGCGACGGAGCTTGATTCCGTTCCGGGTGGAATCGGCATGACAGGCGGTCTATCGGCAGCATATGCTTCCTTGATTCGCGAGGGCAGGTTTGCCGGAGAGACAGAAGGGCTGACCCTGGGGTTCGAGCGGATGATCCGCTCTCTCTCAAATAAAAAAGATCTTGTTTTGGCCATCGTGGTTTCAAAGGAATCGGAGGCCTATCGCTCAGAAATGACCTGGCTGGCCAAGGCACTCACAGGGCGCGGTCTTTTGACCTATATCCTTTCCCCTGAGGAGATTGTTTTTACCGAAGAAGGTCTTTGTCTGGATGTTAACGGAAAAAGAGAACAAATCGATATTCTCTATCGCTTCTTTGAACTCTTTGATCTTAAGAATATCCCGAAGGCAGAGTTGATGCTCTATGCGGCCAGGAAAAAGCGCGTGATCCTGACTCCCCCTCCTAAAGCGCAGCTTGAAGAAAAAAGCCTTTTCGCCCTTTTTCATCACCCCGCACTCAGGATCTTCTGGCGGAGGCATCTGGGAGAGGGATGCACCTCATTTCTGCAGAAGGTTATCCCGAAGAGCTGGATCATCGATCCAAGCGTCCTCCCACCGCATGCCGTGATTCCAGATTTAACACTCGGAGACCAGCCTGTGACGGACTTTAGACAGATGGGAGATGCGACGCAGAAACAGCGCCGTTTCGTCATTAAGCCCTCCGGGTTTTCCGAGTTGGCTTGGGGGAGCCGGGGAGTGTCTATCGGCCATGATCTCTCAGAGGATGAATGGCGAAAGGCGATTGATCGGGCGATGGCGAGCTTTTCCTCGACGCCGTACATTCTTCAGGCCTTTCATAAAGGGAAGAAGGTTGCCGTAGAGTACTATAATTTTGAAAAAGAATGTCTCGTCGGGATGGAGGGGCGGGTCCGGCTGTCTCCTTATTATTTTGTCGAAGGGAAGAAGACTCGATTGGGCGGAGTACTGGCAACGATTTGTTCTCTTGAGAAGAAAATAATCCATGGGATGGTGGATGCCGTCATGGCACCCTGTGCGGTATCTACAGTATAGCCAAGCCCACATTACAGTTCTCACCCCGACTGTTTTCTGACGGGCTTCTTAAAAAAGGAACAACTTGAAACTCTATAATTTGGAATCATGTTTTTATTGTAAGATGGTCCGGGATCGACTCAAAGCCCTGGGTCTGGAATACGAAAAAATTGAGGTCCCTTCGTGGCGTGGAGACCGCGAGGCGGTATACGAGGTGTCGGGGCAGTACCTGGTCCCGGTTCTCGTCGATAACGACCTGATTCTGGACGATGAAGATAAGATTCTTAAATATCTGGAGGAGACCTATGGGCGCCCGTCCTGAAAATAGATTAAAGCCTCCTTTGCCTTAGGATACTGTATTCGTTATTAATGCTGATTTGATCGCTTAAATGGAGTGACCCCGGTGGAACAATGGCAGAAAGACCTTAAAGACAGCATTGTCGATGTTGAAACGCTTGAGAAGGTGTTGGGTATTCCAGCCGAAGAAGTCCGGGATATTGTGGCCCAATATCCGATGCGGATCACGCCACATGTCTTGAGCCGCATCGAAAAGAAAGGGGACGGTATCTGGAAACAGGTTGTCCCGACTGCGGAGGAGGGCTATCCTGACGAGGCATGCGATGCTGAAGATCCTCTACATGAAGAGAAAGACAGTCCGGTGCCGAACCTGGTTCATCGTTATCCCGACCGGGTGCTTCTGGTTGTTACAAATCAGTGTCCGATCTATTGCCGGTTTTGTACCCGGAAGCGCTTTGTCGGTTCGCCCGGAACCCTGACACCTGACAACCTTGAAAAAGTGGTTGCCTACCTCTCGGAGCATAAGGAAGTGCGCGATATCATCTTTTCTGGCGGCGATCCGCTAATGGTTGTCGACATGCTCCTTGAGCGTGTGTTGAAGGCCTTGAGGGCTATTCCCCATCTGGAGATCATCCGGATTGGAACGCGTGTTCCCGGGACCTTACCCTCCCGTATTACGGAAAAGCTCTGCTCCATGCTGAAGGCATACCACCCCCTTTACATGAATCTTCATTTCAACCATCCGGACGAGATTACGCCGGAGGTCGGCCGAGCCTGCGGGATGCTGGCCGACGCCGGAATCCCGCTTGGGAGTCAGACCGTTTTGATGGAAGGCGTAAACGATGATCCGGAGGTGATGAAGCGATTGATGCAGAAGCTCCTTGCAATCCGGGTAAAGCCCTACTATATCTACCAGGCGGATCTGGTCCGTGGAACGCACCATTTCCGGACACGTGTCGAGAAGGGCTTAAAGATCATTACCGCTCTGCGCGGACATACATCCGGAATGGGTGTTCCCCACTTTGTTATTGATGCCCCGCAGGGCGGAGGAAAGGTTGCGATCCTGCCGCAGGAGACGCTTCTCTATATGGATGACGAAGAGGTGATCGTCAAAAATTATGAGGACCTGACCTTTAAGTACCCGCAGCCTGCTCGGTCCAACGGCGTCGGTGACGCGTCCTCAATTCCCCTCGAGATGCACCCGAACTCGGAACCTAAGGTCCTTTAAAATCCAGCTTCCCAATAGTCGGAAAAATGGTTTCCAGCCGGACAGACCCTTCTATTTTCGCCTGGCAGGCAAGTCGAACCTTTGAGGAAAAAGAGAGATGTCCTCGTAGAGAAAAGCGCTCAAAGGTGGTCATCTCACTTAAGTGTTCTGCTCCTTCTAGTATTCGAACCCGGCATGTTGAGCAGAGACCGTGTCCTCCGCAAAGATGCAAATGATTCACCCCAGCCTTCATAGATGCCGCTAAAATAGACGTTCCTTTGTCCACTTCGACGTCTTTCCCATTAATCAAAATATGTACCGGTTCATCCATTTTTGACCCCCCTCTTTTTTTCAGAAAGTCTTTCATTGTAAAGATTTACAACCAGAAAGCATGGTGTATGGTGTAGGCTATTCCTTCTCCAGGTCTTTAATGCGTGCCTTCGCTTTGGCGACGAAGGAGGTATTGGGATATTCCCTGATAATTTCATGATACAGTTGCTTGGCGTGTTTGAAATTGTTTTGCTGTTCCTCAAATTGAGCCGTTTCGAAAAGTTCCTGACTTTTCCCTTCGGGGTTACTGCATCCTATAAAGAACAAAAAGAGAAAGAGGAAAAGTATCAATGGCCTTACATTGCAAAACTTCTTCATTGGGCAATCTCCAGGGGAGACAACTATTCAATATCTCGGGGAGCTGTGGATGGGTGAGCGTCTGAATGTTATTTAAGGCTCATTATATCCTGTTTTTCTCAAGTATAAAAGAGGAATAGTATATTGGGTTTTTGGGATAAAAGGGCATTTAATCTTGTTTTTTTCAAAGCCCCTGGGCCGTTTCCTCCCGGTTGCTGGAGAGATAACGGATGACGTCAGTGGTATAGATGACCAATGACACCACGTTTAATACCATCAGGGCACGAGGCCAGAGTCCGAAGAAATTATCGGGTGGAATTTTGCTCAGTCTGACAATAAAGAAATAGGGCATTGTGTGGGAAGGAAGACATACCCCGAGCCCGAGAGGCGCGTAAATCCAGAAAAGTGGATTATCATTGTCTCATGAGTATCATGCTGATCATCAATGGGTCCAAGATAATCTGCGCCTCCAATCGGTCCAAACAAAATAAAAGTAAGACCATGTTGCCTGTCACAAGCAGCACGATCCATAGTTGACGATTTTATCGGAGTTTTCAGGGACCTTTATTAAATTTATGAATACTTTCATTGTAACCCTCCATCATGACTTTTATGGGGTTACTTTTTCTGGCGGAAGGAGCGTTTTTAGTTTATCGGTCAATGTTTTTTTTGAAGCGGCTCCGACGACACGATCAATAATCTGTCCATCCCGGAAAAAAAGAAGGGTCGGGATGGAAGAAATCTGATATTCGGAAGCCAATACCGGGTTGCTGTCGACATCAAGTTTTCCCACTTTCACGCTTCCTTCAAATTCTGCCGCCAAGGCCTCAATCACGGGAGCGATCGCACGGCAGGGGCCGCACCATGTAGCCCAGAAATCGACAAGCACCAGACTTTTGCTTTCCAGGACTTCTTTGTGAAATGTATTCTCTGTCAGGTTTATATATTTTTCTTGATTGATCATCGTATTTCTCCTTTTGTCAGTGGGTCAGCGCCATATTCCGTTTTCTTCGGTTCTCTATAATTATTGGGTCCAGCACTTCCCCACAGGCAAGGCAGCGCGTCCCGTAAAAATGGATAAAACCCGTGCTATCTTGAAGATCTTGAAATCGATCTGAAATCATCAAGCCATTGCATCGTGGACATCTCATCGTATCCCTCCTTAACGTTCTTTGTCGTCTTCTTCCTCAAGAACATAGATTTCTATCTATGAATAGATAGAAATCTATGTTAAAAAATATCAGGACTCCAGAAATGATTGAATCCATTTCCCGGCATCCTCAATTCGCTCAACCGAAGATGTTCTTGCCATCAACATTGCCCCCTGGAGTGTATAAAATATATTCCTTGCCGTTTGATTAATGTCATCCAGTCTACGAAAGTCACCATTTTCGATTCCCTTTCGTAAAACACTTGACAACCATTCTTCCTGGGCAGTCACAAAACGGGTGATAACATCACAGGTATCATCTGGAAGGGCGTCAAGATCTGAAGCCAAGCTTGCACATAGACATATCCGTCTTCCTTTACGATACGTTCCCGCAAACAAACTGATATATGTTATAAACTGTTTCTTTGCAGAGTCCTCTTTTTTCAGGGTTTCCAGTTTTGCCGAAAATACATCGTGATAACGGATCATCACTGCGTTCACAAGGTCACTTTTTGTGTTGAAATGATAATGAATACTGGATGTTTTGATTCCGATCCGCTCAGAGAGATCGCGATAACTGAAGGCGTTACAACCTTGCCTTTGAATCAATTCCTCAGCAACATCCATAATTGTTGACGCGGTTGATGAATTGGCCATAAGGCGTAGTTTACCTATGCATAGATAGATTGTCAACCTTTATCTTATGTCC
>JBHHXE010000004.1:0-38216 GCA_046756865.1 Nitrospiria bacterium | reverse complement strand
CTTTCAAAGGCCATTGAAACCCTTCCGTCTCTTGGATATAAACTGACCGATGAACAGTGAACAGACCAATACGGTTAAGGCCAATTTGTCCCCGCAGTCTCAGAGCCGGGAACCGCTGCGGCCGTTTCCGACGCCCTGCCTTCATTTTTTAAGATCGCTTGCCCCCTTCCTTCTCCTGGGGGGCCTTCTCCTTCTTCTCATGAATGGTCTCTTCCTCTTGTATTTTGATCTATCTGATCAGGAAGGGTCCTTCCTGCAGTTTTTTTTCATTTCCTCCATTGCGGTTCTGACCCTTTCCCTCTTGCTTGGCCTCTTTATTTCTAGTCGGCGTTCAGCGGCTCTCCAACAGATTACCTTCTTTGTCCAGAGGTTTTTTCAAGATGAGACGGGCAACTCTACCCTGATTCATCGGTCAGATGAAATGCAAGGGCTTGCGGATGCGCTCAACCGGATGACAGGCGAAGCGCAGAAAAGGATCGAAACTTTATCAAGTGACAAAGCCAAAAGTGTCGCAATCCTTTCCGGGATGGTTGAAGGCGTCATGGTTCTGGACAGGAAAGGAGAGGTCGTCCTGAGCAATGCCTCCTTTGAAAAGATGTTCGGGTTTTCACCCACAGACCTGGCCGGGCGGTATTATTACGAAAAACTCCGTCACCATTCCCTGAATGAACTGATTAAAGAAGTGATTCACACCGGTTGCTCCCTCTCGAGAGCCATTGAATTAGAGGGACCGCCGCCACGATACTTTCAGGTCCAAGCCTCGGTTGCCACCTTCTCTCTCCATCACTTTGTTGCGTTGGTCTTTCATGACATTACCGAGAACAAGCGGCAGGAGCAGATACAGAAGGATTTTGTTGCCAATGTCTCACACGAACTGCGCACACCCATCTCGGTCATCAAGGGATATATCGAAACCCTATCCGGCGGTAGCGTGGAAAACAGGGAACAGGAAAAAGCCTTTCTCGATATCATCGAAAAAAATAGCAACCGCCTGGAAAATATTGTTCTGGATCTTCTCCAGCTCTCCCGGATCGCATCTGGCCTCGATCCTGTCCAGCCCAGGCAGGTCTCCCTTTTGGATTGTGTTCAAAAAAATATCACCTTATTAAATCCCCTGGCCCAGAAGAAAAATTTGCGTCTGAGCGTCTCAGTGCCTTCGGGCCTTCAGTTATGGGTTGATCCGGAAAAGCTGGACCAGGCCTTGACGAACACTATCGACAATGCCATCAAATATACGATGGAAGGGGGCGAGGTCAAAATTCAGGGGCTTGAAGATGAGCACGCGATCCAAATTACAATCGAAGACAATGGCCCGGGCATTCCCAAGGGCGAGCACACCCGGATCTTCGAACGCTTTTACCGTGTAGACCGCAACCGATCACGTGAGCTTGGGGGTACCGGACTCGGCCTTGCTATCGTGAGGCAGGTTGTAGAAGCCCACGGCGGGAAAGTAAAGGTTCAAAGTGAGATGGGAAAAGGGACACGATTTATTTTAAACTTTCCTAAAGTATCCGTTATCAAACATGTCGATCAGAAATGATGTGCCGAAAAAGATACTCTTTCTTTGCACAGGAAATTCTGCCCGAAGCCAGATGGCCGAAGGGCTGACGCGCCACTTGGGAAAAGGCGCCGGGGGTTCTATCGAAGCGCTGAGCGCCGGGCTGGCGCCGAAAGGAGTCCACCCTCTCGCTGTAGCTGTTATGGATGAAGTCGGCATCGATATCCGGGGCCAGCGTTCAAAGGAAATCGGCCCCTCACTTCTCAACCAGGCCGACTGGATCATCACCCTCTGTGGCAATGCGAACGCACGATGCCCTGCCTCCCCATCTCACATTCATCGGGAGCATTGGCCGATTGATGACCCTGCAATGGACTCCGGAAGTCGAGAAGAAAACCTTTCTGTTTTCAGAGAAAAACGGGATGAACTCAAAGAGCGCATTCTTCAACTTCTGAAAAAAGTTTGATTTTCCTGTAAGGTCCTGTTTTTTAATTATCCCTTTTCGTGATGTATGAATTCCTGACGCAAAAAATCAAGACATGGAAGAAATTACTCGCGTGCGCTCTGTGGGGAACAGGAATCTACATACTCCTATTTGGGATGTCCTTGCAAAGACATGAGGTTCGGATAAATAAGTTTGAAGCGAGAGCAGATAAAATCTATGGCCAACTCAAGGGAAAAGATGCCCGAAAGGCGAAAGAGATCATAACAAAGGCACAGGGGATACCCCGACCGCGCGGGCCGCAACTATTCAATCCCGTTTCGGTCTTTTGTTCATTCCTCTGCACCGGAGATATTGATTCAGAACGGATCAAGGCCTTTAGGAAGATTATCGTCTCCTATAAAGAGCATCTTTCAAAAGTCGATCTATCTGAAACCGATCTCAGTGGTCTTGATCTCAGCAATGCAAAACTTACCGGAGCCAAGCTCAATAAAGCTAAACTCACCAATACAGACCTCAGCGGGGCCATCCTCAGCGACGCCATGCTCATCAAGGCCGATCTCAGGGACGCCAAACTTGTCAACGCGGTCCTCAGCAGAGCCATCCTCAAGGAGGCGAGAATCAGCAGGGCAAACCTCAGCGGCGCTGTGCTCTTAAACGCAGATCTATTCAATGCAGACCTCAGGGGAGTCAGCCTTCATAGTGCAGACTTAAGCGGGATAAATCTTTTTTATGCAGATCTCATCGGTGCCGACCTCAGCGGAGCAAGGCTTGCGGATGTGAGGTTGAGCGGAGCAGACTTCAGAAAGGTGAACTTCGCAAATGCAGACCTTAGTAGCGCAATCCTCACCGGAGCCAGACTCAGCGGAGCAGACCTTAGTAACACCAAGCTCAAGGATGCCGATCTTCGCCATGCCATTTTGAACAAGGCAACGGGCCTCACACAAGACCAACTCGAACACGTCATCAAGGATAAAAACACGAAGCTCCCTAAAGGGCTTAAATAAGATACGGTGCACGGGAAAAGAAAGTCTCTTTCCCAGCGACAGTCGATCTTTTGAAAATGCATTCCTTTGAAATCAAGCATCCATTCTCAGTGAGACCCTTTTCATCGTCGGCATTGAAGCAAAGACCCCCACCCGGCCATGATGGCGGCCTTTGGTGACATCGATCTCTCTGAAATCGACCCGGGAAAGGCATTCAAACCTACAGCGGGACTCCTTGTGGAACAGGGGCTCTTGCAGCGCTTTCGGGAAAAAGCACTGGGTTACAGTTCGGTTATGATGCAAGGACAGCAGGCTTGGCGGCGAGGGAATTTTTTATCCATTCGACAGGGGCATATACTCGTTCAGAGACTTGTTCAATTACAATGAAAGATCAATGATCAGGGGCAAATGATCGGAACCGATATGTTTCCCGGTTTTTACACCTGTCACTTTCAAGCCTTCGGTAATGAAGGCATGATCGATGGGGATCATCAGAATGGGCAGGAAGGTCGGCCAGGTTGGGAAAATGCCGAGGCCGTCACGAACGTTCCTTAGGCCCGCTTCTTTTACAAACTTTCGATAATAAGGAGACCACATCGTTATGTTTAAATCTCCCATAACAATGGAAGGTAGAGACAAGTCTTTCGTAACCTGGACCAGATCTTCAAGCTGTACGTTTCTTGCCCTAAAATTAGATCCCAGCCTCGGAGAGGACAAATGCGTGCTCAGCAATGCAATCTCCTGCCCCTGAAAGGTAAAATTTATCCGGATGCTGGGTGCGCCGGGTGTGCCCAGGTGAAAGAATTCTTCGTGGTGCAGTGGGAGACGACTGAAAAGAGCGATGCCGGGATCATCAGAACGGGGAGAAGAGAGGAAGTAAGGAAAGTCTTCTTTTAAAGATTCCAGAGCTTCCATCCAATTTTCAGTGGTTTCCTGCAGCATGATGATATCGGGCTTCTCCTCAGCGACAAGGGCCATGAGCTTTGCGTATTGTTTATTTGAAGATAAGACATTTGAATGGAGAAGTCGAAGGATGGGCCTATCACTGGCCTCTGATAGCCTAGGAGAAGCAATATGCCAGGGAAAGACGCCAATACTATTTATGATTATCGCGATAAACCCTATAACGAGCCATTGCCAATCCCGGTTCAATAAAAAGACAAAACTTAAGAGAAGGGATACGAAGAAATATTGGAGCCTGAAATGAGTGATGAGTTCAATAAAATGCGGCAATGCCCTCGCAAAGGAAACACAACCGAGAAGAAGAACAAGAAGGCTGCCCACCCTTGTTCCCCAAGTCAAGAAATCAAAACCTGTTTTCAACATTTATAAGACTCAATAATCCGGTTTAAACACATTTTGAAAAAAACGCTGTTTTTTTCTCTCTGGTTTCCAAATAGCGGGGAAAATGGCGGCAGATTCTGCGCCCCTGCTCCTGGTTAAAGTTATGTTATTATTGCCTCCAATCTCCTGAAGGTCAATCCCCTCGAAAGAGGGGGGAAGATTTACTTTGAGATTTTGTATCGAAAAACCGCCCATTTTTAAGGAAATAAAGGATCTGATCAATGACCCCATCACTTTTCATGATAAAAACATGGGTATGCGGTAAGACCAGAAAATCCGTCATTCCCTCAAGTTTTGCGCTTTCAATTGAAACCTTTCCATCATCCTTTCCGGGGATAAGCCAGGACAAGAACAAATTAATGCTTCGGCTTCCCGTGATGATGCCAACTTCAAAATTTGCAGGGCCAAGTTTTTTGGGCAGGCTGTTCTTCAGCGTACCCAACTGGCGTCCGGAGGGCCCATTGAGAAAATAAAATCCAGGAACACTGGATAAGCGGTCGACAGCTTCACTCCCTTGATTGGGAGGGCTGAGCATCACAACCCTTCCGAGATTTTCCAGGTGATTTTTTGACAGGTAGTGTCGAACTAAAATACCTCCCATCGAATGGGTGACAAAATGAATTGTCGCCGCAGAATGCTTCTTTTCACAGACTTCCAGGTTGTCCGATATGGTAAACTCAGACAGCCTCTCAATAGAGTATTTCCTTGAGGGATATCCTTTATTCACTGTCTTATACCCTTCCTGCTTTAGAGCCTCTTCTATTTTATTCATGGATGAACGGGTTCTTATCAAACCATGCAGGAGGATCACACACTCAGTTCTTTCTTGATTTGCAGTGGCATGGGCTTCACCCATCGCAAAAAAGAGCATTATTGCCGTCAGCACCCAATTTTTCACTTTACGACTTCTTGCCATGCAGGGTTTGTCCCATAAGAACGATCGTGATTTTTTTCACGCGTGAAGTGGTTTGGGTTATGCCTCTGCTCCCAGAGCTTCAAGTGCCAGGGCCTTTAGCGCTCTCAGGTCACGTTTTCCTGTCCCCAAGACCGGAAGGGTTTCCACCGGATAGAGATTTTCACGCTTTGGAAGCCAGAGCTTCGGAAGATTCTGCCCTTTTAATTGATCCCATAAGGCTTCAGGTGTCACTTCCGGCTTCACATAAAAAACCACGACACGCTCTCCCTTTTGCTCATCCGGAATGGCAGTGACTGCGCATTCTTCGGTGCCTAGAATACGGCTGATGACCTCCTCAATCTTGAGATGAGGGACCATTTCGCCGCCAATTTTGCTAAATCTGGAAAGCCGGTCTGTGATACGGACAAATCCATCTCCATCAACAGTGGCAATATCTCCGGTGTTGTACCAGCCTTCCTGAATGACCTCTGCCGTTTTTTCAGGCTGCTTTAGATAGCCCATCATCATGTTCGGCCCCTTCACAAGGAGTAAGCCCTCCTGGCCAACCGGGAGGATGGCGCCACTCCCGGGGTCCACAACCTTTACGACAACCCCCGGTACGGGATGCCCGACCGTCTCAGGAACCGAACCCTTTTGGAATTCCGGTCCATGTTTCACATCGTTGACATTCACACAAACCACTGGCGCAAGTTCGGTGCAGCCATAACCTTCCAGCAGGCCCAGATCATATTTTTCCCTGAAGGCCAAAGCAAGCGACTTTCTTAATTTTTCCGCGCCAACCAAGGCATACCGCAACGAAGCGAACTCTTCCTTCGAGCATCGCCGGATATAGCCCTTATAGAAAGTTGGCGTACTGATCAAGATCGACGCCTTGTGTTTTAAGACCAAGGCCCCAATCATCTTTGCGTCCATCGGACTCGGATGGTAAACGGCCCCGAACCCGGCAATCATCGGAAACCAGAGTGTACCCGTAAAACCAAATGAATGGAAAAAGGGGAGTACCCCCATCATTTTATCTTTGCGGGTCACCCAGAAGAGTTGAGCGAGTGACTCTACGTTAGAAAGCACATTATGGTGAGACAGCATCACCCCTTTCGGCTCGCCCGTGCTGCCGCTTGAAAAAATCACCGTTGCCAGATCATTCGGATCACGCTTCTCCGGACAATACAATCTCTGAATAAGTCCTACCGGGAGAAGAAACAATAAAAGGGCAGCTCTGATTTTTTCGATGGGCGTGATTGTTTTTGAAAGGTCTTCCAGGAAAACCATCTCCTGGCGCGGATCAAGCTGTGCCTTTACAACAAACACTTTCGAAGTCAGGATCGTCTTGATTCCGCATTGCCGGATGGCGGAATCGAGGGCTTCCCTGCCAGATGAAAAGTTCAGATTCACAGGAACTTTTCCCGCCAGGAGTGTTGCAATATTTGCCAGGGCTCCGCCAACAGAAGAAGGAAGCATAAGTCCGACCATCTCTTCTTTGTTATATTTCTGACGAATCTTTCGCGATAAAAGAATCGCGCCAATCAAGGCTTTTCCATAGCTCAAACGCTTTCCGGTCGAGTCCGACATACAAATCCGCTTCCATGCGGATTTTGCCGAACAGATAAATTTGAGATGCAGGAGGTCATCATTCGCTCTCCGAATCCGGACAGCCTCGCTCCCGATCTCCATTACGGCCTGGCGCACTGTCTGTGCGCTTGCACTGGCTGGAAGGGCTGAGCCAAAAGAAATTGTCACCGGGTAAGGAATTTTACGCGGCCATTTAAAAAAGAATCCTCCTTTTTCAAAACTGAAAATACTCCCCCATAGACCGTCCAGATGGACTGGAATGATGGGCACATCGATGTTCTTTACCATCCGCTCAAAACCCCGCTTGAAAGGAAGCATGTTCCCCGTCCGGCTGATTGCGCCTTCGGCAAAGATGCAGACCACATGCCCTTCCTTGAGTGATTTGCGTGCCCGTTCAATCGATTGCATCGCGCCTTTCCGGTTCCCTGAAGAGATCGGAATGGCCTTCATCTTCTTTAAAAACCACCCCAGCCCTTTTATTTCAAAGAACCCGCTGAACACCAGGAAACGAATAAAACGCTGCACAGAGGCTCCGACCAGCAGGCCATCCACAAAAGAAATATGATTGCAAACGAGCAGAGCCGGTCCACGGAAGGGCACATTTTCCTGGCCCTGGATGCGGATTCGGTAGACCGTGTGCGTCAGGAGCCAAAGGATAAAACGAATTAGAAAATCCGGAAGCACGCTCAGGATATAGACGGTCACCAGAAGTGTAAAGAATCCGAAGGCCAGTATGATTTGATCAGCCTGGACCTGCAGCAGATCGCGAAAGGCCCAGAGGGTCGCGGAGGCCAGGAGAATCCCTCCGGTATCCAGAAAATTGGTGGTGGCAATCACCCGTCCTTTTTCTTCACGGTCGCTTTTTTGCTGAATGAGGGCATTCAGGGGTACAATAAAGAGGCCGCCGGAAAACCCGAGCAGACAGAGAGCCACCGCCGCCTGAAAATAGGAGGGGGGAGACAAAGCCAGCCAGATTGAAAAGAGACCCAGACCAATCGACCCCAGCGGGACAAGTCCCAGTTCTACCTTGTCTCCGGAGAGACGTCCCGCCACAAGACTGCCGAGACCGATACCCACCGCCAGAAATGTTCCCAGGATTCCAACCCAGGAGTCATCCAGGGCCAGGACCTCTTTACCGAAGAGGATAATGCTCATCTGAAGCAAGGCGCCCAGGAACCAGAAATAGGCGATGGCAGTAACCGTATGCCAGAGAACACTGTCACTGTAGATACGCTTAATGCCTTTGCCGATTTCCCCCCAGGGATTCATTGGAAAGGGCTTTTGAATGCCCGAAGGCGAGACCTTCGATATCCCGAAGCTGACAATAGATCCCGCTACAGCGATGGTAATCAGGAAAAAGCTGATCAGCCACAACCGGTCCTTCCAGGCGGCAAACATTAAACTGCCGATGGAGGTCCCGAGAATAATGGCCAGGAAAGTACTCATTTCCAAAAGACCGTTGGCCCGGGAAAGGTTTTTATCAGGAAGCATCTCGGGGAGGATGCCGTATTTCGCAGGGCTGAAAAAAGTAGACTGAAGGGCCATCAGAAAGAGAACGCCCAACATCAATTCTATCCGACCGGAAAGGAAGGCGAGAAAAGCCAGCCCCATCGAAATAATTTCAAAGCATTTTGTGATGATGAGCACCGACCGTTTGCTATAAACATCAGCCAGATGACCTGCGTAACCCGAGAAGAGAAAAAAGGGCAGGATAAAGATGGCACCCACAAGAGGAAGATCTCCACTTCCTTCACCTGAAGTGACCGCCATATTTACGGCAACCATCGAGACAACGATTTTGCAGACATTATCATTAAAAGCTCCCAGAAACTGGGTCCAGAGAAAGGACTGAAAGCTGAGAGATTTTAAGAGATCCTTATATTTTCCACTGGCCATTCCGGATCATCTCATGTACGGTATAATTTTTTTAGTTTCACTCATTGAAAACACTTCATGATAGAGGGGAAGATTTCTCCTTCCCGGAAGAAGGCCTGCTTCTCATTTTATTTTTTGAACAGACCCTTTTCTCCAAGTCGGATTATATAATATCCAGTCAAAATAGAGAATACGAAAGATAGACGTCCATAATTTGTAGCAAATGAAATGCCGAAAACCAAGCAGGGAAATGCCTTGAATCGCTACACTGCGCTGAGTGGCCTGAGGCCGCGCCCCGTGAAATGGATTTCACACTTTATTGCCGGGAAGTGTGCAAACCCATGCACTCCGACATCTCTTGGTGTTCCATTGTGCGGAACAGTTCTGGCGAGACACGAGGCCATTATGTTCTAAAGGCCTTAATCTCTAATCCCATGATTTTTTAAATCGGGAATGCGAATCATTTTAAAGTTTTAGAGCTAGGGTACTTTTCTTGCTTAAAGCAGAAATAAAGGGAAAGCCCTCCGTTGATCCATTTTAAATATGCGAGCGTGTCCCGAATGAAGTTCCTCCATTGAGGCAAAGATTATGAAATGGCTCGGTATTGTCAATCCGCACTCCGGGTGGGGAAAAAGGGGCGCGCCTTTAAGCAAGACGCTCTTCTCATTGAAGAAAACAACTCCTGACCATGTTTTGACCGATCACAGCGGCCATGCAGAGGAATTGGCCAGAGAGGCCTCCTCATATGATGGCTTTGCCATTGTAGGGGGAGACGGAACTATTTTTGAAGTTCTCAACGGGATGGACTTCAAAAGACAAGCGCTCAAAATTATTCCGGCAGGCACAGGAAATTCTCTGGCGAGGGATTTGGGCCTAAGGAATACAGAGAAGGGGGTTGGTGCCCGGCATCAATCAGAAGAAATCGTGATGGATTTAATGCGTGTGTCCTTCACGGACAAAGACGGCCGAGACCAAGTACGCATTTCAGCAAGTACGGTTGCGCTTGGATATCCAGCGACCGTGGCAAAAGAAGGGAACAACCATTACAAGTCTTTCGGTGGACTCTGTTATCCTGTTGCAGCTGCAGCCGTAACATTTTTCCAGAAACGATTCAGGGCCCGTTTGAACTATTTAGCTTCGTCTCATGAATCGCGATCGCTGTCGGGTTTGGTCATGAATAATACGTGCCATGTTGCAAATTTTCTGGCCTTTCCAGAGGCGTCCATCGAAGATGGTTTTTTTGAAGTTATGGAAATGTGTGCCGGAGCGCTTAAACAAAACCTTCATAATGTATCCATTCTCACGAAGACCTATCTTTATGCACCGGTTGTGCTGAAAAAAGAAAAATCACTGTTTGTTGAGCCCACGACGCCTCAGGATCTTATGATTGACGGAGAGATTTATCCCGACATTATCCGGATTCATGTAGAGATTTTGCCACGTCAACTGCGTTGCCACCAAGACAGGATGGATGCCATATGATTCATTCCATTTTTTACTTTACCCTGGGCATATTTTTCATCGGGGGTTTTATCCTCCACAAGGGAAACAAAAAAGAAGGGGTGTCCACGCGGCAGGATCGATGGATAAAATACGGCGTGTATTTTTTGATTGTCCATCTTGTGATAGGGAGTGCGGTGGCAGGTCCATTCTACTTCAGAATTCTGGCGACAATGATCATCTTCATCGGTGGCTGTGAATTATTTCAAACCAGCCGGGATCGAAAAAGAGGCCGTCTATCCAGGACTTCATCTATATTGTTTTGGGGAATATATATTTCACTGTCCTGCGGTTTCTTCTTTTTTTCAGCACAGGCCGACACAGAAATGATCCTTTTTGTTTATATCGTGATTGCCGTTTTTGATGGTTTCAGTCAATTAACAGGCCAGGGGATCGGGTCCAGACGACTTGCCCCCCGCATCAGCCCGAACAAAACCGTAGAAGGCGCCTTCGGGGGATTATCCGCCGCAATAATCACCGCAATCCTATTAAGATCTCTCGTCAAGCTTTCTATTACGGAGTCGGTCATCGTCGCATCGTTACTTGGCATTGCCGGTTTAGCGGGTGACCTTGCAGCTTCTTATTTTAAAAGGCTCCGGGGTATGAAGGATTTCGGGAACATACTCCCTGGGCATGGCGGAGTCCTTGATCGTTTTGATGGTTTTCTCGCCGCGGCCCCCGCTTTCTTCCTATGGAATTCATTTATAAGGTAGGGTGAACTCAAAATGTCTAAACGAATCATACTTACAGGCGGAAGCGGTTTCATTGGAAGGCATATTGCGGCCGGGCTCTTGCGCGAGAATCATGAGGTTTTTTTTCTGATGAGACCTTTGCAAGAGATTCCGGCAAGAGATCGCATCCTTCGGGCCCTCTCCCCGTTTTATCTCCCGGATATAAAACCTTACCACATTATCGAGGAAGATCTTTCCTCCAGACCAGGACCGAAACTCTGCGGGATTGATGAGGTATGGCACTGTGCCGCCTCCCTCTCTTTTAAAGAGAATGACCGCAAAGAGACGTTTCTGGCAAATGTAGGCGGGACCAGGAGCCTTCTTGAGTGGATGGGTCAGATCGGGGTCCGGCGCCTTCACTATTTAAGTACTGCCTATGTTTCAGGGAACCGTCACGGCCTCATAAAAGAGGGTGAACTTGACTGTGGTCAGGCCTTTTACAACCCATACGAAGAAAGCAAGATGCAGGCGGAGAAGTTGGTCTACCGATGGTCTGCTGAAACGGGAGGACGCTATACAATCTATCGCCCTTCCGTTATCGTAGGAGATTCTACAACAGGATATGCGGTAACCCCTCAGGGATACTATGCCTGTTTGAAGCCTTTTCAGACAATCAAACAAAACCTGGAAGATAACCTGAAAAAAAATCCACGCTTATTTAAAAACACCGGTATCAGGATTTTCGATGAGCGCGTGCACCTGCCCTTGTCTTTCCCCGGAAAACCTGAGACCCTGGTTAACCTGCTTCCGATTGACAAGGCGGTAAAGACGATCTTTAAGTGCTCGCATGCCTACGGTACATTTCATATTACAAACGCACACCCCCTTCCGCTGAAACAGGTTCTTGAAATGAGTATGGCGTCCTTAGGCATCACCGGGGTCACCATCAGCACGAACAATTCCATCAGCCATCCATTGCTCACTCATTTGAATAATGAATTGAAACGAAGCCTGAAATACTTTCTGCCCTATACCATGTATGGATCAAAGAGCGCAACCTTCGAACAGACCAATACCATAAGTGTCCTGAACAAACCGCTTTCCTTTGAAATCACCGTGCCTTTCCTCCGCTCTATTCTAGACTTTGCCTATAGAACAATGCCGTCCTTGAAAAACGGAAAGCGGCTTATTGATATCCCAAAACTCGAGAGCGAGCTCCCCTAGGAAAACTGTGATGGGAAACGCGAAAAATACTTCAGATTTCCGGGCGGTCAGAACGATGCCGCCTCAGCCATCCCACCTCGATCAATTGAAACCCCGGGATCCTGCAGGGTTCAGCTTCCTGGCCTTCTGTCTTGGTTTGACGGGCCTTTCCATTTTCCTCTCTATGGAAAAAGCCTGGGTTTTATGGGGATTGGGACAAATTCTGTTGGCTGCCGCCCTGATTCAATGGTTTATTCTCCTTCACGAATGCGGGCATGAGACACTCTTTCGGACGAAGCGACTGAACGCGATTTTCGGGCATCTCGCTTCTTTCTTCTGTGGCATTCCCTTTCTCTGCTGGCAGAAAGTCCACGCGCTCCACCACAAGTGGACCGGATGGCAAGACCTTGATCCGACCACAGCACCGCTTGTCCCCAGAAAACTCAGAGGCTTCGAGAAGCTTGTTGTCAACATCTGCTGGAAAGCCTGGATTCCTCTTTTTTCCCTGATCTACCGCGTTAACAACTTCTGGAACATTCCGCGCCTCAGAAGTATTTTTTCCCAAAGGAGACGTATAAATATACTTAAACAGAATATTGTTTTTCTTTTTATTCTTTATGTCGGTTTTATCCTCTGGATTGGCTTCGGACAGATCCTGCGCCTTGCCGGACCCGGATTCCTGCTGAGCCTGATCTTTCAGGATCCCCTTCTCCTCAGCCAGCACACCCATATTCCTCTTCATCTTAGCAGGGGAGAACGCGTCAAGCCTTATCCACCGCTGGAACAGGAAATCTTTACGCGATCTCTAAAATTTCCTGCTTGGTTTTCATTCTGTGTCCTCCTGAATTTTGACGCGCATGAGCTTCACCATATGTATCCCCGGATTCCCGGCTACTGCTTGAGAGATATAAACTATCAACCCATGAATGAGATGCATTGGTGGAAGTGGCTCATGAAAGCAAAACGGATTCCAGGTGAAGTTTTTCTCTACAAAAACCGTGATCAAACGGGGTTCAAGATATGAACCAGGCAAGGCATATGGAGGGCAGGCCCGCAAGGGATAAAGAGGGGAAAAACCTGTCGGACCCATTTCTCTGTTCTCTCCGGCAAGCAAAAAATATAGAGGATGTAGGGGAAAAAGCTTATCACTTAGGACATATGATGGGACAGGGGGTTTCTGTACCGTCGGCCTTTGTCATCACAAATGCGGGCTTCCAGCTTTTTCTCGAGTCCAATGGACTGCGAAAGCCGATCGCCACACTCTGTACCGACCTTGACGTTCAGGACCCGGAATGTTTTCGGGAAGCCTCACAGAAAATTCGTGTATTGATCCTTCAGGCCAGGATTCCCGAAAGCATTTGCGGGCAAATTCTCATTCGATGCAATGAGATGCTTCCTGAGGCTCGTCTCATTGTCCGAAGTTCAGCCGTCGGGGAGGACTCTGGAGGCGCATCCTTTGCCGGACAACTGGACTCATTTCTGAACCTGAACTCCGCCGTGGACGTCAATAAAGCCCTTCTTGCCTGCTGGGCCTCTTACTGGTCCGAACGGTCGTTGTTTTACCAGTTTTCGCGAGGCATTTCCCTCAATGGCATGGGTGTGATCATACAGGAGATGATCCGGTCACGGGTCGCGGGCGTTTTGTTCACACATGCGCCGGGATCGTCTGTCTCTGACAAAGGGAGGCTCTTGGGTGAATATTGCTTCGGGCAGGGGGAAGCCCTTGTCTCAGGCCGGATCAACCCAGGCCGTTTCACAATCTCACGGGATGGATACCTGTTGCAAAAACAGGGGGAACCGGAGCAAAGTCCGGATTCCGGCGCCGACGCGTTTCTCTTCAGAAAGTGCCTCGTCGCAGAGCTCGCCGAAACAGCCCTGGCGCTCGAAAAGCAGTTCGGTACCGGACAGGACATTGAGTGGACGCTTGATCAGAAAGGGAAGCTTTACATTGTGCAATCCCGCCCGATTACCGGGCCCTTGAAACTCCCTGACCAAAATCAAACGGAACCACCGATGGTCGTGTGGTCGAATGCCAATGTCAGTGAGAACTTCCCTGAACCGATCTCTCCCCTGCTTTTCTCAATCGCCTCAACCGGGTATTACTATTACTTTCGAAATCTCGGAAGGGCCTTTGGCCTTCCTCTGAAATCCATCGAGGCGATGGAAAACCCGCTGCGCAACATCATCGGCCTCCAGGGCGCGCGCATGTATTACAATCTCACGAACATCCATGCCCTCATCCGGCTGCTTCCCTTCGGGCAACGATTAACGGAGCATTTCAATTTATTCGTCGGCGCCTCTCAAATGACGACTGAAAATCGAGGGCACAAGCCCGGAAAACAGAACCGTATTTCCCGTCTCTTAGAACTTGTCCGAATCACAACTACCACCCTGTGGCAGTATCTTTTCCTGTCGAAGCGGGTCGCGGTTTTTGAGCGCATCGTTTCAGTATTCAGCGAGGAAACCCGACCGGAAAAACTTGCCAACAGATCTCTGCCCAGACTTCTGAAAGATTTTCGGGCATTTCTTGAGATCCGATTCCACCGCTGGACCAATGCGGGATTGGCCGATGTCGCGGCAATGGTTGGATACGGTACGCTCAAGAAGTTATTAAACAGCGCTTTCCCGGAGGCCAATCAGGCTTCACTCCACAACACGCTGCTTAAAGGGCTTCCCGGCATCGTCAGTAGCATCCCGGCCCTCAGAATTTGGGAGCTCTCCCGGCAGATAAGGGAAGCCCCATCTTTGATGACCCTTTTTATGACAAACTCCAGCGAGGAGATCACCGCGGAATTGGAAAGGAACGAAGAATTCGCATTTTTTCATAAAGACCTGAATATTTTTCTCGATGAGTGGGGCTTTCGATGTTCCGGCGAATTAATGCTCACCCTCCCCAGCTTTCAGGAGGACCAGGCCCCATTGATAGATATCCTGAAAGGATATTTATCCGTCAAGGGTGAGTCACCTGATAATGTGGTTCGGCGGCAGGGAGATGAACGAGAGGCCAAGACAAATCTCATTCTCAGGGAGCTCTCTACCAGAAAAGTCTTTCGGTTTCTACCTCTACTGAACAAGGGTCATCTCCTTAAGTTTATCCTTGTCTGGACACATCGCGCCATCGCCTTCCGCGAGCGTGCCCGACTGAAGCAGGCGCTCTTGTATAGCAGATGCCGTCGGATCGTCCTGGCGATAGGAGGGAAGCTCTGTGAGGAGGGACATATTGAATGCCGGGATGATATCTTTTTTCTGAAGGCTGAGGAATTGAAGGCTTTAACCTCAGGGAGCGCGCTCTTGTCGAACCAAATCCGGGATCTTGTAGCAACACGTAAAAAGGAACATGTTGTTCAGAGTGCCCTGTCGCCACCCGACACACTGACTTTAGCTGAAGGTGAATACTTCGCCGAAACACCCCAAAACGAGATAAACAGAGATCCCCTTGATCAGGGATATCCGTCTGCACAGGGAAAAAGATCAGACCTGCTTTCAGGCATTGGCGCGTGCGGGGGACAAGTGACAGGACCTGCAACCATTCTACAAGAAGTGACCGAGTCGCGCCGTCTGACTGCCGGAGACGTCCTGGTAACGCGGCAGACCGACCCCGGATGGGGGCCGGTGTTCTTCCTGATTCGCGGGTTGGTGCTGGAACGAGGCGGGATGCTTTCCCACGGCGCCATCATCGCACGTGAATACGGTATCCCATGCGTCGTCGGGGTACCGGATGCAACACACCGGATCCCGGAGGGAAAACCCGTGTTTATTGATGGAGATAGCGGTCATGTCCGTCCCATGGATTGAAGAGCTCACTGCATACGGCCACAGCCGTTTTCCGGTCAGGCTGTTTTTTCCGCTGGCACTCTTCATCAGCATGGCAGGCCAAGTGGGTTCTCAAGGCGGAGACCCCGACAGCCTGGCAATCTCGACCTTTCTTTCCTTCGGCCTTCTTTTCCAGTTTCGTCTTTGGGATGATTTAAGCGATCAAGCCCGGGACCTTGTCGACTATCCGGATCGAATTTTGTCAAAAACAAATGCCACTGAAAACTTCCGCATCCTTCTCTTCGGTTCTGGTTTGTTCAATTTTATGCTGGTTCTTCTGATCTATGGACACGGTCATCAGAGCTCCGTCTTTGTTCTGTTGAGCAGCGCTTTTCTTCTCTGGTATCAATGGCTTCGCGCATTCTTCTCAAACCCTTTTCTCTGCTACCATGTCCTCCTGATAAAATACCCGGCCTTTGTCTACCTCTTAAACAGGAGTCCCTTTCAGAATCCTGGAGTACATCTTTTTCTTTCAATGGCCCTGGTCTATTTCTCCTTTTGCATTTACGAAGTTTTACATGATAAAAGGCTGCACCGCCTGAAATCGGCTTTAAAAGTGCTTTTCATCGAAATGTCGGCCATGATCTTCATCTCCGCAATGATAGTGATCTCCAGCTCAGACCGGGGCCGTCCTGCTGTTCTGTTGCAGAGCCTCCTTGCGGTGTTGGGGGTCTTCGTGCTTGCGACCTTATTTAAACGGCACAAGGGTGGTTTTAAACTCAATGGCTGGCGTTATAGCGCCTTTGTTGTTGCCTTTTTCCAGATTCTAGCATTCTCATTGAGTGAAGGCTTATGACGATTGTTTCGACACCCACATCCGACCCGCAGCCAAATTTTGAAGGGACTTCCTGCTACCTCTGTGGAAGCACTTCTTCTGAGGCTTTTGTCTCCGCCGAGGATGATCTGACCGGAAAACCCGGGACCTTCCGCTTCGTCAGCTGTAATACCTGCGGGCTTGTTTATCAGAATCCCCGTGTCAGCCTGGAAGGGATCAAGTCCTACTACGATGATGAGTACATTGCCCACCGTAAAAAGACAGATTGGGGAATTCTAACCCCCTTTTACAACCACGCCATGGATAAACACGACCGGATGAAAGACAAGATCATCCGTAAGTATGTTCGCCTGACAGCAGAGAGCGAAGTCCTCGACCTTGGCTGTGCGGCAGGAACTTTTCTCGAGAAGATGAATACCCGCTACAGAGCAAAGGGCGTCGGGGTCGACTTCAAGGACCTGGGAGGATATCCCGCTTTTGAAAAGGCAGCATTCCATTGCGGACTCTTCTATGAGCAGAATCTAGGGAAAAACCGCTTTGACCTGGTCACCATGTGGCACTTTCTTGAGCACGATTATGATCCAATACGCACCCTGAAAAAGGCCAGCGCCGTACTGAAGCCAGATGGGCGCCTGGTCATCGAGGTTCCCCGCCTGGACAGCCTCACATGGAAACTGTACAAAAACCGGTGGCCAGGTCTTCAGGCCCCCCAGCACACGGTGCTCTATCGTAAAGAGACTTTTATCCAGATCATTGAAAAGGCCGGACTGGAGGTGGTCGATTATCTCCCATACGGAGCCTTTCCTGCTTACTTTTATCTTTTTGCGGGGGCCGCATTCCTGTATCTCAAAGGCAGGGGCCTGAACTTGGCGAAAGCAATTGGCCCTTACTTCATCGGGCAGATCCTGCTTGCGCCCATGCTCCTCTTTGAAAAGAGACTGAATCTGGCGATGCAGACAGCGATTTGCAGGAGAAAAATATGACAGTGCCCGAAAATATTCCCGAAAGCGCTACAGTCCACCAAAAATCTCAGAGGTTATGGCACCAACTCCGCGGCCCGCTTCTGATTATGGCCACCCTTTCCATTACAAGCATTGCGGCAGTCGTCATGTTGACTGTGGCGTTCTTTACGCTTTTCAGGACCCGGAGGTTCTATGCCGAAGTCCTGGCAAAATGGCCGGCTCGCGCGATACTCTGGATGTGGGGTATCCGGGTCACGGTCCACCAGGACAAACCTTTTCCGGAGGAACAGACGGTTTATATTTCGAATCACACCTCGACGCTGGACGTGTTTATCCTGATGTCTCTGGGCCTTCCAAACACGCGGTTCTTCTTTTGGGGAGGAACAAGGAAGTGGATTCCTCTCACCATAATCTGCTATTTGATAGGAACATTCTATACCCCCTCCCAGAAAAACAGGGCCGACCGGGTCAGGTGTTTTCAGTCGGCCAACCGGGTGCTTCGCCGGACGAAAGGATCGGTCTATCTCAGTCCGGAAGGGGTACGCGTAACCACTGGGAAAATCGGCCCGTTCAATAAAGGGGCCTTCCATCTGGCGACAAGCCTCAGAGTGCCGATTCTTCCCCTCTACATTAAAATCCCGCCTGAGATCAATCCCGGGACAGGATTGATCCCGCGCCCGGGTATGACCCATGTGTATGTCAAGCCGGAGATCCCATGCCACGACTGGAGGCTTGAAGATCTTGTAAAAAATAAGGAGATGGTCCGTGAGTACTATTTGAGCCTGCATCAGAAACTCCAATAAATGCTTAAATGCCTTGTGAAGTCAGAAAAACCCCGCCCCGGAGGAGCAAGCGTTTCGCAGGATGCCTTCAGCGGGTCTATGTTTTTTCGCTTTTTCACTCCAAAATCTTTACTGAACATCCCGCTGAGGGGATTGACTTCGTGAAATCCTGTGATATGTTAGTGTGTGTGCATAAGCGTTTTATGGATGCGGCCTCCAGGAACAGGGAGAATGATGCGGATATTAATCGTCGAGGATGACGAACGGATCTCTGGGTACATGAAAAGAGGATTAGAGGCTGAAGAGCATATTGTTGAGCTTGCTCGCGACGGCCAGGCTGGCGTAGACATGGCTGAGTCGCGTTCCTTTGACGTCATTCTTCTAGACGTCTTTCTCCCGATATTAAGCGGCCTGGACGTTTGCAGACAGTTAAGAGAAAATGAGGTGACCACGCCCATTTTTATTATGACGGCAAGAGATACCCAAGGCCTGCTCAGGGATGTTTACAGGGCGGGCGCGGATGGTTATTTCCCTAAACCTTTTTCTTTTGAGTCGCTTGTGCGTAAGATCAATGATATTAGTCTTTCAGCAAATAGCACGGCATAAGACGTATGACCCTCACCCTTATTATCGGCATTATTCTCGGGGCAATTGTCGGCGTAATCGCAGAGCAGAAAAGCCGGTCTTTTTTTCCCTGGGCCCTCTATGGATTTTTTTTCTTTTTTATTGCGATTATTCATATCGCGGTAATCGGGGACAAAAAGTATGAAGATCAGGATCTGGAAAAGTTGGGATATATCAAATGCCCCGCTTGCGCAGAGATGATCAAACGCGAGGCATCGCTATGTCGATATTGTAAAACAAACCTGCGGGAAGGATCGCCTCCGAGAGAAACAGAGGAGGAAACCGAGGCCACGACTGCCGGGACGGCGACGTCCTGCCGATGGTGTCATCAGGAATATGCAGGAGAACATACGAATAAATGTCCCTACTGTGGCGGATTACAGATACATTTTTTGAGAGAGAATCGTATCTTGATTGTGCTCATCATGTGTTTGTTGGCCGCTATTTTTGTTTACTCCGCCCAGGAAGTCAGGAGTGGTTTTCAAACAACGAACACACTAGATAGACCCACCTTGACTGAAGATTGAACATCCCTTGGGCATCACATCCCTCTTTTTGGCCCTTCAGCTCCGGACAGGGGAGGCCCATTACCATCAGAAAGAAGAATCTTCCAGTTTTCCGGAAGCGAGTCAATCCCCGCGATTTCCTTGAACCTTTCCATTGAGAGCGGAACCACCTTGAATTGTCCTTCCACGAGTCGGTCCCCTTTTGCATTGGAGGCCTTGATCTTTACGACCACCGGCTCTCCCCTCTTCCCTTCTTTGACGATAAATCCCAAAAGGGATATCTGTATCCCCTCCAGGGCTGGTCGAAAATACTTGACCGATGCGGAGCGGAGTACCCAGGCGGCTTTCATTTCACTTCGCAGGATGGTCGGCACCCAGGAAGCAAGGCAGTCCATCGCCGTGTAGATGGCCCCTCCATGCGTGATGCCGGGGAAACCGATGGTTTTGTTGGATGTTTGAAATTTTGCGAGGAGCTGATTGCTGTTCCCGGGGTCTCGAAAAACATCGATCTTCAATCCTTCCGGATTTTCATGTCCGCAACCAAAGCAGTCATTTTCCGGAAGAAGCGCCTTGTTTATGATTTGTATGGCCATGATTTCTCCAAAAACCAGAACCGGATTGCGGGGGAAATTCTTGTGAGGCTTTTCATCGGGAAATTTTTTTTCGCGGGGAAGAACGTATTTGCCGCAAGCGCTTAGTCATGAACAGAGAGAATGAATTTTTTATTAAAATAAACAGTGTGCCCCGGCTGAAAAAGAGGAAGAAAAGAGAAGGGTTGATCGAGAAAGTCTTTGACCCGGAAAAAATTTTCGGGGAGATTTGCAAAAATATCTCCTTCCATCTCCTTGCCATTGACCATTCTCAGACGAATAGAGTACTGATTTCCCAATGTAATCAGTTCATCCTGTTCCCACGGGGTCTGTACAGTTACTGAAACGATCTGAGCGCAATTCAGGAGCAGGACCTCCGTGATTGTCTTTACCGGAATAAAGGTGTTCTGCCCGTTGAGAATATCGGAAATCGTTTCAGACAGTAGAAAAACCTCCCCCGAAATGCCGCTTCCGTCAGCAAGAGAAATCTGGACCAACTGCGGCTTCTTTTTAATCCATCGTTCATTCACAGTACAGTTTCCCTACTTGGTTTCCGGAAAGAGGCCCTTATTCACAGCAAACTTCCGTGCCTCATCCGATGTTACCTTTTTTGCCGCAAACAAGGCCTGCAATGCCTGATCCATTGACTGCATCCCTTCCCCCTTTCCCGTCTGGATAACAGATGGAATCTGGAAGGTTTTTCCTTCCCGGATCAGATTGGAAGCTGCTGTCGTGACCGATAAAATTTCCAGGGCGGCACAGCGCTTACCATCAACCGTTTTCAGAAGTTGCTGTGCAATAACCCCCCGGAGGGATTCTGACAGCATGGCCCTGATCTGCTCCTGTTGTTCTGTCGGGAAAACATTGATGATCCGGTCGACTGTTTTTGCCGCGCTGCTGGTATGAAGTGTTCCGAAGACCAGATGTCCGGTTTCTGCAGCGGTAATGGCAAGTTCGATCGTCTCAAGATCACGCATTTCACCAACCAGAATGATATCGGGATCTTCCCGTAGAGACGCGCGCAGGGCCGAGGCAAAAGATCGCGTGTGTCGTCCCACCTCCCTCTGGTTGACAAGGCTGTTTCTACTGGCATGAACAAACTCGACAGGGTCCTCTATGGTGAGGATATGCTCCTTTTTGGTCTTGTTGATGTGATCGATCATTGCGGCAAGCGTTGTTGACTTTCCACTTCCGGTTGCCCCTGTGACCAAAACCAGGCCCTTTTTTAACTGGGTAAACTTCAAAACACTGGGGGGAAGTCCGAGTTCTTCCACCGTTAATATATTTCCTGGAATCATCCTGAAAACTGCGCTGATACCGAGGCGGCCATAAAAAATATTTGCCCTGAAGCGCGACTGAAGACCTGGAACGTCGTAGGCAAAATCAATATCGTGTTCAGCATCAAACTTCTTTTTCTGGCCATCGCTCATGATTTCATACAAAATCGTCCGATTGCCTGCATGTGTCGTTTTTTGATCCATGAGCGGAACCAGATCCCCCGAGGCCCTCACCAGGGGAGGGTTCCCCGGGGACAGATGGAGGTCGGATGCCCCCCTCTCTTGCATTGCTTTAAAGAGCGTATCAATCTGCGGCATGATGGGCTTCCCCTGAGCATTTATCTTCGACCCTCTCATGCCTGGGATGGGACTGTGCAGGACAAGGAGAAGGAGGTTTGGATTGATTAGACCTTACGAGAATAGTTTAGCATAATGTTCGTGTTCGGCAAGTCGGGCGTTTTCTCCGAGATAAGCGCTTGATCCTGGAGTAACCCGAGTAAGTCTCCTGAAAGACAAGGCCGGATGCCATAAGGGAAACCTGAACGTGCTCACCCACGCGGTGAGGAGACCTTTGTCTGATAACGCAATATCACCAGGAGAAACGACTGAGTTTGTTCATCCCGGAGGGCTTGACTAGATCCCTTCCCGTTGAATCTCTCTGATCTCTCTTTGAATCGATTTTAGAAGCGGGCTTTCTTTTTCAGCCTTGAGGCGGGCTTTATTTAATTGGCGGAGCGCCTTTTCCGGCTCAAGATCGAGGCGGTAATAACGACCTAGATGAAAATACTCCTTCACAGACATCGAAAGCGCATGAAGGGATTGGGCCATTTGGAGATGAAGAAAAGGGTCATTCGGAGAACGTGTTATTGCCGCATGTAGGTGTTCAATCGCTTCCTCGTGGTGTTCCTCGGCCTGCGCAATCATACCGAGGACAGCATGAGGTGCGGCCTCTTCCTTCGAAAGCTGGAGACTTTTCAAAGCCGCCTCCCTGGCGAGGTCGGCCTTTCCCAGCCTCGTATAGACCCATGAAAGGTCAGCATAGTAGAGCGGGTGATCCGGATGAAGTCGAAGCGCCTCCCGGTATTCGCGCACGGCCTGTTTAAGCCGCCCGGATTTCAGGGCAAAAAGGCCGGAGAGATAGTGCCGCCTCTCCTCGCTCAAGGCATCTTGACCTTTTCCCGAGGGATCGGTGCTGAGGTCCACTTCTTCCCCTTCCTCCGCACGCAGGATCGTCAGGAGTCGTCCCCAGTCCTGAACTTCAGGATTTATCTTTCTTTTGATGGAGCGATTTCTCAGGAAAGCATCCACCTTGGCACGCCGCCCTTCAACACCGGGATGTGTCGAAAGATAAGCCGGGATAGGCGCGCCGGCGAATCGTTTGTAGAAGGCGAGGGTCTTGAAAAAATCAGACAAGCCGACTGGATTGTATCCCGTCTTCTGAAGATACTTGATGGCAAAAAAATCGGCCTCCTCCTCATTTTTCCGGCTGAACCCGAGCTTGAGGGTAATATTTGCCGCCGGGGCAATGACGCTGGCAGCCTCTTCTCCTTTTCCCGCCAGAACCGCACCAATGACGGCGGCCATGGTGGCGAGGTTGATGGCCCCTTCTTTTTTTGCATCTTTAAAATGGTGATTTCGCGTAATATGCGCGATCTCGTGAGCGAGTACCCCGGCTAGGGCATCGACACTGCCCAGCTTACTGAGTAAGCCATCAAAAATAAAGATATAACCGCCCGGTATGGCAAAGGCATTGGCTTGATTTTGTTTCACAATCAGAAAATGATAGTCAGAAGGGTCTTCTCCAATGCCTTCAAGAATCCTCCTCCCCACCTGGTTCACCGTTGTCACAATTTCCGGATCTTTGACAAATGTAAACTCTTTCCTTGCTGCCTGAAGAAATTGTTTTCCCAGAGCTTTTTTCGGATCAGGATCCTGACTCAGGGCTTGATCTGTGGACTTGGTTTGTGGGGATTGTTCAGTGGTCTCAGGATTCCGGTGAGATCTCCCGCCCGCACAACTCAGGAGAAAGACCAGAGTAAAGAGAAGAAGCAGATTGAATCGGAAGTGTGACTTCTCCCTCATTATATTCACGCGCCGGCCCCTGCCCAAAAAGAACAGGGACGTAGATTACGCTGCGTGCTCATGGTATGATTGAGCCTTCTTGAAGATAACGATCTGTTTCTGCATCTAAAATTCTTCGAGGATGGATTTTTTCTTATCTTGGTACTCCTCCTCGGTAATCAAATTTTCCTCCCGGAGTCCTTTAAGGGCACGCAGTTTCTCTGCCAGAACATCTGTCGAAAGGGGCGTCTGGGAAGCCGTTGAAGGTGGAATACGATCAGGAGAGGGAGAGGTAAGCGCGGCATGATCAATGACCAACCAATGCGGGTCAGACCCGGAAAGGCCGAGCACATTCTTAAAACGCCGGTGGGTCATGTGCTCGGTTTCATACAGGGCAAATGCGTATTTTCCTTTTTCCGATGGAGGGATGTCCTTCCCCACGGAGGTGGGTGGAAATCCTTTCCGGAGGGGGGAAAGGTAATGGTTTGCCCGTAAATGAAGTTTCTCCCCCTTCACAAAAAGGAATCCCGAGGTTACGGAAACAGTGAGGGCGTTACGAGGAGTGCTGCGGTAAAAGTTGATGCGTTCCGAGGGATCGGCCTCTGACAGGGCCTGAGAAATCCGGATGGCTACATCCCGGGCGGTTTCAGAATCGAAGAGCGGTTTTCGTTTTTTCTTCCCCGAAATCATAGAATTTAACAAGCCGGTACGAGGCTGCACCTCAACAGATGTGAGAAGCAACTGAAGGCGCTCCGCCGATATCGTTGCCGGGTGATCATAAGGGGAAGAGAAGGAGGAAAGTTTTTCTCCGCCTTTATCCAGAAGGATAAGGAGATCAGGTGCCTGATGAACCGTCCTCTGCAACTGGGCCTTGCTGCTGCAAGAGATCAAAGATAGAAAAAGAAGCATTAGTACAAAATTTCGCATTCATAACCCCCATGAGAATCATCGGCTGTCATCAGGAAGACAGCTCAAGCGCAACCCGGATTTCTTCGGCGACAGCTTGTGCGGCGTAGACGGGGTCGCCGGCCTGATAGATCGGCCTCCCGATAACGAGGTAGTCAGACCCGTTTCTGATGGCCTCTCCAGGTGTCAGGACACGCCTCTGGTCATCTTTTTCCACCCGCATGGTTTTCGGGCGGATACCGGGAGTTACAACAACAAAGTGGCTGCCGCATTTTTCTTTTACAGCTCGCGCCTCCAGACCGGAGCAGACGGCACCCGCACATCCAGCCTTCCTGGCCATTTCAGCATACTTCACAACACGTTCTGAAACGGGCATTACATAACCAAGGTCTTCCGACTCTGCTTCGCTGGTACTGGTCAAAACGGTTACGGCAAGAACATTTGTCCTGTTCTGCATGGCTTCAACAGCCGCCCTCAAAGCCCGCTCACCCTGCTGCGCGTTCACGGTAAAATATTTGACTTCTGTCTTTGAAACAACAGCGGATGAAACGCCGCGCACCGTGTGAGGGATGTCACTAAATTTGATATCAAGAAAGATACGTTCTCCCCCACCAAGCATTTTATGAACCTGCTGGATTATTTTTGTCCCCTCAGCGGACATAAACAAGGTAAGACCAATCTTGAACATGCCGACATGGTCCTTCAATTGGTCTACGACGCTTAAGGCTTCATCCCTGGAATGAAAGTCGAGGGGGAGTATTATCCGGTCTTTTGGCTCCGTTGGCATTGATCCTTGTATGTGGCGGGCATGGTCAGAATTGAACCGGAGTGAGGCTGCCCTCGGAAGTCTTTGAAATCCTATACTGGGTAATACTAGCAAAAATGAATGAGATTGATCAAGGATGCTGATCAAGCGAGGGGTTTGACAGGGGTTCTTTAAGGAATCGATTGTAGATATATTGAAAGTTCATAATGCGAATGAGGAGAATTTTTGTGATGTTTGAAAAACGAGATGAAAAAAACTGTGATGAACCGTGTCTTGCCTCCATCAGGAGATTGTGCTAGCTTTCTTGTCTGTTACAGGCTTGTTTTATACTTGGGGAAATGGGATGGCGGTAGTCGAGATCGTAAAATATCCTGAGCCTGTTCTGGCGAAGAAGGGGAAGCCGGTTACGGAAATTGACGGCCTGCTTCAGGGACAAATTGATGATATGTTTGATAGCCTGTATGCGGTTTCGGGGCTTGGGTTGGCGGCCCCTCAGGTGGGCCATTCACTCGCCATTTTTATTTACGATCTCTCAGCCTCAGATCAGATCCCGGATAAAATAAAAGGGCCTGCGGTTATCATGAATCCTGAAATCGTTGAGATCGAAGGAGAAGTCATCGCCGATGAAGGATGCCTTTCCTTGCCGGGTTATTTCGAGAAGGTCAAGCGGGCTGTGCGTGTTCAGTTGAAAGGCCTGGACCGTGAGGGAAAAGATATCCGAATCGAAGCGGAAGGACTCTTTGCCAGGATGCTTCAGCATGAGGTTGATCATATCAACGGGGTCTTGATGGTTGACCGTTTCAGCAGTCTAAAAAAGGATATCTTTCTTCGCAAATTCAAAAAAAAGATGAACCGGGGAGGGATGTGGTGAGATGGGGAAGCATGCCCGAACTCTTGAAAAGCTGCGTGTCATCTTTATGGGAACTCCCGACTTTGCGCTTCCGTCCTTTCAGGCCGCTTGCGCATCGGAAGAGGTTATTGGGGTGGTTACCCAGCCGGACCGCCCCAAAGGCCGAGGTCGGACCCTGACCCCGCCGCCGATCAAGGTGGCTGCCCTGGAGAAGGCCATCGCGGTCTACCAGCCCGAACGCCTCAGGAAAGACTCCCTTTTTGCAAAAACCCTCTCTAAATTATCCCCGGATTTGATCATCGTTGTTGCCTTTGGACAGATCCTGCCTGAGGCCATTCTGCAGATCCCCAGGTACCCCTGTATCAATGTCCATTCCTCCCTCCTTCCGAAGTACCGGGGCGCCGCCCCGATCCAGTGGGCCCTCGTTCAGGGGGATGTGGAATCCGGGGTTACGACAATGCAAATGGATGCGGGGATGGATACAGGCCCGATTCTACTGCAGCGTTCGCTTGCAATTCATCAGAATGAGACGGCGGAAATGCTCTCCCCCCGCCTGGCGGAGCTTGGGGCCGAATTGCTTCTTGAAACAGTCTCCGCCTTAAAAGAGGGTAGGCTTGAGGCTGTTGCTCAGGATGATACAAGGGCAACGATGGCACCGCTCTTGAAGAAAAAGGACGGCTTGATTCGATGGGAAGAAAGCGCACAGGCTATCTATAACCGATGGCGGGGACTGCGTCCCTGGCCGGGGACAATGACTTTTTTCGGCCAGATTTGCTGGAAGATCCCTGCCTTGCAGGTGGGAGAATCTGAAGGGGAATGGGGTGTGCCGGGAGAAGTCCTGAATCTCTCCGAAAAAGGCCTTGAAGTGGCAGCAGGTAAGGGTTATATAATAATAAAGACCTTGCAGCCGGAGGGTAAGCGCAGGATGACGCCGCATGCATATGCGGTGGGCCATCATATTGAAAAAGGGGCCTTACTCTTTTCAGATAAAAATAAAGGGATCAAAGGTTTAAGTCAATAATGGCAGGCCCGTAATAGCCTGGAAGCTACTGTCTCTTTCATTCCGGCGAAGGCCGGGATCCAATTTTTTCGGACTCCGCTTATCACCGGGGTGATGGCGTTTCGACAGAGTGACATTTACAGGGAGCTAAACCATGAATACAATGAAAACAACCTTTTTATTGACCTTGATGACGCTTTTGATGATCTTTGCCGGGCAGGCCCTGGGCGGACAGGGCGGGGCTATATTTGCCTTTATCCTTGCCCTGGTTATGAATGGGGTCAGCTACTGGTATTCAGATAAGATTGTTCTGAAGATGTACCGCGCCCAACCGGTGACCGAAGCAGAGGCGCCAATGGTCTATGGTATTGTTGCCGATCTTGCGATGCGGGCGAATATTCCAATGCCCAAGGTTTATGTGATCAACAACGCCACACCGAATGCCTTTGCCACCGGACGTAACCCCAGCCACGCTGCTGTTGCCGTGACCACGGGCATCGTGCAGATCCTCAATCGTGAGGAATTGACCGGGGTTTTGGCGCATGAATTGGCCCACGTTGTCCATCGGGATATCCTGATCGGGTCGATTGCTGCGACGGTGGCCGGGGCGATTTCGATGCTGGCCAATATGGCACAGTGGGCTATGATGTTTGGTGGATTCGGCGGGCGTTCATACGATGACGAGGGCGGCGGCGGATTTCTGGGGATGATTGTGATGATGATTGTAGCGCCGGTGGCGGCCATGCTCATCCAGATGGCGATCTCACGCTCCCGTGAGTTTGCGGCGGATGCGGGCGGGGCAAAGCTCTGCGGAAATCCCCTCTGGCTCTCGGAGGCCCTGCGGAAGTTGGAAAACGCAAACAGGCGTGTCCCTATGGCGGCCAACCCGGCAACAGCCCACATGTTTATCGTCAGCCCATTGAGGGGCGGTGGCATGCGTTCCCTCTTTTCAACCCATCCCCCGATGGAAGAGCGCGTTGCCCGTCTGGAAGGAATGGCCTACGGTCAAAAATAATAGGAAAAAATTAAGTAAAACGAAGAAATCGCCTCCCTCCTCACGTAGGGGGGCGTTGCTTCTTTTGGCGGAGGCGGAAGAGGGTCGGGAGGATTTAAGTTTTCTCATCGATCAGTATCTTCAGCACCATGGTCTGGAACAAAAGGAGCGGGGCCTCCTGACGGAATTGGTCTATGGAATCTTCCGCCAGCGCGCGTACCTGGATTGGCAGATTGATCATTTCTCAAAGGTCCGCTACATCAAGGCTCCGATAAGAAATATCCTTCGCCTTGGGCTCTATCAACTCCTTTTTCTGGATAAAATTCCTCCTTTTGCTGCCGTCAATACCGCGGTCGAATTGACCAAGGAGGCTGGGGAGATTTCAGCCAGTCGTTTTGTCAATGGTCTATTAAGGACAGTCCTCCGGAAAATAAAAGAACTTCCTGGGCCCGATCCGGGCGACCCTGTTTCCAGTATTTCCATCACATATTCCCATCCGGCCTGGATGGTTCGGCGCTGGGTCAAGCGATGGGGCAAAGAGAAGACGGTTGATTTATGCAGAGAGAATAACACCGTCCCGCCGATGACGCTTCGGGTGAATCTGCTAAAGACAAACCGGAACGCCTTGATCGAGCAGATGAAAAAAGAGGGTGCGACCGTTATCCAGAATACTCTTTCGCCCATTGGTATTACTGTCAGCGGCGTATCGCTTCGATCTCTTCCCTCATATTGTCAGGGAAAATTTTACGTTCAGGATGAAGGAGCCCAGTTAATTTCAAACCTGGTGGACCCGCAGCCCGGAGAAAAAATATTAGACGCCTGTGCAGCCCCGGGGGGAAAGGCCAGCCATCTGACGGAGCTGATGAAAGGAGAGGGAGAGGTTGTTGCGAGTGATATTGATCCGGATCGAATGGTTTTGGTGAGAGAAAATATCAAGCGACTCCAGACGCCGGGGATTTTGACCGAAGCTCCGGAAGAGGCGATGGCTCCGGAGCGGAAATATGACCGGATTCTGGTAGATGCCCCCTGCTCGGCCCTTGGCATTTTGAGAAGAATTCCTGAAGGAAAGTGGCAGAAGAAGCCGGAGATCATTCGGTCCTATGCAGAGGTCCAGCGTGAGATCCTGGAAAAGGTGTTCCGGCATCTGAAAGTTGGCGGCAGGCTGGTCTATGCCACCTGTTCCACAGAGCCGGAGGAGAATGAGGAGATTGTTGAAGCATTTTCCAGAGCGCGTCCCGAGTTGAAGCTCGAAGATCCATCTGAAAGCCTTACCCCCGGTGGAAGAAAATATCTCAATGAAAAACATTATTTTACAACGCTCTTCAATTCGGATAAAATGGACCGATTTTTCGCTGTTCGATGGATCAGGACGGCTTAGGGCGAGTTTCCGAAGTAAATCTGACAGTAGAATCGCAGGAAGTGCAGTATGGTCTCTTCTAACACTATAAAAATAGCCCCCTCGATTCTGGCGGCTGATTTTTCCCGGCTCGGAGATGAAATCCGGGCGGTGGAGGCGGGGGGTGCCGACTGGATCCATATTGATGTCATGGATGGGCGTTTTGTCCCGAATTTGACCATTGGGCCGCTGATTGTGAGTGCTGTCCGAAAAGTGACGGCGTTGCCGCTTGATGTGCATCTGATGATTGTCGAACCGGATCATCTTATTCCTGAATTTATTCGGGCCGGGGCTGATTCGGTGACTGTCCATGTTGAGGCCTGTCCTCATCTTCATCGGACGATCCAATTGATCAAGCAGCATGGGGCACATACAGGGGTGTCCCTGAATCCGGCTACGCCGATTTCATCCGTTGATGAAATACTTGGCGAGATTGACCTCCTTTTACTCATGTCAGTCAATCCCGGTTTCGGCGGTCAAGCATTTATCCCAAGGGTTCTCGATAAGATTCGTGATGCGCGAAAATTGATTGATATGCGAAAACTGAACGTTGATCTGGAAGTGGACGGCGGCATCAAAGTGGACAACACGCAGATGCTGGCGAGAGCGGGTGTGGATGTCTTTGTCGCCGGATCGGCCATCTTTCAGAGCCCGGACTATGGCCAGACGATTAAATCCATGATGGAAGAAGCCAGGACACTAGAGGAATAATGAAAGACAATGAAATAACAAAACTGGCGGAGAGCCTTCATCCCCTTGAAAAGAAGGTCCTGGTTCAACTTTCAAAGCATGATAAGTTGACTGAGGATGCGATTCTCAAACGGGATATTTCTCTCCAGCCGTCCCAGCTTTCCATGGCGATTGGCTGGCTTCTGACAAAGGGGATTGTAGAGGTCGTCGATGAAAAGGTCGAGTCTCTCGTCTCCTTGACCCCGACCGGAGCGGCTTATGCAAGAGAAATGATTCCGCTCCTGCGGATGGTGGAAGAGATCAAGAGCAAGGGACAAGTCCCGATCCGTGAGTTGCAGCGACGCACTGATATGGAGCCGGAGGAAAAGAGTTCTGCCATCGGGGCGCTTAAGGCAAGCGGGGCGGTGGTGATTGTTTCAGGTGGACAGCTTCAGTTGACAGATCCTGCAAAGCTGTCCGGATTTGAGTCCCTTCAGCGCGTGATCGAAGGGCTTGGCAAGATGGAAGATGCTGTCTCCGTGGCCACACTGCCGCCGGAAGATCAGATGGAAATTGAAGCCCACCACCGGAAGCGGGGAAAGTCAAAAGGGATCTTCCGTGTCGATGAACGGGCGCACCGGACTTATTCCACGACGGAGTACTTTTGGCCGGTCTATCAAAAGATGTTGGCTCTCGGATCGGTGGAAGAGATTGGAGGCCTGACGCCCGGGATGCTCAAAGAGGGAAACTGGAGAGAGAAACAGTTTCGAAAATACAACATTCAGCTCCTTCCCCCGCGGATGACCGGCGGCCGGAAACATCCTTACAAGCGTTTTCTCGACCAAGTGAAGCTGAAATTTGTTTCGATGGGTTTTAGCGAGATGCGGGGCCCTCTGGTGGAAAGTGAGTTCTGGGACATGGATGCCCTTTACATGCCTCAATTTCATCCTGCCCGAGAGATCCATGATGTCTACTTTGTCAAAGGGGGGCTTCAGGATCAGACGATCCCGAAAGAAACCATCGACAGCGTTGCCGCGACGCATCGTGACGGCGGAAAGAGCGGGTCACGCGGCTGGCGATATCCCTTCGATGTTGAACGGACCCGCCGTTTAATTCTTCGCAGTCAGGGAACTTCGGTCTCGGCGCGGACGCTTGGTAAGGGGGCTGATATCCCTGGAAAGTATTTCTCGATTGCCCGCTGTTTTCGATATGATCAGGTGGATGCGACCCATGCCCCGGATTTTTTTCAGGTTGAGGGAATTGTTCTCGGTCCCGAGATTCATTTCAGGACGCTGCTGGGATTGCTGACCCTCTTTGCCAAAGAGGTGGCCCGAGCGGAAGAGATTAAATTTCTCCCGGCTTACTTCCCCTTTACCGAACCCTCGGTCGAAATGCACGTTCGCCACCCCAAGCTTGGCTGGATGGAGTTGGGGGGCGCCGGTCTGTTCCGGCCGGAAGTGACCGAGCCGCTGGGGGTGGATGTGCCGGTCATCGCCTGGGGCCTTGGCCTGGACCGCATGGCAATGGTGGCGCTGGAGATTTCGGATATTCGTGATCTTTTTTCCTCCGACCTTGGAATGATTCGTGAGAAACAGACTGTTTTAGAAAATGAGGCTGTTAATGCCGACGATTGAAGTAAGCATCAGCGATTTTGAATCCCTCTTGCAGGAAAAAATTGACCAGGTGCGCCTCGAGGTGTTGCTTGAGCAGGTTAAGGGGGAAGTAAAGGATTTTTCCCCGGAGCAGGATCTTGCGAAGATCGAATTAAATGATACCAACCGGCCTGATCTCTGGTCCCCGGAGGGAATCGCCCGGCAGATCTGCCTGAAGAAGTCAAAATCGGGTCCGGATTACCCTTTTTTCGATCCGAAAATCAAGGCAGAGCAGAAGGTGCTTGTCGGAAAAGAAGTGAGTACGGTTCGTCCTTATCTGGCCGCCTGTATTGCCCGCGACATGGTTATTACCGAACCGGTATTAGATCAGTTGATTCAGGTCCAGGAAAAACTCGCCGATTCCTTTGGACGGAAAAGGAAGACCGTTTCGATCGGTCTCTATCGACTCCAAAAGATTACTTTTCCGGTTCGCTACGACCTGGTTGATCCGGAGACTACCTCCTTTATCCCTCTCGGGTTTAACGAGACCATGTCGCTGAAGGAGATCATTAAAAACCATCCGAAGGGAATAGCGCATGCGGATACCCTCTCCGGGGCCGACCGATATCCCATCCTCATCGACGCCAAAAAGGAGATTCTTTCTTTTCCGCCCATCATCAATAGCCGTGAGGTCGGCGAAGTGAAGCTTGGCGATACCGAACTCTTTGTTGAGGTCACCGGAACCGATTTGCAGATGGTCATGCTGGCTTTGAATATCTTTGCCTGCAACCTTGCAGATCGCGGTGCGTCCATAGAACCGGTTTCCATCCAATACCCGACCAAAACGGATTATGGGAAGGCTATCCGGATGCCCTATGATTTCTCAAGCGCCGTTGATATAAGTCTCGACACATTTGAGCAGGTCCTGGGTGAGGCCGTGAAGATGGAAGATGCCGTCTCAGAGCTTTTGGCCTACGGTTACCGGGTTCAGACGAAGGGGAAGAAGTTGAAAGTGACTGCCCCCCCCTACCGGGATGATACGATGCACCCGATTGATGTCATCGAGGACTTCGCAATCTGTCGGGGTTATGCTTCCTTCAAGCCGGAGATGCCGTCCACCTTCACCGTTGGTTCTCTCTCCAGGATCGAAACCCTTTCTGATTTTCTAAGGGAAGCGATGGTCGGTTTTGGCTTCCAGGAGATCGTTTCGAATATCCTGGGTTCAAGGCAGGACTTCGTCGAGAACATGAATCTCGCAGAGGATGAGAAGCGGCCGGAAGCAACAATCGTCGAGATTGAAAATCCGATGAATGAGCGATTTTCTCTTCTGCGCCCCTCCCTGCTCCCATCTCTTCTGCGCGTAGAAGGGGCAAGCTCCAAGGCCTTTTACCCGCACCAGATCTTTGAGGTTGGTGAAATCGCCAAATTGACGCCGCCCGGCAAGGGAAAGAAAAAATCGGGAGAGGAAACAACAACCTCGATCCACCTGGGCGCATTAATCGCCCATCCCAACGCCACCTTCTCCGAACTTCATGCTGTCCTGGAAGCCCTCTTCTTAAGTTTCTCCGGGAGATGCCGTCTGGAGTCGATCTGCCATCCGAGCTTTATTGAAGGCCGCGCCGGACATATTTTTTCCGGAAAAGAAAAGCTTGGCCTGATCGGAGAGACCGCCCCCGAGGTCCTGACCCGATGGCAGATCGGCATGCCCTGCGTCTCATTCGAAATCGAAATTCAAAAGCTCTGATCAGGAAAGATCTCTTCTCTAAGCCTCCTTCGGAAGGAGTCTTTTAATCGTCAGCCCCTGCACGATGATCGAGAAAATCACGACTCCATAGGTCATCACCAGGACGATGTCACGTGGTTTTCCTGCGGGTAGAGAGAGTGCTAAGGCCACAGAAATCCCGCCCCGCAATCCTCCCCATGTCAGGATCTTGATTACGCCCGGACTAAAAGTCCGATAGGTTCTAAGGATGAGAATCGGAATGCTCACGGTAATAAAGCGGGAAAGCAGGACGATCGGGATCATGATCAATCCCGCAGCGAAATAGCCGAGTGTAACATTTAAAATCAGGATCTCCAGTCCGAGGAGAACGAAGAGGGAGGCATTCAGTATTTCGTCGACCAATTCCCAAAAAGTGTCGAGATGCTCCCGCGTTTTATCAGACATGGCAAGGAGCCGCCCCCGGTTCCCGATGAGGAGTCCGGCCACAACGACTGTAATCGCGGGGGAGGTGTGGAGGGCGGCAGCCAGCTCGTATCCTCCCATAACCAGCGCCAGGGTGATGAGAACTTCGACATGATAATGATCAACCGACTTAAGCATCTTGTAGACCGTCCATCCGAGCAGCCCCCCGAGCATTACGCCGCCCACGGCCTCTTCAATCAGAAACAGAATTACATGTCCTGGATCGAGAGAGCGGCTGCCATCCACCAGACCGAGGAGAACCGTAAAGACGACAACACCAATACCGTCGTTAAAGAGGGACTCTCCCGCGATCTTGGTTTCTAAGCCCTTGGGCGCCTTTGCGGCTTTCAAAATACTGAGCACCGCTATCGGGTCGGTTGGAGAGATGAGCGCTCCGAAGAGAAGGCAATAAATAAAAGGGACGTCCTGGTGAAGAAGATTGAACACGACAAAAGTGAAAAGCCCCACCATCAACGTTGATGCAATGACACCGAAGCTTGCCAGACTTGAAATGATCCATTTTTGTTCCCGGAGGTCATTGATGTTGACATGGAGGGCTCCGGCAAAAAGCAGATATCCCAATAGTCCCCGCAACAGGAGTTTCTCGAAATCAATATTTCCCAGGAGCATTGTGGCCTTCTCTTCAATCCCCGGAACAAGTGATCCGATGAGGACAAGGCACAATGAGAGAAACAAGGCAAGAATCATCACGCCGATCGACATCGGAAGTTTTAAGAATCGGTAGTTAAAGTAGCTAAAGAGCGCAGACAGGGTAACCAGAAGCGCAATAATGCTTAATAGGTCCATAATTATTGCTCCATTTGCGTGGGATGGGCAGGAAAAATAAAAGGCGGTTTTCTTCCCAGGAGGAGAAAACCGCCTTATCTCATAGGTTTAATAACTTCAATGACAGGAAGCAGGATATAATGTTGTCTGGTACAGGCTTCTCCAATAAACAGATGAAGATAATGGCTGAGCGCTTTGACGAAGGCAGGATTGACCTTTATTAAGCCTTCGCCTTTGGTTGAACTGATTCGATGATTTGGGTAAAGGTGGCCGCATCCCCTGCCGCAATATCAGCCAGAACCTTCCGGTTGAGTTCGATCCCGGCTTTTTTCAAGGCTTCAATAAAGCGGCTGTAGGTCATGCCGTGGCTACGTGCAGCTGCGTTTATTCTTGTAATCCACAACCTCCTGAAGTCCCGTTTTTTTGCGCGGCGGTCCCGATAGGCATAGAGAAGCGATTTATCAACGGCCTCTGTTGCGGATCTGTAAAGTTTGCTTTTTCCCCCAAAATATCCCTTGGCCATCTTAAGGCGGTCATTCCGCCGCTGCCGGGTTTTGGGGCCTCCTTTTGCTCTTGGCATCCTACTATCTCCTTAATCACCTGTGACTGATCATCACACCCGTCTAAGCCGCCATGACGATGCTGTAGCATCCCTGGGCTTTGCCCCGAAAGATGGGGCTTGAGAAGCCAATATCCGGGTATGGTGAATCGTAACGATTACGATGTGGTTTAATTACCGTACGGAATAAGTCTTTTAATTGTTTTGACTTCGCCCTTGTCAACGAGAACCGTCCCGCGAAGATTCCGTTTGCGCTTTCCGCTTTTATGAACGAGTAAATGCTGTGATCCCGCCTGTTTCCGCCTGACTTTCCCAGTTCCAGAGATCTTAAACCGTTTTGCGGCGCCCCGGTGCGTCTTGATTTTATTTTTCATGATTACTCCTTTGTTGATTTCGGGGCCAGGATCATTACCATATTCCGACCTTCCAGCTTGGGCGGGTATTCGGGTTGTCCCACGTCCTGAAGTTCTTCCTGTATTCTCGTCATGATAGCCCACCCTTTTTCCCGGTAAGGCATTTCCCTTCCGCGAAACATGAGTGTTACTTTGACCTTGTTTCTCTCTTCCAGAAAATTCCGCGCATGTTTCACCTTAAATTCGAGGTCATGCTCCCCTGTAAAAAGCCTGAACTTGACCTCTTTGAGATGCCCACCCTTCTGGTGAGATCTTACAGCACGATCTTTCCTGCTTTGCTCATACTTGTACTTCCCGTAGTCCATCACCCGGCAAACGGGAGGTCGGGAGGTCGGGGCAACTTCTACCAGATCATGACCGGATTCTTCTGCCTTGGTGATCCCATCCTGGACTGTCATGACGCCCAGCTGCTCTCCACCCGGCCCAATCACCATGACCTCAGTTGCCCGGATCTGCTTATTTACTTTTAACCTGGAAGCGATAAAATACCCCCTTTGCCGATTCTAGCCAATATAATGTATTTTTGTGCTGTGATCAAGCCCCAAGATCTTGTACCGGGAACAGGTTTAAGTGTTTTTCCGTGTGGCAATTTCATCCTGGAGTTGATTGATGAAGACATCGACTGCCATAAGACTGCTTTCACCCTGCCGCGTCCGGACGGAGAGGGTCTGATCTGTCTCTTCCCGGTCTCCCACAACAAGCATATATGGGATCTTCATTAATTGGGCTTCCCGGATCTTCAGGCCCATTTTCTCATTCCGGTGATCGACTTCGACTCGCATGCCGAGATCATGGAGCCGGACCTGAATCGCATCGGCATATTTCTTCTGCCGGTCTGTAATGGGAATGACTTTTGCCTGAATCGGGGCAAGCCAGACGGGGAAGGCCCCGGCATAATGTTCGATAAGGACACCGAAAAAGCGCTCGATTGACCCCATCAGGGCCCGGTGGATCATGATGGGCTGGTGTGCCTGGCCGTCTTCTCCGCGGTAGGACATGCCGAAGCGGTCGGGGAGATTAAAATCCACCTGGATTGTTGTGCACTGCCAGGAACGCCCGAGGGCGTCTTTAATTTTCATGTCAATCTTGGGGCCGTAGAAAACACCTTCCCCCGGATCTATCTGATAGGGAAGCCCTTTCTTCTTCAAGGCGGCCTCGAGGGCGGTAGTCGCCTGTTCCCAGCGGTCGAGGCTCCCGACATATTTATCAGGCCGCGTGGAGAGATAGATTTCGTATTCCTTGAAACCGAAGGTTCCCAGGACAAGGGTTGTGAAATCAAGCACCTTGAGGATCTCTACCTCGATCTGGTCGGGTCGGCAGAAGAGATGGGCGTCATCCTGCGTAAAGCCTCGAACCCGTAGCAGGCCATGCAGCACCCCGGAGCGTTCATAACGGTAGACGGTTCCCAATTCTGCCCAGCGCTTAGGGAGGTCCCGATAGCTTCGAAGACGGGATTTATAAATCAGGATATGAAAGGGGCAGTTCATGGGTTTGATTTCGTAGGGGATATTATCGACTTCCATCGGCGAATACATGTTTTCTTTGTAAAAATCAAGGTGACCGCTCTGTTTCCATAGATCCAGCTTTGCCATATGGGGGGTAAAAACAAGTTCGTAGTCGGCCTTCAAATGAGCATCCCGCCAGAAATCCTCCAGGGCCTTCCGAATGATGGCGCCTTTCGGATGCCAGAGGACCAGTCCGGCGCCGATTTCATCGGTGATGGAAAAGAGGTCCAGTTCCTTTCCGAGCCGCCGATGATCCCGCTTCTTGATTTCTTCCAGGTTTTTTATGTGCGCGTCAAGATCTTCTCTTTTTGAAAAGGAGGTGCCGTAGATCCGTTGCAGCATCTTATTTTTTTCACTTCCACGCCAGTAGGCACCCGCGCTGGAGAGAAGCTTGATTGCCTTGATTTTCCCAGTGGAGGGAAGGTGAGGACCGGTGCAGAGGTCAATAAAGTCGCCCTGCTGGTAGGCTGAAATCTGAACCTCTTCCAGCTCTTTGATCAATTCGACCTTGTAAGGTTCCTGCCGTTTCTGAAACAATTGGATCGCCGCTTCCTTGCTGAGCTCCATTCGGGAGATGGGGAGGTTGCGCTTAACGATCTCCTTTATTTTTTTTTCTATTTTTTTGAGGTCTTCAGGGGTAAAGGGGCGCTCAAAGTCAAAATCATAATAAAACCCGTCCTTAATGGGCGGACCAATGGCCATTTGGGCCGAAGGAAAGACCTCTTTGACCGCTTGGGCCATTAAATGAGATGAACTGTGCCGATAAATTTCCTCGCCTTCCGGGGTGTCAAAGGTTAAAAGCTCAAGTTGGGCATCCTCTTCAACCTTTGCGGAAAGGTCTTTGGCCTCGCCGTTGACGCAGACGCCAAGCACATCTTTGGCCTTGCCGAGGGATTTGACGATCTCGAAAAAGGGCGTTCCCTTCTCAACCCTTAGCGCTTTGTCGGATTTAAGCCTAAGTGTGACTTCTGCCATTAGGATATTCCAGTGATGCCCAATCTATCATTGGCAAAATGAGAAACAAAAAAAGGCATCATCCCGTCCTGCCCTGATGCCCTTCGTCACTCTGTACATCCTGTACATCGTGTGCATTTACGCCGAAGCCTCAGGCTTCGGACGGTGTCTGGTAGGCACGGGCGGTTTCGAACCGCCGACCTCTTGCGTGTCAAGCAAGCGCTCTCCCCCTGAGCTACGCGCCTAT
>JBHHXE010000003.1:0-48089 GCA_046756865.1 Nitrospiria bacterium | reverse complement strand
AGACTTTAGGAGTCTAAAAAAATACAACTCAATAAGCAAGAAAATTCATCAAGGCCGGAGGTGAAGAAACTCGCCAAACAGCCGCTAAATAGCAATTTTCTTACTTTGATTTAACGATCCGGACCTTTTTAAGGGTCACATCATGATTTGGCTTGTCACGGCGATCTCTTGGAACCCTGGCAATCTTTCGGACGACATCCTGGCCTTTAAAAACCTGGCCGAAGATTGTATGGCGGTTGTTCAAGTGCGGTGTCGCGCCCTCTGTAATGAAAAACTGGCTTCCGTTGGTGTTTGGGCCTGCGTTTGCCATGGCAAGGCGGCCTGGCCGGTCAAACTTCAATTTTGAGGAGAACTCATCCTCAAACTGATAGCCGGGGCCTCCCATCCCGTTACGCATAGGATCGCCTCCCTGTATCATAAATCCTGGAATCACCCGGTGAAAGATCAGGCCATCATAAAGCGGACGCTTCACTTTCTTCCGGGCCTTCGGATCGACCCATTCCCTCTTCCCCTCAGCAAGCCCGACAAAATTCTCAACGGTCTTAGGGGCTTCCTCCGGAAAAAGTTCTATCGTGATATCGCCCAGATTGGTTTCCATCACAGCATAAAGACCTGGCGGGAGCTTTTCCCCGGCGGCGTCCACTTCAGGAACAGAAGTCATTAAAAGAACGGCAAAAAACATCACAAAAAAAGACAACTGCATCACCTACCTCCGTAATTAATATGTTTGGGGGATATTACAACAATCAGAAAAGATTCGCAAGAATTTGGCCACCCTTAGAAACAAAGGGTCTCTAATTCCTCCGGAGAAATATCGGCAAGGCTTCTGACCACCCGGTCGGCTTTTCCATTTAGGGCTTCTTCAGGATAGGTATTTGTGACGGCAAGGGATCGCATTCCGGCCAGACGAACCCCTTCGAGTCCATGCAGGGAATCTTCAATAACGACACAGGATTCCGGAGGTATCGGCGGGTCCAGCCGGGAAAGCGCATTGAGTTTTTCCAATGCGGTCAAAAATGCCTCCGGATGGGGCTTTCCATTTCTGACGTCCTGAGCGCTGACAATCACCGGAAAGGCTGCTCGCATCCCCCCTTTGTCGAGAATCGCCTTGATTTCCCCACGAAACGCGCCGGAAGCAATGGCCAAACGGTAGCGACCCTCTGCCTTTCTCACAAATTCAACAACTCCCGGATAGAGGTAAAGGTCCTTTCCGGACAATTCCTGGTAAAGCGCCATCTTCCGGATAATCAGTCTTTTGAGAATGGCATTATCTATTGGACGCCTATGGGCGGAAAGAACCGTCTCCATAAGACCTTTATCGTCCATAGCAAGATATTGTTGATAATATGTCTCCCGGGTCAGGGGAATCCCTATCTCTTCCAATGTGATCTGAAATGCCTTCAAATGGTGAGGCTCACTGTCGGCAATAATCCCGTCACAATCAAAAATAATCGCTGAAAGCATCCCTTCTCTGCCTCCTGTTAACCGCCATTACCGCCAAGCCCAAATCCGTAACGAAATTGGATCTCAAAGTACAGTCGAATAGTATCTCTTTTAATGTGCTCCTGTCACCTATGATTTATCCTTTCCCGCCATTCCTTGACATTGACAGGCTTCGCGGTAGACTAATGGGATGTCTAAAGTACTGGTCATAGGTGCGGGTAAAGGCGGACTGGTTGTCCTAAACCGTTTATTGCGGTCCACATGGGTTCAAGTCGTCGGGGTAGCCGATCAAAACCCGGAAGCCCTTGCTATTCCCCTCGCCAAAAAGGAAGGCTTACCCATCTTCACAGAGGAACCACTGAAGGTACTGCAGGGGCTGGACGTCGATCTGGTCTTCGATCTGACTGGTGATCCAAGCTTTGAGAAAAGGCTTTCAGAGGTTAATGACCGACCTTTCAGTGTGATCTCAGGACAGGCAACTCAACTTCTCTGGAATGCCATTCGGGAGTTGGAGGACAAAGAAGAACAGCTAAATCGCCGGCTCCGGGAACATCGAATCCTTTCAGAAATAAACCTCCTGCTTACACGTTCCGTGACCGATGACCAGATTTTCGAGGCCATTGTCTCGGGTATGCTTCAGATGACGGGTATGCCGGCCGGCTCTCTCTCCATGTTCAATAAAGAAAAACAAGAGCTTTATCTGGTATCCGCAAAGGGATTTTCCTCAGAATTTTATAAAAATGCGGTCTATCCTGTCCGACCCGGGGGATTGACTGAGCAGATCCTGTCACAAAAAAAACCCTTGCTTGTCCCGGATATTAATGATTTTCCTGCCTTTAATAACCCCGTCATTTTAAAAGAAGGGGTTCGATCCCTCATCGCGATTCCTCTTATTTCTGAAAAAGGCCCGGTCGGGATTCTTTACGGCGACGATTTCAGACCTCGGGCCTTCGAGCCCTCAATTGTGGAGACCCTCAGGGCACTGGGGACGCAGGCCGTCATTAACATTCAGAAGCAACAGGCATTTCAGGAAATCAAAAATCTCTCCATCCGGGATTCTCTGACAGGACTGTACAACCGCCGCTACCTTGACCAGGTCTTGAGGACCGAGATGGAGCGGGCTTCCCGACTGCAGCACCCCTTGTCGCTCATCCTGCTCGACATCGACCACTTCAAGGACATCAATGACAAATATGGACATGTAACCGGCGATCAGGTACTACAGGATCTGTCAAAACTTTTCGGATCGATCATTCGCCCATACGATACCTTCGCCCGTTTCGGAGGTGAAGAGTTTCTCATCCTGATGTCTGAAACAGATGAGGATTTCTCTGTCGCCTTTGCCGAACGGCTGCGAGTGGTCGCCACAGAAAAGAAATTTTCTTCAAAAGAGATCCCCCTGACCTGCAGCTTCGGAGTAAGCACCTTTCGCTGGAACAAGGGACCTCTTCCTGATTTAGGAGAACTTTTGGAGAGGGCGGACAGAGCGCTCTACCAGGCAAAAAGAGCCGGCCGCAATCGCGTAATTAGTCTCAACAACGATAGTCAAGCCGCTCCCCTTCCGGACAGCACCCCCACGCTTTCGCCGAAGTAAAAAGTTTTCTACAGGGTAAAATCTATTCCAATCCGGAGTATATGGCCTTCTTTTTCAGAAAGATCAATGACGACCTCGGAAATGAACCGTAAGTTCAGGCGATGAAAGTGATTAAGTTGCAAGGTCACCGTCCGGACAAAAAGCTCAGGGAAAGTATTCCGAGAGAGGTCGTCTGAATCAAGAAGGTCATAGCGGACCAGGCCATGCCAGAGACGGGCAAGGTGATAGTTTACCTCAATGAAATAACCGAAATGATCGACAAAGGATGACGAAATACCGGACACGCCTTCCAATCCTCTATCACGGCCGAACAAGATGGAGGCAGTCAGATCAAGCCTTTCATGGTCAAGATCCACATCAATGATATAGCGCTGGAAGCGGTTCATTCTTCCAGAAGAAATTTCATTGCTCCCCCAATACCCCAGACCTCCGATGGCATATCGGCCCAAGAAAAGCTTGTGGAGACGGAGATAATAATCTTTTTCACTGTTATTATCGAATGTCCCTGGCTCTTTTCCGGGACCGTTAGAAAGGGCCATGGTCCATAGGGTCATCCCTGGAAACATCCCGCGAACTTCAATCGTTCTTTGAGGCGCTCCGAACGAAAAGGGATTCCCATTTCCATTTTTATCTGTTATCCGTGCCTGATGAATGGCGTAGTTATCAATCGTAAAGTTCCGGCCACTCGCAAAGTTAAAATAATCTCTCATGCCAAACTGCCCCGCCTTGATCAGTTTTACCGTCAGATAAGGAGACTCATCATTAACCAGAAACTTTATAAATATTTCTTCAAGCGACTCGTCAAGAAAAGGCTCCCCGCTCACCCAGAAAGACAGTTGGTCGGTAAGGCTCCCGGCTGAATAAAGGATTACCCCTTCCGGGAAATGCAGATCGGTTCGCGGCTGCCCCTCCGCAAGGGAGTAGTGCGCATCCGCGATAATGCGGAGGGATAAAGGAACATCCTTCAGGAGAGATAAGGCCTCGGTCTTCTGGAGCTTATCCTCCGCTTCGGTCTGAACATCCAATTGGTAGCCGTTGGCCATGAAGGCAAGGCCGAATTTATTCAGCTTGGGCGGCATCGTATGGCAAACAGTGCAGACGTAATTATATTTTCGTGCAAATGAAGGAATGGCATGGCTTGGTCGTACTAATATGATCAATAGATCTAGACACAATAGCATCAGAAATACCAGGATCAATTTACGGTTCACGAGGTCCTCCTTCTTTCATCTGCTTCTGTTCTGACAAATAGGCCGCAATAGAGCGTGCCTGTATCTCACTGAGCCCCATATTCGGCATGAGGGTCTCCGGGCGGTACTTCTGGGGGTCTTTAATCCAAGAATAAATCCATCCCTCTTTCAGACGGTCCCCGACATGGGTCAGGTCCGGACCAATCGTCACGCGCTGAAGAGAAAGCTTGCCGATACGATGACAACCGGTACAGCCTTTTATATTGATCACCATCTTACCCATTTCAATCATTTTCTCCCGGCTCTTCTCAGATTTCATCTCTTTGGACATCATCATGCCGCTTGCCATGGGGAGGTTCAGGTTCCTTCTTTTCTTGAGCGTGGAAATAAACTCGGTCATCGTAATTAACTCATCATCATCTAACCTGAGCTTCGGCATCCGCGCAATGGGATTCTGAGCAAAACCGAGGGGACGAATACGGTAAGGATTTTTGAGAAATTGAAAGAGCCATCGCCGCCTGACCTTATCCCCTTCATAGCTCAGATCAGGACCTGTCTGACCTCCCCGACCATCCAGAGTATGACAGCGAATACAAAGATCTCGAAAGAGCCGCTCGGCTCTGGCGACGCGTACCGGCCCGAAGGGGAGCCGCCCAGCCGGTGTTTCACCTGGAACTGGAGGAAGGTCACTTCGCAAAGACATCAAATATCGCGTTATCAGGAAGAGGGACTTCTCTTTAAGCCCAAGATTCGGCATGAGGGTAAGCGGCTCAAAGGCCTGTGGATTTTCGATCCAGAGGTAGAGGAATTCAGGCTGGAGACGAGTTCCAATATCGGAGAGATCCGGCCCGATCAGCCTTCTTTTTCCTCCGGTGATCGTGTGACAGTTTAAACAGGGGAGCCTCGCAAACAACCTTCTTCCTTTTTCGATATCCCCTTTCAAGTTCTCAGGATTATTGAGACGGCTTGTCAGCTCCGCACGTCTTTCAATTTCTACTTTTTTAAGCGTAGAAAGGTAATGCGCTATCTTTTCCGCTTCTTCATCCGTAAGACGTAGATTCGGCATCTGGACACCGCTGTACGGGATATAACCGAGAGGGCGAATAACGTAAGGCTTTTTAAGGAAGCGGACCAACCATTCCTCCTGGAGGCGTTCATGGGCATGGCTGAGATCCGGGGCGACTTCTCCCCCCTTTCCGTCAATGGTATGGCAATTCAGGCAACCGATCTTCTCGACCAGAATCTTTCCAGAATCAGCATCATCAGTTATCTTCTCCAGGGCAAAGGCATCATTCGATGCAAAAATAATATGGATAAAAATAAATATCGCACAGGACACCTTAGGGATAAACTGAGCATTCATTAGATTTCCTCCCGAGCCTTTTCCCAACAAGGGGAAAACCAATCATTTGGGAAAAGATGAATTTACCGGAAAAGAACATAAGGCCCGAATGGACCCTCTATACTTAAATAGCGGGGAATGATACGAAGCGTGGGGGGTGAAAAATGGGACTAATGATCCCTTTTGGTAGGGAGGACTCTTGAAAGGCATTGCTTACTTCCGGATGGTGGGATGTACTGAATACAAAACGGGTTGTCTTCATTGAGGAAAGGTGGCAAGGCTGTGTACAGTTGGTTTCCAAGAACGCTGAATCAATGTGATTTCCGTTGGCATCCGCGTGATGACTTCCGATAAAATTTGAAGACTCTCCGGAGAACTGAGACGAAGACCCGCCCCAGCATATCACCGAATGCTGTACTGTAAAGAGGAGAACAAAGAACATCAAAGCAAAACGACCCATCATCTGATGTCGTCCCTTTCATCAAGACGCCTAGCGAAACCAGCCGGAGGGAACGCCTGCCCTTCGTCCATTTTCCGGCAGTGTTGTATGGAGCATCATTTCAGCCGTTTGAAGCTTCTCGCGATGCGCCTGAATCTCTTCCCGGAGTTGTTTTCTTTCTATCCGTTTTTGCGCTGTGGAATAATTTTTAAACCGGGTTCTTTTAAAAGCCTCTTCCGCCTCGTGTAAAGCGCTGAGCGCCTTTTCTCTTTTTTCCTTCCAGATTGCGATCTGATTCATCCACCAAGCTTTATTCTGCCCATTAAGGTCAAGCCACTCTCCCGATTTCTCGTCTTCCGAAACGAGCAGAGCCTGCCCTGGAGAAAACATGCCTGCCTCGACGGGAGGGCATACTCCAGTGAGATAAATCACAAAACCGAGAACGAAGAAAAACCTTGTAAGCATCTTATCAGCACCACAATGGTTTAAGGAAGCTCTGAATAAGTCATGCATTGTTTTTTCAGGGCAATCATGTCCCGTTTCCACGTTGCAAATCTTGAAAATAGCGGGCTATTCTCTGCGATTTGCGCCTTGAATCGAAACATTTTATCTCCTGAAAAATTCAACCCAGACTTAATCAGGGGTTCCTCAATAACAATACTCACCTTTCCTCCTTATTCTCGCTGTAATCCTAACACATGTCAAGTGTCCCTGATTACAGAAACGGAAGCCTGTGAATCTGTTAATCACGCATAAGACAGAATTAGGAATACTTCTCAGTATCTCACCATAACAAAGCGCTTCACAGCCTTGTTTCCCCCATTCTCTTCCATTTGATTTGAGACATTATTTTTAACAATAGTGTCTCAAGTCGGAGGGATGGTGATTTTATCGGAAGTCATTGTTGGTTAAAAGGGATTGAGGTTCAAGAAATCTTTCGGCGGTTGAAAGATCCCGGCATCGATCGGCCTGATCTCAATATGGTTATATTCTACGATAATGGTTTCGCGCCCTGAACTGGGATAGATCACTTTGATGGGAACCGCTTCTTCATCATCCAACTCCCAGCGGAGGGAATAGTTCTTCTCTCCGTCCGTCACAATGATGATGAGATAAAGGTGGGCCTTGCGCCCCTTGACCTCCCCTCCTCTTAAGAAAATCCGCTCTTCCCTGTAAGGCGATTCGGGAAGAATCCACCCCTCCTTAATCGCCTTTAAGATTCTGGCACGTGTAAGCGGTTTTTCAAAATAGATTCGGTCCGATGGGAAGATGCGTATTCCGACCGAACGCTCAAAATCGAAAAGATTGATCTCTTCCGATCCGGTGGGTTCAAAGCGGACACGCAGATCCTTCTGATAAAACTTACCGCTGAATTCAATTTTCTGTACTTTGGTGGAGAGGACCGTCACATGAAAATCGGCCGTCCACATCCTGGCAGCGAGAGGAGTAACATGCGCTAGAAGAAAAAAGATCGGGAGGAAAATGCGGAGCACAGGTCTTCTCTTCATGAAAAAATCACGAATCGGGGTGCCTTTTCGGAGGGTTCAGGCTCCCCTGCCGATAACCGGCCAGATCCAGGACAACCCACCGAAAACCGCAGGCCTGAACCCCACGGACAACGCGGTCGCGTTGGCCGCCATTCAGGAGCGTGGAAAACTCCTCGACCGCCATCTCAATCCTCGCCGTCTCGCCTTGATACCGGACACGAAACTGGATAAACCCCAGTTTCCGAAGAACCTCTTCCGCCCGCTCTACCTGGTCGAGCTTCTCATAGGTAATTTCCGTTCCATAAGGGATTCGGGAGGAAAGGCAGGGCGATGCGGGTTTGTCCCATGTTGGAAGACCCAGGCGGTATGAAAGCGCCCGGACCGATTTTTTATCCAACCCGGCCTCAACAAGGGGGCTCCGGACAGCACGTTCCCGCGCGGCCCGTAAACCGGGACGGGTATCGGAAAGATCATCGGTATTGGTGCCGTCTAAAACAAACCGGACCTGCTCCCGGCGGGCCATCTCTGACAGGAGTGTGTAAAGGTCATTCTTGCAAAGGTAGCAACGATCCTGGCTGTTTTCAGTATAGCCGGGAATAGTCAGTTCGTCTGAGCGAACAAAAAGATGCCGAATCCCGACTGAGGCGGCAACCGCCTTCGCATCTTCCAACTCGGAACCGGCGAGAGTGGGGGAAATCGATGTTCCTGCAATCGCTTCCGGACCCAAAGCGTCAAAGGCGACCTTCATGACAAGGCTTGAATCAACCCCCCCGGAATAGGCCACCAGGGCGGAGCCCATCTCCTTCATAATACCGTATAGGCGGGTATAGGTTTGATCTGCTTCCATATTGCTTATTCTTTCAGGCCGATATCTTTTTGTCTTCCGACAAGAACGAGGGCATAATGGTCTGGGTGAAGATACTTTTTTGCCACACGGCGGACATCCGCCACGGTAACGCGATTGAGCAGTTCCGCATGCGCTTTAAAGTAATCCAGACCTAGCTTGTGGAATTCGATTTGTGGAAGTAGCGACGCCACCTTTCGTGTTGTATCAATCCGAAGCGGGAAACTCCCAACCAGATAGGCCTTTGCTTCCGCAAGTTCCTTCTCGCTCACCTCTTTATCCCGAATCCGGTTGATTTCCAGGAGAACACCTTCAATGGCCTTGCGGGCATTTCTGTTTTCTGTTTGAAAAGTCACAGAAAAAGGGCCGGGGGCCTGGTTACCTGAAAAACGGGAATAGACCGAATAAACCAGCCCCTGATTATCACGGATCTCAGCCATCAAGCGAGAAGAAAACCCGCCGCCGCCCAGGATGTAGTTCATCACACGGACAGCGTAAAAGTCAGGATTAGACCGTTTGATGCCGACATGTCCCAACATTACTGTGGCTTGGCTTAAGTCTTTATCAATCTTGCTGACTTTTTTTGATCGAAGCGCAGGGGTCGGCTCAACTTCAAGGGGGGCGATCGCCTCCTTTTCCCACCTTCCGAAAAATTTCTGAACCAGGGCTTCCGCCTCCTGCGGCGTTACATCCCCCACCACCGAAATTATGGCATTATTCGGACGATAATATTGCTGATGGAATGTTGCCAAATCGGTCCGAGTGATCTCCGATAGACTTTCCTCAGAGCCCTTCACCGATTGGTGGTAGGGATGACTCCCAAAGGTCATTTGACGAAAAGCCTGCCGGGCTATCGCATAGGGCTGATCTTTTTCGGATAGGATTTCGCCAAGAATCATACTGCGAACCCGATCCACCTCCTTGCCGTCGAAGGCCGGGTGAATCAGGATGTCGGAAAGAAGTTCAAAACCGGCCTCAACATCTTTTTTCAAGACCCTCAAACCCGTCGTGACATAGTCATAGCTTGCATGGACAGAAAGACGTGCCCCGATGCCCGCGACCGCATCCGTGATTTCTACGGCGCTTCGCCCCGCTGTTCCCTCATCAAGTAGACCTGCTGTGAGATTGGCCAGGCCGGACTTCCCGGTAGGATCATAAATCGACCCGGATCGGACAAGCACCTCCACACTCACTATGGGAAGGGAGTGCTGCTCTACAATTAGCAGGGTCAATCCATTCGGCATCACCACCCGGATCGGCTTCATTTCGGCCCCGATGGCTTCCTGGCGGAAAGAGAAAAATAAGAAAGATTGAAGAATCAGGATAAAGAAAACACCGGAGTAGAGATGTTTTTTCAAGGTGCGCATCAGGAGCCCTCTTCCGAATCGGCTGCAGATATTTTGGAATCCAGGGGCAGAAGGATTCCGACACTTCGGCTATCCGTCCTGAGATATTTCCGCGCAACTCGCCGGACATCGTCTGAGGTAACTTTCCGAATATTGTCGATGTAATCCAGTACATACCGATACCCGGCACCGACCGTTTCAGCCGTCCCAATCTGCATGGCTCTGAAAAAGTTGGAATCAGAACCCATAATGTATTCTGCCTCAATCTGGTTTTTAACCTTCCTCATTTCGGATTCCGGAACAAGGTCTGATTGAAGCCGTGCAATTTCAAGGTCGAGCGCCTTCTCCAGGACCTCCGGTTTTTTCCCGGACTGGGCTGTTGCGTAAAGATAAAAGAGCTCCGGATCGGTCGTCAGACCGCTATAATACCCACTGGATTCAAGCGCAATCTGTTGCTCATAGACAAGACTCCGATAGAGCCGGGAACTCTTACCCGAAGAAAGAATATTGGAAAGAACGGTCAGGGCGTAGGTATCCGAACTCCGGTGGTTCGGGGTATGGAAGCCGATGAAGACGAAAGGAAGCTGCGCCTCACGCTTTACAATGATGCGCCGCTCCCCCTGCTGTTTTGGCTCCTGTGATACTGTCTGGATCGGATCGGGCCCTTTTGGAATCTTTCCAAAGGCCTCTCGAATCTGCTGAATGAGGACCTCCGACTTAAAATCTCCCACCATGACGATGGTCGCGTTGTTGGGAACATAATATCGCTTATAGTGCTCATAGACATCGTCCCGGACCAGGGCATCCAGGTCGCTCATCCAGCCAATCACGGGAAAATGGTAGGGATGGACCAAATATGAAACGGCATAAAGGCTTTCCATCAGATAGGAATAGGGGTCATCATCGGTGCGTGTACGTCGTTCCTCTTTTACAACGGCACGTTCCGCTTGAAATTCTTTCTCATCGATCAGCAGGTTCTGCATCCGGTCAGATTCCAGTTTCAGGGAAAGTCCGATACGATCAGCAGAAAAATTTTCAAAATAGGCCGTATAGTCATTCCCCGTAAAAGCGTTCTCCGTGCCGCCATTCTTTGCGACGATACGGGAAAATTCTCCCTTCCCGACCTGCGGCGTTCCCTTGAACATCATATGTTCAGTGAGATGGGAAAGGCCGGTTTTTCCATTTACTTCATTCCGGGAACCCACCTTGTACCAGATCTGAAAGGTAACAACCGGGGCCTTGTGCTCTTCCAGGAGAATCACGGTTAAGCCGTTGTCCAATTGGAACTTTTGGATCTGACTGGCACCGGAATCCCGGGGGAAGCCCCACAAAAAAGAGAACAGCACAATGAGATAAATGGACCGTTTGAAAAGTTTTGACTTAACGCGCATAGAGGACCGAAAGGATATAAATAAGAATTTATCCTAGCAGATGGATAAAAAAGGTGTCAAGAATATCGGAAACCCTGTTGAATACGCAGAACGCGTACAATCCTCGCCGCTCTGCGGCGGGACTCTTCAATTTGACTTCATTTTCGAGTTTTCCTATAATTTCTCACAATGAAAACAAAGATTACAGGGACCGGAGTCGCATTCCCGAAGCGGGCCGTGCCAAATTCTGAACTTTCTTTACGAATTGGGCTGAGTGAAGAAGCAATCGTCAGGCTCACCGGGATACACACCCGCTACTGGGTCGGAGAAGGAGAGAGTGCGGCAACACTCGCCGTGGAAGCGGCAAAATCGGCACTCAACGCGGCAGCCCTATCTGTAGACAAAATCGACCTGATCATCGTCTCGACAACATCTCCCAACATGTTCTTCCCTTCAACCGCCTGTCTGGTCCAGAGGGACCTCTCTGCCAGGCCCATCCCGGCTTTCGACATCAATGCCTCCTGCTCCGGCTTTCTCTATGCTTTATCTTTGGGAAACAACGCCATTCAAACCGGTTCAGCCAAACATGTCCTGCTGATTTCCAGTGAGGTAAAATCTCCTTTTCTTGACCTGGATGATTCCTCAACGGCCGCCTTATTTGGTGATGGGGCCGGCGCAGTCATCCTCTCACCCGGCAAAACGGGCATCCGCACCCTTCAACTTTATGCCGATGGATCAAGACACCAACTGATTCACCTTCCCGCCGGAGGTTCGCGTCAACCGGCGACACATGATTCGTTGGAACAGGGATCACACACCATGAAAATGGAAGGGAAAGCCCTCTTCCGGATGGCCGTCAGGAAAATGGAGTCGGCGCTCTCGGACCTTTCCGGAGAGTGCGGATTCCCGCTTACAGAAATCGACTTCTTTATCTTTCATCAGGCCAATTTAAGGATTCTGGAAGCCCTGCTTAAGAGAAAGAAAATCCCTCTGCACAAAACAGAAATCACCATTCCCCGATTCGGAAACACCTCTTCGTCATCTCTACCGGTAGCCCTGGACAGCGCAATACGTCAAGGGCGATTAAAGCCGGGCGACAAGTTGATTCTTTGCGCTTTTGGCGGAGGGATGACCTGGGGGATTGCCTTGCTGGATTGGTAAGCGATACGCTCAGGCGAGAAAGATCTTGTCCCGCCCCATCACCTTTGCCCGGTACATCGCCTTGTCGGCAAGATGAATCAGCTCAGACTTGGTTTTGGCCTGGTCCGGGAATCCGGCGATACCAAAACTTGCGGTAAGATGGAGGGACAGGCCTTCTTTTTTCAGAAATTCATACGAATGGAAGGCGTTTCGGATACGGCGGGCAATGCGGCCGGCAATTTCCACACTGGTCTCGGGAAGAACCACCACAAACTCGTCACCGCCATATCGGGCGACGATATCAATTTCACGCAGGCTGTTGTTTAGGATATTGGCGACTTCAACCAAAACCTGACTTCCCATGAGATGACCATGCTCATCATTCACTAGTTTGAAGAAGTCCATGTCCAGAAAAATGAGGGAAAGCTTGATGGAATACCGCTTGCACCGCTTGATTTCCAAATCCAGGATACGGTCCAGATATCGAATATTATAAAGGTGGGTCAGATCATCTGTTGAGGCAAGGTCTGCCATCTTTTTGTAAAGGTCTGAGCGCTCAATCGCGAGGGCGGCCTGGTCAACCAGTTTAGACAGCAGAGAAAGATCGTTTTCATTAAACGGCACATCGTCAACACGGTTGACCATTTGGATAACGCCGATGACCTTTTTCTTGCTGATAATGGGAAGACAAAGGGCCGTCTTTGCATCGACATGAGGGTGAAACTCCTTGGGCTGGAACTTCCATTGGCTCGAAAATTCAGGAATGAGAAGCGGTTCGCCTTTCTCGGCGACCCAACCGGCAGGACCTTCTCCCAATTTATAGCGAACTTTTTTCGCTTCTTTCATCGTCGGCCCTTTGACCATTTTAAAATAAAGCTCGTTTCTTGGCTCATCGACCAGGAGGAGGGACCATGACCCGCAGCGGAGCATCTTTCGCGCCGTATCCATAATCACCCGAAGGACCTTCTCAAACTCAAGCGCCGAAGAGAGGGCCTTTCCAAACATGATAAAGTATGCGAGTTCCTTGCTCCTCCGGCGAAGCTCTTTTTTGAGACTCGCGTTCTCCGCGCGAAGCTGTCGCACATCACCACGTTTGGCAAGCGGTTTCTGGGTTGCCGGTTTTGGCTTGCTCTCAGCCTTGGTCTTTTTCATTTCCTATCTTCCGCAACATTTCTTATATTTCTTACCACTCCCGCAGGTGCAGGGATCATTCCTCCCAACTTTTTTCCCTTCCCGGTGAACAGTCTTGGGGGCTTCCCGTTCTCCTCGATTCATCTGCATTTCCTGCTCGCCAGGAAAAACAGCCGCCATTGGCTTCGTTTCTTCCCTGACAATCTGAACCTGGAAAAGTTGTTCTATCGTATCGGTTTTAATCCGATCTATCATGGCTGAGAACATCTCAAAACCTTCTTTCTTATACTCACTCAGAGGTTCCTTTTGACCGTATCCTCGAAGCCCGATCCCTTCTTTCAGGGAATCCATCGCAAGAAGGTGATCCTTCCAGTGGGAATCGATCATGCGAAGAAAGATCTGCTTTTCCAGCTGGTGCATTATTTTTTTTCCAAATTCAGATTCTTTCTGGCGGAATATTCCCTGAACCTTTTGGAGAATCCCCTCCTTCAAGGCATCTCTCCCGATGTCGGGAAAGCCAAGTGTTTCTTTTGTCACACTCAGAGAAAAATGGTGTGATAAAGCCTCTGACAAGCCCCCTCCATCCCAGGCCTCGGAGTAGGCTTCTTCCGGGCAATACATCATCAGAAAATGATCGACTTGTTCATCAATCATCTCCTGGATATCGGCTTCAAGCCCCTCCTCCGCAAGAACCTCTCTTCGGCGGGCATAGACCACGGTACGCTGCTTATTCATCACGTCATCATATTCAAGCAGTTGCTTCCGAATGTCAAAGTTATGAGATTCCACGCGCTTTTGAGCATTTTCGATGGCACGACTGACCATTCGATGTTCAATCGGCACCCCCTCTTCCATGCCGAGGCGGCCCATGAGTTTTGAAATTTTATCCGATCCAAAAATCCGTAGGAGGTCATCTTCAAGGGAGAGGTAAAACCGGGAAGATCCCTTATCCCCCTGGCGTCCTGAACGGCCTCTCAATTGATTGTCAACCCGCCTGGACTCGTGCCGCTCTGTGCCGATGATATGAAGCCCTCCCAGTTCGATCACTTCTTTTTTCCCGCGTTCAACCTCCTCCAGAATCTTCGCTTCAGTTCGTTGAAGGTCTTCTTCGGATGCGTCCGGATGTTGCTTTTTGTACTGGTCGAGTAAAAACTCCGCGTTGCCGCCCAGAAGGATATCGGTCCCACGACCCGCCATATTGGTGGCTATCGTCACGGCCCCCCGGCTTCCGGCCTGGGCAATAATCGCTGCTTCCTTATCGTGATGTTTCGCATTGAGGACAGAATGGGCTATCCCTTTACGCTTTAACAGGCCAGAAATGAGTTCGGAGTCTTCAATCGAAATCGTCCCAACCAGTGTGGGATGTCCAACCTGGTTAAGTTCAATGATCTCCTGGACGATTGCCTCAAACTTTTCCTTCTTGCTCCGATAAATCACATCCGAAAGGTCTTCTCGAATCATGCTGCGATTCGGTGGAATTACGAGAACCTCCAAGTTATAGGTCTTTGCAAACTCGGCTGCCTCGGTGTCCGCGGTCCCGGTCATCCCCCCCAATTTATGATACAACCTGAAATAATTCTGAAAGGTAATCGAAGCCAGGGTTTGATTCTCATTGGCAATCTTCACCCCTTCTTTGGCTTCTACCGCCTGATGAAGTCCGTCACTCCATCTCCGTCCCGCCATCATCCGACCGGTAAATTCGTCGACGATAACCACCTCTCCGTCCTTGACCACATAATCAATATCCCGTTTAAACATGACATGGGCCTTTAAGGCCTGGAGCACATGGTGGACCAGAGAGATATTGGAAAGATCGTAGAGATTTTCGACTCCCAACAAGGACTCAACCTTAACATTGCCCTCTTCTGTAAGGGTAACTGTCTTCGACTTTTCTTCAACGGTATAGTCCAACTCTTTTTTTAGGGAAGGGATAATCTGGTTGACGCGGTAATAGAGCGCGGTTGATTTCTCGGCCGGGCCTGAAATGATGAGCGGTGTTCTCGCCTCATCAATCAGGATACTGTCCACTTCGTCAATGATGGCAAAGTAGGGCTCCCGCTGGACAAAGCTTGTGGGATCAAATTTCATGTTGTCGCGAAGGTAGTCAAAACCAAACTCGTTGTTGGTCCCATAGGTCACATCCGATCCATACGCCGCCTGCCGCTCTTCATCCGTGGCGTTGTGATGGATGCTCCCAACTGTCAGTCCAAGAAATCGATAGACCTTTCCCATCCATTCGGCATCCCGCGTGGCCAGATAGTCGTTAACGGTAACAACATGAACCCCCTTTCCGGCAAGGGCGTTTAGATAAACCGGAAGTGTCGCAGCCAGAGTTTTTCCTTCACCCGTCCGCATCTCGGCAATTTTCCCTTCATGCAGGATAATTCCGCCCAGCACCTGGACATCAAAATGCCGCATGCCCAATACACGCTTTGATGCCTCCCTTACAAGTGCAAAGGCTTCCGGGAGAATAGCATCAAGCCGTTTTGCCAGTTCCTGCGATCGCTCAGAAGCCGCCTCCTCGTCGTCTGCTTCGCCGACCATATCCCTGGTCTCAGGACTCAGGACAAGCTGTGCTTTCAAAAAGTCGGTTTTCTCGCGCAACTGCTCATCTGTCAACTTTATGAAGGATTCCTCTAAGGTATTGATTTGGGAAACAAGGGGCTGTAAACGCTTCAGTTCTCTGTCGTTACGGCTGCCGATAACTTTTCTGACAATATTTCCTAACATCCCGTCCACCACGTTCTTGTTTCCTGTCCAGGCCTCATTTTGAAAAAACTCCAGGCAGGGACAAGGATTGTGCTTACAACACAGGTTCATCTGTAAATATAGCAAAAATAAGCTGATATTATCACAAAAGGCTTATTTTCTGCTATTGTAAAAAACCCCCGGCAAAGACCTTCATGCCGGGGGTTTTTTACAATAGCACGCTTAATGAAAGCTTACAGCGATTTCTGAACATCGGACGCCTGAGGCCCCTTCTCTCCCTGGGTTACTTCAAATTCAACGGCTTCCCCTTCAGACAGGGTCTTAAAACCCTCCCCCGAAATTGCCGAGAAATGGACAAAAACATCTCCACCGTCTTCCCTTTCAATAAAACCATAACCTTTTTTTTCGTTAAACCACTTCACTGTGCCTTTTACCGCCATCGGACCCGCTTACCTCCTCATGGCCGATAGGACCGACCGTATGGACGGCCATACCAGCGTTGATAAATCGGGAGAGAAAGTGGTGAACCGTCCTTTACTCTCCTCTTTCTACAGGAAAGAACAGACCTCCCCTGCAAACCGACCCGCATCCTCCCTCATTAAAATTGAATGAGCTCGAAGCGACTAGGGGTGTAACCCTTTTCAGTAAAAGAACCAGAATACCTCAGCTCTGAAAAAGGAATTCATGACTTATTCAGAGCTTCCTGAGACTCACGAAACTGCTGGAAAAGGCCGCGGGCTTCTAGTTCAGGATATATTTCATCGGATTAACAGGTATTGAATTTACGAATACTTCATAGTGGAGGTGCGGACCGGTTGAGAGCCCTGTGTTGCCGACATACCCGATGATCTCTCCCCGCTTCACCCTCTGACCGACCTTCACCGCAGCTTTTGAGAGATGACCGTAGTGTGTTTTATACCCATAGCCGTGATTCAGTTTTAGAAACTTACCATACCCGCCGTTAAATCTGGAGTAGGCCACGACGCCTCCCGCCGGAGCGATAACGGGCGTTCCCGGCCGTGCGGAAATATCAATCCCCTTATGCCGTTGAAGGCGACCGGTGAAGGGTGAAATCCGCTTTCCAAAAGTTGAACTGATCCATCCATCGGTCGGCCAAATCGAAGGCGTGGACGCCCATAACGACTGGCGGCTGCGGACCGCTTCGGAGAGCTCCTGAAAGCTCTTCTCCTGCAGAATAGACTTTTCCCTGAGTTCCCCGAGGTCTGAGCGGATGGAAGATGTTATTCTCGACATGGAATCAGACTCAACCCCTGAGGCATCCGTCACCTCCCCGCCTTCAGGCCCACCGCGCCCAAGCATACCCGCGTGCTCCTGGCCTAAACCGATATCTGTAATCACACGCAGCTTACGGTCAAACTCAACCAATCGGGTCATCTGCTTCTTTAGGGCATCAATGGTCCCGACAAAACTCTGAATCTGGATTTTCTGGGCTTTGGTTTCCCTTCGGAGGTCTTTAAGGTCAGACAGTTGGTCCAACATCAGGGAATATCGTGCAAAGAATACCGCTAAGAGGATGACAAACACGGAGGAGAACCCGACGAGGGCTTTCAATATTGTTTGTCTCAGGGTAAAGCGGTAGGGCTCCGCCGTAGGACTCGGGAGGATGACAACTGTGTAAACATCTCGCTTTTTACTCATCCCCTCGACTCCTAACGTGGGGCGCATGGTAGCAGATGACCTCCCTCCTGTCAAGCTTCTTATCCCGAACATCTATCCCCGTCATCACAACAGCGTGCCTGCTCAAAAACTATGGAAACATCTTGATTTTTTTAAATCCTATCAGGTTTATCCTCCTTGTCAAGCCCCACTCTGCCGTCCCACAATACAGACAAGGAAAATTTATTAATATTATTGAAGATGGACCTCAAGGCTTAAGGATTCGGGTTTTAGGGCAAGACTGATTGCCAATCCCGGGATAAAGGCTTTCCTTGACACCTGCACATTAAATGCTACCCTTTTCTTATATAAGGGTGAGTGGAATGCCCCAACCATTCCTAAATATAAATTTTCCCCCAATAAGCCCCTCATGATTTCCAAACCCATAAATGCCGGTTCGAATAAGGCGGATTCCAAAAACACCGAGCAGCCCGGGGCAGACAGCTACGCCAGCCTGATCCTTCAATCTCTCAAAACGGGCGTACTCGTCTCCAGTGAGACAGGCGAGATCCTGTTCGCAAACCGGCATGCCTCAAATATTCTTAAACGGCCAATCGAAGACCTTGAAAAGTTGAAGATTGAATCCCTCCAATTTCGATTGGAAGACCTTTGTCAGATCCCCGAAAAAGAAGCGCGAAGAGAGTTGGACGTCAGGCTTCCGGATGGTGGGGAGGTGACGATCGGGTTTTGTGTCTCTGAAGTTGATAATCCTGACAATTTATTCAGTGGCCGCCAGTATGCGGTCACGTTTCAGGACATTACCCGCTTGAACCTCCTTTTAAAGGAACGGGACCGTCTGCATCAGATTGCGACCGTCGGGCAGGTTTTACCAACGATTCTCCATGAACTTAAAAATCCACTTGCCGCGATTACAACGGCTGTGGAGGTGCTCGTGGAGGAGGTGGAAAAAGAGGAAACCCAGGAAGCGCTGTATGCCATACTCAGTGAAATCCGAAGAATGAAACTTATTTTTGAGGGCATTGGATCGACACAGCGCGCATTGCGCACATCACGATTTATGGCCGTTGACCTTGCAATTCAGGAGGCCCTTTTGGTTCTGAAGGCCAAGGCAAAGCGGGCAGAGGTCCAACTGACCAGTGAAATCTGGCAAATGCCGCTCCTTCCGCTTGAAACAGCGGTCATTCGGGCAATTCTCTTTAACCTGGTTTCCAATGCGGTAGATGCATGCCGCCCCGGAAATAAAATTACGTTGACTGCACGCTTGAAAAATGAGGGCGACCTCCTCGAGATGGTCGTTTCAGATACCGGCTGCGGGATGAACGAGTCTATCCTGTCGAACTGCACCGACCTCTTCGTTTCGACAAAACCAAGCGGCAGCGGAATTGGCTTGAGTATGTGCAAAAATACGATCGATGAAGCCGGAGGAACCTTTCTGATCGAGTCGAGAGAAAATTCAGGAACAAAAGTAACCGTATCGATCCCCACACGGGTTTCTGACAACTTTGGCTCACCCCAAAATCTGGTTTCAGGGTAAAGCTTATTGTAATAGAGCGATAGATCTTAAATTCTTATCGATCATAAAGGAGGCACTATAATGGCACGTAGCGACGACCTGAATACAACCCTGAAAACCCTTCAACGTGAAAGCCCGGACATTGAAGCGAGCGCATTGATATCTGAAGACGGTCTGATGATTGCCAGTGCGCTTCCCCAGCATATCGAAGAGATGCGTGTTGCCGGCATGTCTGCAACCTTACTCAGCCTCGGTAGCCGTGCAACGAGCGAACTTGATCTTGGGAAACTCGGCCAGGTGCTGATTCGTGGTGAGAAGGGTTACGCCGTGATGCTGAAGGCAACTGAAGGAACGATGCTGCTGGTATTGACCACCCCCGATGCCAAACTGGGACTTATTTTCCTTGATATGAATCGGGCAGTGGCGGAGATCAAAAAGATTTTGTAACCGCCATAGATTTTTAGTCACGGCGTTTGAAGTGCGTTCTATTTTTAAAGGAGAAAACGATATGGGTTCAATCGTCCTATTTGAAAGCGATGCACATAAAAATATCCTGCTTGAAGATTTCGGAAGCGGAGAAGCAGTTCAGGCCAACACCCATCTGATCATTCATAATGGCGCGGGAATTATTCTCGACCCGGGGGGGCATAAAGTCTTTAATAAGACGCTCTCAGAGGTGAATGCCTTATTGGCTGGAGGATCGCTCCGCTACATCTTTGCCTCTCATCAAGACCCTGATATCGTCGCGGCGCTTAACGGATGGCTCATGACGACAGATGCCATCGCCTATTCGTCAGTTTTATGGACCCGGTTTATCCCGCATTTCGGCCTCGACAGTCTGGTTGTTAAGCGCTTAAAGGGAATTCCGGATGAAGGCATGACGCTGTCCCTTCAGGATGGATCAGACCTCTTCATCCTTCCTGCTCATTTTCTTCACTCCTGCGGGAACTTTCACATCTATGATCCGGTCTCAAAGATCTTATATACCGGCGACTTGGGAACCTCTCTCGGAACCAATTACAGAGATGTCCCGGATTTCAAGGCCCATATCAAGCACATTGAACCCTTCCATAAGCGCTATATGGGATCAAGAAAAGCCTTAACGCTGTGGGCAAAAATGGCCCGGTCTCTTGATGTTGAAACTATCGCCCCACAACATGGCGCCTTTTATAAGGGGAAAGCCATGGTCGAGCAATTTTTGGATTGGTGTGAAACACTGGAATGTGGCATCGATCTGTTAGGAGATAAATATAAAGTTCCGTCACTGGCTTCGTGAGCCTTTATTATGCCACGCATCCTCATTATAGAAGACGAGGCCATGCTTCGCTCAACCATGATCCGTGGGCTCTCAAAGCTCCCGGACATCGAAGTAAGTGATGCGGGAACGCTTGCGGACGCCTTGCATGAAATTGATGCTGACCCACCGCAACTGATCCTCTCAGACCTCGACCTGCCAGACCGGTCCGGGGTGGAATTACTGGGAGAGATTGAAAGGCGCAAGCTGGAAATTCCTGTCGTTTTTATCACCGCATTCCTCAAGTCCTACCAGCCGCAGATTCCCTCACATGCCAATGTGGAAGTCCATGAAAAACCGGTATCACTGGGAGAATTACGTCATATTGTTCTAAAACATGTTGGAAAAGAAAAGCGTCCTTCCGAAATTACCCCGTTTCGTGTCTCAGAATATATCCAGCTCTCCTGCATTGGCCGGCACTCTGTCGTGATCGGGGTCGAGCATGAGGGAAACCCCATTGGAAAGATCGTCGTAATGACCGGAGATGTCTGGTCTGCCTCAGACCGGGAAGGGGTGGGATTAGATGCCTTTTACCGGCTCGTCCGTTGCAGTAAAAATCGAGTAGTCTGTCAGGCGCTCCAGGGAAAACCGGGTGAACGTAATATTGAGGAATCCTGGGAAGCCCTATTGATGGAGGGTGCCCGGCAGGAAGACGAAAAAAGCAGATGCGATTCGGAGCCTGATTCTGAAGTAAAACAGAACATTCAATTTCAAAATGCTTCCGAGCGGGGTCTTGATGCCTTACTCATTAAAGACTATGCTAAGGCACTTTCGGCCTTTCTTGAGGCGGAAGAAATTTGTCCCGGGAATAAAGGGATCAAGGCAAACATTCACCGCCTGCGCGAAATGGGGTATGAAAATGGTCAGAAGGAAGAAAAAAATGACTAAGATGGGAGACCAATAAATGACAGAACGAATTGCTGTAGCCAGCCAGAAGGGTGGCGTGGGCAAAACGACCGTGAGCCTGAACATGGCCTTGTCCCTTGCTGAACAACGATGGCGCACGCTGCTCGTTGACCTGGATCCTCAAGGTGGAATCGGGCTTTCACTTGGCCGGGGGGACAGCGAGTGGGCCGGCTTGACAGACCTGCTGATGGGGCAGGCTCCGATAGAGCAGGCCATCATCCAGACAAAAATCAAGACACTTTCGATTCTGCCGCGGGGCCGGCTTGATCCAGTGGATGTTCTTGAATTTGAACAGGCTATTCATCAACCGGACGTTCTAGACAAAGTCCTCAACGAAGTAAAAGACCGTTTTGACCTCATCATCCTCGACACGCCCTCAGGAATCGGGATGATTACACGATCGGTTCTCGCTGTTTCAGATTATGTCCTGATACCGTTTCAGGCCGAGCCGCTTGCTTTGCGCTCTATTTCACAGATCCTCCGCGTAATCGAACATATCCGGGATAATGAAAACAGCAAACTTATGCTCCTGGGTATCCTGCCGACAATGATCGATACCAAAAAAGAGACCCCCTATGCTGTTTTAAAAAGTATCTGGTCTGATTTTGAAGGTGTCTTTGAAACAGTCATTCCAAGAGTTGATGTTTTCCACGAAGCGAGCATGAAGGGCTTGCCGGTTGCATTCCTGGGTGGCCCCGTATCGCCGGAGGCCCGGCGTTTTGAAATGCTCGCCTTAGAGATTGGCACTTTACTCAGTACCCTGAAAGACAGAGGAGGTAAAAATGCAGAAAACCCCGAACGTGAACTCCTCTGATTTAATGCACGCGAGAGAGATCACACATCGCTTAAGAGGAGAACATCCCCCCAAAGAAACCACTGGAGACAAAAAAGATTCGCAAACGGTTTGCCTTGAATATATTAAGTTTTCTGCAGCCCCTTTTTTTAACAGGGAGCCCCTCCCCCAGGAACAAGCATTGCCCGACCTCGACATCGATCTTAATGAAACCAGCAGTTTTGGCCCGGATACCTGGGAAAAATTTCTCGGCTGGTGCCTTAAGGTCACCCATGCCGAAACGGCTTTTCTGATGGATGATGTGGGTCTGACCATTTCAAGCCAGGGGAAGCTGCCTGCCAACAAAGCAGAAGTCTGCGGCAACAGATTGATGATTGCATTTGAACAGGGGAGTCAAATGGGAATGGAGGGGCAAAAGATTCGTTCTCTTTCCTTTGAATTCGATTCGATCTGGGTCACCGGAATTCGCGTCCAGTCAGGCACCGGCACCGCTTTGATGATCGGGATGACCAGCGAAACACAACTCCTGAAAGAAACACGTAGAACAATAGAGAACGCCATCCATAAAATAATCGAGTTTTTTTAGGCAAGCGGCCTTATTCCTCCCAAAGGCCCCTATGGGCGCTTCGGAGCAGGAGGGCTGTTCGGCATCTGCGGGGGCATTGAGATCTTACGGTATCCCTCGGGAACTTCAAAGAGATCCGCATCAAGTCTCTTGACTTTGATGTTGGCCAATTGGACCAGAACGTGCTCATTCTTGTTAAAAAACTCCTGCCGTATCGGGGCATTGTTCAGTTCAATCAGCTCCCAGGCAAAGCCGCTTAAGCGGCTGCCGTCTTTGTCTTTCCAGACAAGCTTAAATTTGTTTGTCAGTCGACCGGCAACATGCTCCTTCGTGACAAATATTTTTTCAACACCTGCTCTTGATCCCGGGTCCATCGGGTTACCTTCACCCTCTTTTCCTACAGTCTCCATATACATCTTTTCATTCGGCATCAAGGTCCACATGATGGGAGGATTCTTGTCCCCACGGGAGATATTAATCGCCTTCCGCCCTCCCATTGCCGTTTCCAGGCGTAATTTCTTCCCTTGGGAGTAAACTTTGGCCTCCATAATTCGCCGTTGCCCTCCAAACTCTCCATGAGAGATTGTAATATATTGATCGGCCGTGAAATCGGCGCGGGCGATTGAAGCAACGGCCAGGACTGAGAGCAGGACGAACAAGTAAATAAAGGCCCTGCTTGCAAAAATGTTCCATTTCAACATGGCATCCCCCCTATGAAACAACCCTAGCATTTTTAATGCTACGACGCAACGGGCCCGACAGACTCGTCGGGTACGACTGCGTCGGGAAGCGGGTGCTTCCACTGAAGGTAGCCAAGGAAAAGCGTTTCAAACGTCATCCATCCGGAACAGACCGCCATAAGGAGACCAAAGTCCAATGAGGGGGACATATTTATCAGAAAGACCTTCCGGAGGAGGTAGGCCAATATCAAGAAATAGGTCATGGCCATCGTGAAACCGGGCCAGATAAAAAACCGGATGAGCGCCGGAAAACCGGGGGGTTCCTCAAGCGACCACCCATAGGCAAAGGTCACAACGCTGCCCACAATAACTCCGATGGCCACCGCCTGGTGAAGCGGATCTGAAAGAAACGGGCCAAGAAAGGCGCCCGTCACCCCACTTCCGATCACCACGGTCATCAGCAGGGCGACAATTTTTCCCGGCGCGACCGGAAAGAGCTCTGAGATCGAACGGTTATCCGGAAAAATCCTGATCTGATTCTGTCCCGCCGCTTTGGCACGATAGTATCCAATCTCAAACCCGTCTCTCGCTGCCGCGCTGGCAACAAAACTGATCAGCGCCGCCCGGAAGGCGTCATACCCGAAAAGGAATTCAACAATCCCCAGTATCATCCAGTAGAGGGCAAAACCGTAAAAAAACCCGATTTTAAGCGCCAAGGCTTTCATCTCATCGGGACGTTCCCGCCAAATATCCGCCAGGGGACGGCCATAGCCCTTCGCATAAGCATAAAGAACGACCGGCACACAAGAGAGCGATGAGAGGAACCCGATGAGGACCAGCTCCCCGACTCCAGGATCCGTCAACAGGAAATAGGTAATGCCCATAAAGGGAAACAGGACGGCAATGCCCGCCATCATGATGATTTTCATCTTAAGACGACTCGCAACCTTATCCTTTGCCAGCTTGCTCCCGTAAACAACGCGTAATTTCATTCTGTGCAGCATTTACTTCATTTCTCCTCTTTCATTCTGTTTGGAAAAGTAACTGGCCAGCGTGCATGGATTCTCCTTCAGCGCAAAGCGTGAGGGGCAAAGAACCGCAGCGTATATGTCCATACGCGATGATTTGAGCACCACAGCAACGCAGCCATGGAGAAGAGGATGGGTGTGCTGAATGGTTACTTCGAAAATGCAGTTTTCCAAGCCGCGACCATGTCCCGGCTGACATCCACCAGTATAATTTTTTGAATTGCCCCCCCTCGAAAATCCCTCATCTCATTAATCATTGCCTCGGCGGCGGCATCCGGAGAAACTCTCCCAACGCCGGTCCCCATTCCCGGAAATCCGAGGGAATGGATCTGTTCTTTTTCTGCAAAGTCCATCGCAGCACGGGTCGCTTTTTGAACATTCTCAACCGGGATCATTTCGGCGGGCCTAAACATCGTTGGAGCGTGTATGATCCCCTTAAAGCGACTCTTTCCCCCACCCGTCAAAACAACCCTGCCGACCGGAATCGGCGCCTGAGCCATCGCGTCAATCTCTACCCTATCCCCACACACGCTGCGGATGACACCGGCAACCCCACCGCCCATCTGCCCCCGGCTGTTCGCCGGATTCACAATATAATCCGCATTACAGTCCAGAAGACTTCCTTTTTTAATTTCGATCTCCATTTATCATCCGGTAATTTCCAGACCCTTCCCTAAGGCCCCACTTCAATTTGCTCGACCTTGCCCAGGCTCGATAGGCTTTTATCAAACTGGGGCTCGTCTCCGACCGCCAGGATCACGAGGCGATCAGGATGGAGGTATTTTTTTGCAACCCGCAGGACATCCGCCTTTGTAACCTTCGCCACATTGTCCCGGTATAGCTCCAGGTAGTCAGATGGGAGACCGTAATACTCCAGCGACATCTGCTGACCCACAATTTGGGAAGGGCTCGAAAAAGAAAAAATAAAAGAGTTGAGGAATGCCTCTTTGGCCCGTTTAAGTTCCTCATCCGAAACAGGTTCCATCCGGACCTTTTCGATATGCGTGATGATGGTCGAAATAGCTTGATGGGTTGACTCGACCCGCGTCCCGCTGTAGGCAAGGAAGACACCGCGCTCCAGCTTTCCGGGCCGAAAAACAGATCCGACAGAATAGGCCAGACCCTGGCGGCTCCGGACATCTGAAAAAAGCCGGCTGGCCATGCCCCCGCCGCCGAGAACATCGTTCATGACCGACAATGCAAAAGAATCAGGGTTTTCCTGCTTGATGCCAAGATGACCGATTCGGACCTGCGTCTGCGGGATCGGGCGCTGAATATGATAGACCCCACCCGCCTTCCGCTCACGCACCGGCAGAACCTCCGGGAAACGGATCTCTTTTTTGCCCCAACCCGCAAAAGCCTTCTCAATCTTTTCGATCATTTCGCTTTTGTTGAAATCACCGGTGACGCCAATCATCACGTTATTCGGCGCAAAATATTTTTCATGAAAGTCGACAAGATCCTCCCGCTGGATCGACTTGACCGTCTCTTCGGTCGATTCTCTCGCGTAGGGATTGTCCGCCCCGTAAAGCTGTTTCCAAAACTCCCGGCTTGCAATCGAAGAGGGCCGGTCGTTGCGTCGGCGGATTCCCTCCAGAGCCCTGTTCTTTGCCAAGGTAAGTTTTTCTTCCTCGAAGGCGGGGTGCATCAGGATGTCCGCCAGCATTTGAAGTCCAAAGTCAAAATCCTTCTTCAGGACATCCAGAGAAGCGCCTCCCGAATCCGTCCCGATCCCGACCGATAAACCAGCGGCAATCTGATCCAGGGCCTCGTCAACTTCATCCCCGCTGAGCCGATCAGTCCCCCCTGTCCGCATCACCGTTCCAGTTATTCCGGCAAGGGCGATCTTGTCCGCAGGTTCGTAAAGATCCCCGGTACGGATCATGACCTGAAGGTTCACCAGCGGAAGCTCATGGTCCTCCAGAAAATAGAGAATCATGCCGTTTGACAAGGTCATACGCTCCGCCCGGGGCGGCTGAAAGGGCTGGGGAGGAAAAGCCATTGTACGCGGGTTGGATGCAGAAGCCGATCCCGAATTCCGAGCATGATGTAGCGGAAAACAGGCTGAATGAAGGGAAATAACCAGGATGAGCAAGACCATCTTCTTCATAGGTACCCAAGTCATCGCACCGTCTCCTTTTCATTCGACTTTTTTTCCTGCTGAACCAAGGTGGCGACGGTCCGGCTCTTTTTTATAAAATAGGTCCGGGCGACACGCATCACATCCTCGGCAGTCACCTTTGCGATGGCATCCCGGTTTCGAAGGGTGTAGCGCCAATCATCCGCAACTGCCTCAAAATAGGAAAGCCTCCCCGCCAGACCGCTGTTTGATCTGAGAGAACGAATCAAGGAGGCGTCGATGTTTGTGATAACCTTTTGAAGCTCTTTTTCAGAAGGAGGCTCCGTTTTCAAGCGATCAAGTTCGGCATAAATCGCTTCTTCCAACTCCAGGGTGGTATGCGGAGCACGCGGGGTTGCAGAGATTGTAAAGAGGCTCGTGTAGCGCGCCCCGGGCGTCCCGGCGCTACTCGAAACGCTGACCGCAATTTGCTCTTCTTTGACCAGTTTTTTATAAAGCCTGGAGGTCCGTCCCATGGAGAGTAATGAGTCAATGACATCAAAAACCGCATCGTCCGGGTGATGCAGGTTGGGTTTGTGATATCCGATGACGACGCTGGGATTCGCTTCATCCTCAACTTCCACCCGCCGCTCACCCCGCTGTGGAGGCTCAACCGTCACCACCCCTGGGGGAAGCGGACCGGAAGGAATTCTACCAAAGGAGGCCTCGAGGAGGGGAATCACATCTGCCGCTTTAAAATCGCCCACCATGGCAATAATTGTATTGTTCGGCCCGTAATAAGTCTTGTAAAAGAGGGCCGTTTGCGTGGCGGAAAGGGAGCGGACATCTGAAGGCCAGCCGAGCGTGGGGTAGCCGTAAGGATGGGCCGAAAACGCCGTCGAAAGAAAAGTTTCGTAAAGCTTGCCTGAGGGATTGGTTTCAACGCTCCTGCGGCGTTCTTCCAAAACAACGTCTCTTTCCTTGTAAAATTCACGGAGGACGGGGTTGGCCATCCGGTCCGATTCGATCGCAACCCAGAGCGGAAGCCGGTTTGCCGGGAGACTGACGATATAAGAGGTTACATCCCGACCGGTGGAGGCATTAAATCCGACAGCCCCATTCCGATCGTAGATCTCACCGAGCTCATTCGGGATAACCCATTGTCTCGCCTCCTCCTGGAGCAAAACAAATTTTTCCTGCAAGGCCTTTAGTTTTTGCTGATTGGCCCCAGCCCCTTTCCGCCCTTCAAGCAAAATTGCACCATTCAGCTTCTCTATCCGGGCCAAAACCTTTTCTTCTTTCTCAAAATCTGTGGTGCCCAGGGTTCGGGTTCCCTTAAAGGCCATATGTTCATAGAGGTGAGCCACACCAGTAATCCCGCTGACTTCATTGACAGACCCGACATTGTAAATGATGCGGAAAGAAATCGTCGGCACCTGATGCCGCTCGACCATGAGGACCCTCAATCCGTTGGAGAGCGTATGCTCAATGACCCGATCGGCCAGGGTTTGCGCGCCAGCCACGCTCGTCGTAAACATCAACCATGGAATAAAAAACAGCAACTTCTTCACACCCGCTCCTTTATCTCTGCCTCGATACATCCGGCAGCACATGAAAGATTATGAAAAGAGGGTCATTAAGGCCTCGCCCGTTTCGACAAAGAAGTCGGGGTGCTCAGAGCGAAGTTCATCGGCATCCCCAAAACCGTATGAAACAGCGCACGATCTCACCCCTGCAGAACGGGCGGCATAGATATCGTTTAGCGAGTCGCCAATCATGACGGCTTCCGATGTCGAGGCGTCCAGGGTCTCTAATGTCTTCAAGATCATTTCGGGATGAGGCTTTAAGCGGGTATCCGGCTCACTTCCAATAATAAGATCAAATGCCTTGTCAACACCCAGCCCCTCCAGAATTTTTTCAGTATAGACATGCGGCTTATTGGTCACAATAGCCATTTTTGTCTGATGAAAGTGAACCAGAACATCTCGGATTCCCGGATAGAGACTTGTTTCATCCAGGAGATGTTCCAGGTAATGCGCCCTGAAAACCTCAAGCGCCCGGTCAACCAGACGCATATCCGTACTCTCCACTGCATCCAGGATAAGTTTCCGGACCCCGTTCCCAACATAGCCGTAAATGGTTTCGTTCGGTTTTTCGGGAAGACCGAGATCCCGGAAGGTGAGATTGACTGACTTGGCGATATCCCGCTTTGAATCAATTAAGGTTCCATCAAGATCAAAGATCAGGAGCTCTGCGGCAGCCATCAATCCTCCCTCTCATTCTGAACATTCAAGCTCATAAACATGGTTCCTCACTATACAGAGAAACAGGACAGATTTTCAATCCCTGAAACCTCTGATTTTTCCCGTATATACGCCCATATCGGACTCAAGCTTTCAAGCTTATCTTCGCAAATGACCCTACATTTTCCATAAGACCTAAAACTGAACGATTCTGCGAACCCCAGGATCAGCGATTGATCTTGGGGTAAAGCGTCAAGTTGTCTAAAAGACAAGGCCAGAGGCCATAAGGGCGACGGAGGCGTACTCACCCGTACGGTGAGGAGACCTTTGGCCGATAACGCAGTCTTTTCAGGCAAATCGGCGGTTCCTCATTCCGCAATCGCGGAATGAGGGCGAACCATGATCCTTGACATGGCGATGGAAACCGGATACGCTTTAAGCGGTTCATGTAATAGGATAATGTATTGGAACAAAAGACCTTTTCCAGCCACACCCCCCCCAATAAAAAGCAGTTCGGCCTGAATTTCTGGGTGAAATGGGTCGCGCTTACTTTCGTATTCCTCCTGCTCGTCGGCGCCGGGGCTGTCGGAGGAACGATCTACTATTTTTCCAGGGATCTTCCCTCTTTAGAAAACCTCGGCACCTACGAACCAAGCCTTGCAACCCGGATCTATTCAGATGAAAACAAGGTGATCGGCCAGTTTTTCATCGAGAAAAGGGTTTTCGTCCCTCTGGCACAAATGCCGAAGGTTCTGATTAATGCTTTCCTGGCCGTAGAAGATTCACGTTTCTACCAACATAAGGGCTTTGATACGATTCGTATCATCAGAGCCTTTATCAAGAATCTTGAGAGCATGAAAATCCGTCAGGGAGCAAGCACGATCACACAACAACTTGCCCGTTCTCTTTTCCTAACCCCCGAACGGACGATGACACGGAAACTCAAAGAACTTCTCCTGGCTCGAAAAATGGAAAAGGCCATCGGGAAAGACCGCATCCTCGAAATCTACCTGAACCAGATCTACTTTGGACATGGCTCCTACGGTGTTCAGGTCGCCGCCAGGACTTATTTCGGGAAAGATGTGTCAGAGATCACCCTGGCCGAGGCCGGATTTCTCGCGGGTCTCCCCAAGGCCCCGAATACCTATTCTCCCTACCGAAATCCCGAAAAAGCAAAGTTCCGGCAGAGAGTCGTTCTCAAGAGAATGGTGAGCGAAAGCTACATTACAAAAGCCCAGTATCGCAAAGTCTATGCGGAAGACCTCTATTTTCAGAAGCGGTATTCCAAAAAAGATGACATTGCGCTTTATTTCAAGGAACATATCCGGCAATACCTTATCGGGAAATACGGGGATGAAGCCCTCTACAAAGGAGGCCTGAACGTCTATACCACACTGAATGAACCCTCTCAGCGCATGGCCGAACGCGCGCTTCAGGACGGACTGGAGCAACTGGACAAACGCCAGGGATACCGCGGCCCGGTTGGGACATATAATCCGGAAGCGGCGGAAGCATCCCTTTCTGAAAAGAAGCCCGGGGCCTTGAAAGTGGGGGAGATCGTAAAAGGACGGGTTCTATCGCGAACCGACCATTTTGCAAGGGTTGAAGTCGGTGATGTTGTTGGAAAACTATTGTTAAAGGATATGCTCTGGGCGGCGCGGCAGTTGAAAGGGGAGCATCTGCGCGATGACAGGATCATCATCAAAAACCCGAAACCATATGATATCGTCAACCTGAATGACATCATTCTGGTTAAAGTAAAAGCCATTGGAGAAGACGGTGAAGACGTCTTTTTCAGCCTTGAGCAGGAACCCGTTGTGCAAGGAGCCTTTGTTGCCCTTGACCCGTCTACAGGTGCGGTCAAGGCACTTGTCGGTGGGTATGATTTTAGAAAAAGCGAGTTCAACCGCGCCCTGATGGCCAGAAGACAGCCCGGCTCCGCATTTAAACCGATTATTTATGGAACGGCTATTGAGCAGGGATTGACGCCGGCGACACTTCTGGTGGATAACCCGGTCATTTTCACAGATAACGAAACAAATAAGGTCTGGAAACCTGAAAATTACGAAAAGAAATTCTATGGACCGATCTCCATGCGCGACGCGCTCACGCACTCAAGAAACCTGGCGACCGTCAGGCTGCTCAAACAGGTCGGGATTCCCAGGGTCGCAAAGTTTGCACAGCGCATCGGGATCGAGACCCCCTTGACCCGCGATCTCTCCCTTGCGCTCGGATCCTCGGGCGTCAGCCTGATGGAAATCACATCCGCACTCGGCGTCTATGCCAACCAGGGGGTTCGCCTTGCGCCGACGCTCATTCTCTCTGTGACAGACAAAGACGGCCAAGTCCTGGAATCCCACCAACCTATGCCGGAGCAGGCCGTCTCCAAGGAAACCGCCTATGTGGTCACCAATATCCTTGAGGATGTGATTCAACGCGGAACCGGAAGACGGGCACGCGTGATCGGCCGGCCGGTTGCCGGAAAGACAGGAACCACAAATGAATTTACGGATGCCTGGTTTGTTGGATACACACCTAACCTTTCAGCAGGCGTCTGGGTTGGATTTGACGACAACCGCTCTCTCGGGAACCGGGAGTCCGGTGGTCGCGCGGCCCTGCCTGTCTGGGTCTCTTTCATGAAAAATGCACTTTCACTGCTTCCGGTTGTATCTTTTTCTATACCTGAGAATATAGTTTATGCTAGAATTGACCGCGATACGGGACTTTTAGTCTCTGACGATGAAGACGGTGAAGTCGAAATATTTGTAAAAGGGACGGAACCCAAAGAATACAAGATGGCCGCTTCTTCCCCGAATCAGTTCTTCAGGTTTGACGGGGGAGAGGATTTTTAGGGAGTTCAGTTGTCAGTACGTGTTGGAATAAATGGCTTTGGCCGGATTGGGCGAAATCTCTTTCGCGCTGCCTTTTCAGACACCGATATCAATATCGTCTGTGTCAATGATCTGGCCGATGCCGCGACATTGGCCCACCTGCTTAAGTACGATTCGGTCCACGGCGCCTTTCCGCAGGAGATTGAATCCAAAGAGGATGCGCTCCTCGTCGGGGATCAATCAATCCGGATTACACGGGAGAAAGATCCCGCGCTCCTCCCCTGGAAAGAGATGGATGTTGACATCGTTATCGAAGCAACGGGTCTGTTTGTTGACCGCGACTCAGCCCAAAAACATCTCACGGCGGGAAGCAAAAAAGTGATCATCTCGGCCCCGGGTAAATCTCCTGATATCACCGTTGTTTTGGGTGTCAATGAAGATCAGTACGATCCAAAACAACACCACATTGTTTCCAATGCCTCGTGCACGACTAATTGTCTGGCACCGATTGTAAAAGTGCTTTCAGATCACTTCGGGATCAAGCGGGGGCTGATGACCACCGTTCATTCCTATACCAACGACCAGCAGATTCTCGACCTCCCCCACAAAGATTTAAGAAGGGCGCGCGCGGCGAACCTTTCAATGATCCCGACAACAACAGGTGCTGCAAAAGCCCTCTCCGTCGTTCTTCCTAAGATGGAAGGAAAGCTGGATGGGATGGCCATCCGGGTTCCGACACCCAACGTCTCCCTCATCGATCTCGTCATCGAATTGGAGACAGACGTGACGGAAGAATCGGTCCAAAATGTCATTTCTGCCGCCGCAGAGGGGAAGATGTCCGGCATTCTTCAATACACAGAGCTGCCTCTGGTTTCTATCGATTTGAAAGGGAATGCCCACTCATCAATTGTTGACGGGACCCTCACCAAGGTGATCGGCGAGCGCATGGCAAAAGTTATTTCATGGTATGACAATGAATGGGGATATTCCTGCCGCGTTCGTGACCTGATCCGATACATTGCTGAGAAGAAATAGGCCTTCCTGATTTCACCCCACAAATGAGGCAAGACCTTCATGTTCCTGAACAAAATGACGATTGAAGATCTTCCGCTTAAAGGAAAACGTCTTTTTATTCGGGTCGATTTTAATGTCCCGCTCGACCGTGATCTGAATATTACAGACGATACACGAATCCGCTCAACGCTCCCGACGATTAATTATGCGATAGACGCCGGCGCCTCGATTATCCTCGCCTCTCATCTTGGCCGACCAAGGGGGGCAGACCCGCGCTTCTCGCTTGCGCCGGTTGCAAAACGGCTTCAGCGTCGCTTGGGCAAAGAGGTTGCATTCTCCCCGAACTGTATCGGCCCGAAGGCCAAAAAGATGGCGGAACAGCTTAAAGCGGGAGATGTCCTCCTTTTGGAAAATCTCCGTTTCCACTCGGGGGAAGAAGACAACGACGACACCTTTTCGAAGGCCCTGGCCGACCTTGGAATCGATATTTATGTAAATGACGCCTTCGGTACCGTACATCGAAACCATGCCTCAACAAGCGGTATCACCAAATTTGTTAAGGACAAGGCCTGCGGATTTTTAATGAAAAAAGAGATCACTTATCTGGAAGGGGCGGTGGAGAACCCCGCACGGCCCTTCGTTGCAATCCTGGGCGGCGCAAAGGTCTCCGGGAAAATTGGAGTGATTGAAAACCTCGGGAAAAAAGTCAACAAGGTCATCGTCGGAGGCGGAATGGCCTTCACCTTTTTGAAAGCCGCTGGAATTGATGTCGGGAATTCGCTCGTCGAAGATTCCATGATCCCCATCGCGAGAGAGATCAGGCAAAATGCCATCGAACGCGGCATCAAGTTCTACCTCCCCGTCGATTGCGTCGCGGCCCCAAGTAAAGATCCTTCCGCAGAGGCGAAGATTGTTCCTGTACAGGAGATTCCGAAAGGCTGGATCGGGCTGGATATCGGGCCGGCCTCTGTCCGGCTTTTTATAGAAGTTCTGACCAATGCCAAGACCATTCTCTGGAACGGACCGATGGGGCTCTTTGAAATGGACGCCTATTCACGCGGGACAACCGCTGTTGCCCATGCGGTTTCAAATGCCTACGCCCTCACGATTGTCGGGGGGGGAGAAACCGCTATGGCGGTCCACCAGGCGGGGGAATCTGAAAACATTTCATTTATTTCGACCGGCGGCGGGGCGGCCCTCCAGCTCCTTGAAGGAGAAAAACTCCCCGGATTGACCGTTTTGCCGGATAATCCCTTCTAGTATTCTCTTCGGAGTAAAGGACAGTTGAATGTCAAGGCTCTGTTTTGTGGCAAACTGGAAGATGAACAAAAGTATCCCCGAGGCCGAGGCCTATCTGCGAACCTTTGAAGAACATGCGGCCCGCCGGGGGATTATCGCCCCTCTTTTAGACGTGGGTCTTGCTGAAACGAACCTTGCCGAAATCATACTGGCGCCCCCCTTCACTGCCCTCTCATTTGTCTCTGAATTTTTAAAACGATCTTCTTTAAGGGTTGACCTTACAGCACAAAATGTTCATTATGAGGGAGGAGGCGCCTTCACTGGTGAAATTTCCCCTCCTATGTTGCGTGATGTGGGGTGTGGCTACGTGATCATCGGCCACTCGGAGAGGCGCCAGCTCTTTGGAGAGACCGATGAGGCAATACATCGGAAGCTTGAAGCTGTCATAGCGTACGGCCTTAGACCGATCCTCTGTATCGGAGAAACCCTCCTGGAACGGCAAGCCGGAAAAACCTGGTCAGTTCTGAAGCGCCAACTAGAGCAAACCTTTGGAAAGTTCCTTCACGGTCGCGAGGAAGGTGCTCGTCTTCCAGAGTGGATCGTCGCCTACGAGCCGGTCTGGGCAATTGGGTCCGGCCAGACCCCGACACCTGAAGATGTCGGGTCAGTCCTTCAAAAGATCGGGGGATTTTTTTCTGAGGGTTTGGCTGAAGGCCAAGAAAAAAGCCGGCCTCGCATTCTTTACGGTGGAAGTGTGAATGAGGATAATATCGAGACCTTTATGAAGGACCGGGAACTCGATGGGGTATTGGTCGGGGGGGCAAGCCTCTCCGCAGAAAAGTTCCTTAAAATTGTTGAATGCGGCACCTCAGCCAGAAGGAACTGAGCTGCCGGAACGCATTATTATCACGGAGGAGAAAGAAACAGATGTTTACCCTTATTGTTGTTGTCCATCTTATTGTATGTTTTACCTTGATCGCAATCGTCATGCTTCAATCCGGTAAGGGCGCGGAAATGGGGGCCGCCTTTGGAGGGTCGAGCCAAACCATTTTTGGAAGCCGTGGCGCAACAACTTTTTTGAGCAAAGTCACGATCGTCGCAGCCGTTTTATTCTTTGTAACCTCCATGAGTCTTTCTATCCTGGGTCGCGGGAGGTCGGTTGTCTCAACGGTGGTCAACCCCATTCCCATCGAAGAGCCCGAAACAACGGAAGAGGCAGCCCCGGCCAAGAAAACGGAGTCTGCCCCCGTTGATCCCGCCTCTGAATCAAAAGGAGACGCCCCTCCGGCAGGAGAGGAGGAGAAGTAGGGGTGTGCTGAATCGTTACAAACCCTTCCACCTTGTTGTCTCCTTCTTTGTCCTGAGCGGCCTCGGTGGATGTTCCGGTTCATCTCTGAATAGTCCCTACCCGAAAGGAGACGAGAACCTTTCCATCCTCTACAGTTCTTTCAGTCAGCGGCCAAAGCATCTCGACCCGGCACAATCCTATTCCTCTAACGAGATCACCTTTACCGGACAAATCTATGAACCCCCTTTTCAGTATCATTACCTGAAAAGACCTTACGCCCTGATCCCACTCACCGCGGAGGAGGTCCCGTCTCCGGTTTACTTCAATAAGGACGGAATAGAAGTCAACGGAACCGACCCTGCTGAAGAAGTCGCCCTGAGTGTCTATACGATCAGGATTCAACCCGGGATCCGTTACCAGCCTCATCCCAGCTTTGCCCGGGATCCCGGAGGAAAGTTTCTGTACCACAACCTAAGCGATCAGGCTCTGGAAAAAATCAATGACATTTCAGACTTTTCAGAGACCGGAAGCCGTGAACTGGTCGCAGAGGATTATGTCTACCAGATCAAACGCCTCGCTCATCCGAACATCCATTCTCCAATCTACGGCTTCATGTCAGAGTATATCCTTGGATTAAAGGCCTTAGGGACACAGTTAAGAGAGGCCCGGAAACAAGGTTCTGGTTTCCTGGATCTTCGGGCCTTTCCCCTCGCCGGGGCGGAAGCGGTGGACCAATATACCTACCGGATCAAGATCCACGGCAAATACCCGCAATTTCTCTATTGGCTGGCCATGCCCTTCTTCGCCCCCGTACCCTACGAGGTGGACCGTTTTTACGCCCAGGCCGGACTGACTGAAAAAAACATCACACTTGACTGGTATCCCGTCGGCACAGGCCCTTACATGCTGACCACCAATAATCCCAATCTCAGGATGATCATGGAACGGAATCCAAACTTTCACGGAGAGTCGTATCCCACAGAGGGAGAATCCGGAGATCAGTCGGCAGGGCTCCTCGAAGCTGCCGGAAAGCCGCTGCCCTTCATCGAAAAGGTGGTCTACAGTCTTGAAAAAGAAGATATTCCGATCTGGAACAAGTTTCTCCAGGGATATTACGACAGCTCCGGCATCTCTTCAGACAGCTTTGACCAGGCCGTCCGGATCTCGGAAAGCGGAAACACTGATCTGACAGAAGAAATGAAGGCCAAGGGAATACGCCTTCTCACCAGCACGGCGGCCAGTACATATTATATGGGGTTTAATATGCTCGATCCTGTCGTTGGCGGGAACCGGGAATCTGCGCGTAAGCTGAGGCAGGCCATCGCCATCGCGATCAACCAGGAAGAATCGATCTCCATCTTTCAGAACGGACGCGGCATCGCCATGCAGGGGCCGTTGCCCCCCGGAATATTCGGATTTAAAGAAGGAGAGGCGGGAATCAACCGCCATGTCTATGACTGGATCGACGGAAAACCTAAGCGAAAGCCCATCGCCGCCGCCCGCCAACTGCTTGCAGAGGCAGGATACCCCCAGGGGCGCGATCAGGAGACCGGCCAGCCACTCATTCTCCACTTCGATACGACCGGGACCGGCCCGGAGGCCAAGGCCACCTTCGACTGGCTGCGAAAACAGTTTGAAAAAATACAGGTCCAACTGGTTATACGGAATACAGATTACAATCGCTTCCAGGACAAGATGCTCAAAGGCACCGCACAGATCTTTCAATGGGGCTGGAATGCCGATTATCCCGATCCGGAAAACTTCCTGTTTCTTTTATATGGACCCAACGCCAAGGCAGGAAAAAATGGAGAAAACGCGGCAAATTACTCAAACGAGGAATTCGATGCCCTCTTTGAAGAAATGAAGAACATGGACAACGGGCCCGAGCGCCAGGCGATTATCGATCAGATGGTCGAGATCTTTCGTCGGGATGTCCCCTGGGTCTCCGGCTTTCATCCGCAGCGCTTCGGTCTTTATCATGCCTGGTATGGAAATATCAAACCGAATCTCATGGCCAACAATACCCTAAAGTACTTAAAGATCGATCCGAGCCTCCGCGCCCGGGAACAGGGCAAATGGAACAAGGCCATCTGGTGGCCGCTCCTGATCGGCGGCATACTCCTTTTTCTGGGGACATTACCCGCCATCCGATCCTATCGACGCAAGGAGCGCAGTATCGCACAGCCTTCCTGGCAAAGGAGCCTGCCATGACCGCTTATATCGCCCGTCGGCTCCTCTACGCCTTCCCGATCCTGATCGGGGTCAACCTCCTGACCTTTCTCCTTTTTTTTGTCATCAATACGCCTGAGGACATGGCGCGTCTTCACCTCGGAGGAAAACGGGTCACCCAGGAAGCCATCGAGAAATGGAAGGCAGACCACGGTTACGATAAACCTCTGGCTATAAATCTTTCCGCGCCCGGATCTGGAAAACTGACCGACACGATCTTCTTTGAAAAATCTGTCCGGCTTTTTCTTTTTGACTTCGGACGTGCCGACGACGGACGGAATATCGGGGCCGACATCCGTCAAAGGATGTGGCCCAGTCTGGCCATCGCAATCCCCGGGCTCATTGTCGGCCTCTTTGTCAATGTGACCGTCGCCATGCTCATCGCCTTCTTCCGCGCCACCTATATCGACACCTGGGGGGTCATCATCGCTGTGGCCATGATGTCAATCTCATCGCTCTTTTACATCATCGGTGGACAGTTCATTTTCAGTAAAATGTTTCGCCTGGTCCCTATCTCCGGATATGACGGCGGACTCAACGCAGTGAAGTTCCTCATCCTGCCGGTCATCATCGGCCTGGTTGCGGGGATCGGCACCGGGACGCGCTGGTACCGGACCATCTTTCTGGAAGAGATCGGCAAAGATTATGTCCGGACCGCCCGTGCCAAAGGGCTTTCCGAGTTGACTGTCCTTTTTGGGCACGTTCTCCGAAACGCCCTGGTTCCGATTCTGACTGGGGTTGTGGTTGTGATCCCCCTCCTCTTCCTGGGAAGCCTGATCACTGAATCCTTTTTCAGTATTCCCGGGCTGGGAAGCTACACCATTGATGCCATTAACAGCCAGGATTTCGCAATCGTTCGGGCCATGGTTTTTCTCGGGTCTTTTCTCTACATCATCGGCCTATTACTGACCGACATTTCATATACCTGGGTCGATCCCCGGGTCAGGTTGCACTGATGCCGTCATTCCTCACAAAGATCATGCCCTTCAGACCTGTCTTTCTCTGGACCGACATCCTGCTGCTTCTCCTGTTGGCCGCCATCGTTTTCATTGGCGTTTACGCCTCTGGGCAGGAACACCTTCTTGCGCCTTTGCGACAAGTCCGCCGCCGTGCGCTCGCAATGGCAGCCCTCACAGTGCTGCTCTCCTATGTCGGGATCGGATTTTTGGATTCGCTTCACTTCAGACAACGACTCCCTCAGACCGAAGCCGGACAGGAAATACAATACTCCCCGGAGGTCCTCTCTCTGCTTGATCTCGTCGTCGGCCAACTGAGAAAAAATGTGGAACGGACCTACTCCGCGCCATTGGCAACACAATCCTTTGCCAAAGAGATGCTTGAGTTCCCAGGAGGTGTAAAGAAAAGGGTCTATCCCCCGCTGGCCCATGGCGGTGCGCACCTGAAAGACCCGAACAACCGGGGCACCGATATCATGAAGACCCTCTTCCTGGGGGTGCTGCGGGGTCTGGTTCTCACCTCCATACTTTGCCTAACATTTTTGCACCTCCTTAGCCGCCATCATCGCTGCTCCTGGAAGGAGGCGTACCACGCCTTCTGGAACGGTCAGTATGAAACAGCCTGGCTCGCCATTCTCATCACCTTAAGCCTGATCATCGTTCTGGCCGCCATCGTCATACCGCTCAGCGGTCAGTACCATCTTTTTGGAACCGACAAGGTCGGCCAGGATGTTCTATATCTTGCCCTGAAAGGAATTCGCACGGGGCTGGTCATCGGAGGGCTCACAACACTCGTCATGCTTCCTTTTGCCCTCTTCTTCGGCATCGCCGCCGGCTACTTTCGGGGATGGGTTGATGATGTTATACAATACCTCTATACCACCCTGAGCTCCGTTCCAGGCGTATTGTTAATCGCCGCAGCCGTCCTGATCCTCCAAGTCTACATGGACAAACATGCCGATTCATTCTCCAGCATCACAGAGCGGGCTGACATCCGCCTCCTCTTTCTCTGCCTGATTCTCGGCATGACCAGTTGGATTGGCCTCTGCCGCCTCCTGCGCGGTGAAACGCTCAAGCTGCGGGAATCAGAGTACGTCCAGGCCGCAATCGCCCTGGGGGTCAGTCGGTTCAGGATTCTCATCCGGCACATTCTTCCGAATGTCATGCATATTGTCCTGATCTCCGTTGTTCTTGATTTCAGCGGCCTGGTCCTGGCCGAAGCGGTTCTGTCCTACGTCGGTGTCGGGGTCGATCCGGCGATGATCTCCTGGGGGAATATGATCAACAGCGCGAGGATGGAAATGGCGCGAGAACCCATCGTCTGGTGGTCGCTCAGCGCCGCCTTTATTTTTATGTTTGGTCTGGTCCTGACGGCCAATATCTTTTCTGATGCTGTTCGTGATGCCTTTGATCCACGCCTGAGGAGCCGATGACAGACAATTCGAAACCCCTTCTCCAGGTCCAAAACTTAAGAACCTGGTTCTACACAGAAGAAGGGGCTGTCCGCGCAATAGACGGTGTGTCCTTTGAAGTCCAACGGGGAGAGACATTTGCCCTCGTTGGAGAATCCGGCTGCGGTAAGTCGATGACGGCGCTCTCCATTATGAAGCTTATTCCGGAACCGGCCGGACGAATCATCTCCGGAAAGATCCTCCTGGAGGGCGAAGACCTCTGTCAGCTCCCCGAGGTGGAGATGCGTCAGCTCAGAGGACGGCGCGTCTCCATGATCTTTCAGGAACCAATGACCAGCCTGAACCCTGTGATGACGGTTGGCGCCCAGATCTCGGAAACCCTTCAACACCATTTTTTTATGAAGGCCACAGAGGCCAGGGCAAGAACCTGTGAACTGCTCGACATTGTCGGCATCCCCGACCCGAAAACCCGTTTCAGCGAATATCCCCACCAGATGTCAGGAGGGATGAAACAAAGGATCATGATTGCGATGGCCCTTTCCGGGGAACCGGATCTTTTGATCGCCGATGAACCCACTACGGCCCTCGATGTTACCATTCAGGCCCAGATCCTGGACCTGCTGAAAAAACTTCAGGAAGAACGGGGGATGGCCCTCTTACTCATTACCCATGATCTGGCCGTTGTCTCTGAGGTCGCCGACAAAGTTGCCGTAATGTATGCCGGACAGATTGTAGAGATGTCAGACCGCGATCCTTTTTTCGATCACCCGCAACACCCCTATTCCGAGAAGTTATTCGACGCCCTTCCGGTTAAAAATAAGAGAGGTGAACGCCTCGCAATCATACCCGGAAACGTCCCTCCTTTAAATAAACCCTTTGCGGGGTGCCGTTTTGCGAACCGGTGTGACGCGGTATGGGAGCACTGCAAACAAGTGGCCCCGCAGTGGACGCCGCTTGAAACCGGCGGCGTCCGATGCCATCTGGCATCACCTCGGGACGTGGTCACACGGCCCTGGGCGATGGCCGTAAAACGCGAAATCATTAAACCTCAGGTTCCAACATTAAAGCATGAGAAACTTCTGGAAGTCTCTGACCTCAAGGTCCATTTCCCAATTCAGAAAGGGTTCTTCAAACAAACGATTGGATACGTAAAGGCCGTTGACGGGGTTTCATTGGCAATTGACGCGGGAAAGACGGTTGCGCTTGTCGGCGAATCGGGCTGCGGAAAGACAACAACGGGGAAGGCCATCCTGCAATTAATCCAGCCAAGGTCCGGTGAGATCATCTTTGACGATGTCGACCTTACGCAATTGAGCGGGGAAGATCTTCGACAAAAAAGGAAAGATTTTCAGATTATTTTCCAGGACCCGTATTCTTCGCTCAACCCGCGTATGATGGTTCGGGACATTATCAAAGAAGGCGTGGCCGCGCAAAAAATCAGTGCTTCACCCCTGGAACCTTCACTGGTCAATGACGATGAAGAGACCCTCATTGATGAATTACTGGATGCCGTGGGATTATCCCCTCAGGTAAAAAACCGCTACCCGCATGAGTTTTCAGGGGGACAGCGCCAAAGGATCTGCATCGCGCGCGTTCTCGCAGTTAACCCGAAACTGATCGTTTGCGACGAACCGACCAGCGCGCTTGACGTCTCTGTCCAGGCCCAGATACTGAACCTCTTAAAAAACTTGCAGGAAAAACTCGGGCTGGCCTACCTATTCATCACTCACAACATCTCAGTGGTTGAATATTTCGCGCATGAGATTGCGGTGATGTATCTTGGACGGATCGTTGAATATGGACAGGTCAGGGAAGTCCTGGAAAACCCAAAACATCCTTACACCCGGGCGCTCCTCTCAGCCGTTCCCCAGGTTGATCCAGAAGTAAAACGCAGCATCATCCGGCTGGAGGGCGATCTCCCATCACCGATTTCTCCCCCGCAGGGCTGTCACTTCCACCCGCGCTGTCCCGAGGCCCTTCCTGTTTGCCGGGAAAGCTACCCTCCCCGGTCATCATCCAGCTCAAGCCATAACACCCGTTGCCACCTCTATGCGGAAAGCTCCGGATAGGCCGTTACATAAGTAGGGGTTCCCCTCTCCCCCTTTACAACTTTCCTTTCAAAACACTCGAGGGCTTGAATCTGATCGATTTAGAGGCCTTGATCTTAATCGTCTCACCCGTCTGGGGGTTCCGACCTTTCCGGGCTTTTCGCTTTGTTAAGGTAAAAGTCCCAAACCCGGGAAAACTATATCGCCCCTCTTTCTTGATCGTTTTACGAATCGTCTCAAATGTCTCATTCAGCATTGCATCCACCAATTTTTTACTCACCTCGGATTTTGTGCTTTTTGAAACAGATTTTGAAACCTTCTCGATCAGTTCAGCTTTTGTCATGTTGTTTTTCTCCTTATGTTATGTAGGTTGAATCAGCTGCGAGCGCCCCATGCGCTCAGGGGGACACGATTTCCAGACCACATTAAGGAACCCCTGATTAAGTCTGGGTTAAATTTTTCAGGAGATAAAATGTTTCGTTTCAAGGCGCAAATCGCAGAGAATAGCCCGCTATTTTCAAGATTTGCAACGTGGAAACGGGACATGATTGCCCTGAAAAAACAATGCATGACTTATTCAGAGCTTCCTTAACATACCGTAGAGACAAAGAGGCTTCCGTTCAAATAACCCGCGACTCAGCCTGCAGCAGCTCCCACACATTGGCTGACAGTATACAGTGACATTTCGCCTGTTACCAGTAAAAATAAAAAAAAAGATGAATACCGGATACCTTCGACGATTCATTCGTTAATAAAGGTTTCGGACTTTATCCGTATGTCCCGGAGCGAGCAAAGCCATTAAGCCTGGCACAATATCCACATATGTACCATAATTGAACGGCTCAAAGAAATTGAAACGTTTCACATAGAAATAAACGTTTCATTCATGAACAATATTTATTTCATCCATGGAACGACTTTCCCTTACATTAACATTCAAATAATCATAACACACTGATATTAAAAGGTTTATTATTTTGGCACACAGATTGCTTATGTACTTGATCACCATCAACTATTCGCTAAAGGAGAGTAACATGATAAACCTGATCTTATTATTCGGTGTCGGTATCCCAGCCGCCTATGTGCTGGCCAATATTATCCTGTTTCGCGCCTATACCGCCTTTAATTTTAAGGATGCCGGCGAATTCAGAAGGATGACAGCCGATTGGCAGGATTTTATGGAGCGGGGCATCCCGGTCCCTGCGGATTATATCAGGATAGAACAACCCTTTGATGCACAGCCGGTTCTGATTCAGCCTGATTTTCAAATCGAAAAAGTGGAGACTGCGGTATAATGCACCGTCCAATACTTTTAACATCAAAAATATCAAGCCCTTCTCTTTCTGCGCCAGGTCACACCCTGGATCTCTCACCAGCCCAATGCATTTATTCATATTCAAGTAAAATGCCATGCACAGATTCCGCCTATGCCCCACTGGACATTCCCCGGCGATCTTGCCTGGCCTTCCACAGCATTCCAGTTTCAAGTTCACACTCATTATAATACCCGAATAATACCCGGCCGTCCTTTTTCCCTTCGTTACCTTTATCATCGTAAATCCCGCTTTCTTCCCACCTCCGTTGTGATTACTCTTGCCATCCGATATACTTGCACCATTACTTTCTCAGGATAAATGCCCTTGAATGTACGTCAAATTGATCTGGCCCGGGAAAAGCTGGATAATGCCACTTTTATCACTGTCCTGACCGGTGCGGGGATCTCAGCAGAAAGCGGCATCCCGACCTTTCGCGGAAAAGGCGGACTCTGGAAACAGTTCAAGCCCGAAGAATTGGCAACACCCGAGGCCTTTCGCAACAGGCCCGGCATTGTTTGGGAATGGTATCATTGGAGAAGGGAGCTTATCTCAAAAAAGAGTCCAAACGAAGGTCATCTTTCCCTGGTTAAGCTGGAAGAAAAAACGCGGGGATTCACGCTCATCACGCAAAATGTTGATGGCCTACATGCCCTTGCCGGAAACCGGAACATCATCGAACTTCATGGAACGCTCTGGAAGACACGGTGCACCGGATGTCACCGCGTGCTTTTGGACAGATCCCTCAAAAAGCCCCGCATTCCGAACTGCAAGGTGTGTCATCGGGAGCTGCGTCCTCATGTTGTCTGGTTCGGAGAGGGAATCGATTCCTTTGACCTGGAAGGCAGCCTGAAGGCCTGCCGGGAATGCGAGGTCTTCCTCGTGATCGGAACGTCGTCTGTTGTTCAGCCCGCCGCCTCTTTCGCGTCGCTGGCCAGAAGCGAAGAGGCCTTTATCATCGAGGTTAATATCGTCCCCTCTCTACAGATAAAACCGGACATCTCACTCACCGGAAAGGCATCCGACATCCTCCCAGCCATCATCCCATCTTAAAAAGACCCTAAAGTTTTCCCCCTTTCCGTCCGACAATAACACTGAGCTTTTTTAATGAATGAAATCGACCGATGTCAGAAGTTCAAATGCTCTTGTCCAATGACCCATGATAAAACGCTTTTCAGTGAGGGAATAAATGTCAAAGACAAAGATCCTCGTTGTCGAGGATGATCCGGACGCGGCCAGGGATATCATCGCAAGCATGAAACGGCTCGGGAACATTGTCAGCGCGGTTGTTGATACGGGCGAAAAAGCGATCAAAAGGGCAGAGCGTGATACGCCGGATTTAGTACTGATGGACATATGTTTATCAGGGGGGATAAATGGGATTGATGCTGCTGAAAAGATCACCTCTCAATTTGATATCCCCGTGATCTATCTTTCAGGCGCATCAGACCGAATGACTATAGGGAGAGCAAAGAAAGCGAATGCAAGCGGCCTCTTTGTGAAACCCTTCCGGGAGGAAGAATTAGGTGCGACCATCGAAATGGTGGTTCATAAACAGCGGCATGAGAAAAGCGAACCGGTTATTTGGGATTCTCTCACAGGAGTTTATTCACGAGCTTTTCTTGAAGAGATACTTAATCGGGATATCTCAATCTGCAAAAGATACAATCGGCCTCTGTCCTTTATGATGATCTACATCGATTCCCTTCTTCATATTAACGACAAGTACGGGCAACAGACGGGTGAGCATGCGATCGGATATGCGATGAAAGTGATCCGTTCGAGGATAAGGACATCAGATTGCCTCGCCCGATTCAAAGAAAATACATTTTGCTGTATTCTGACTGAAACTGCTTTCGACTCTGCTTTAATCTGTGCGGAAAAGGTTCGGTTCTCTATTTCTCAACACGGGTTTTCGACAAAGGGTGGAACGGCCAAGCTGACATGTTCAATTGGCGTTACAGGGCTTGGCAAGTTCAGCAATAGTACTTATTCTCTTTTTCTATCGGCAGAAAAGGCCCTTGAGCGGGCAAAAAAGGGAGGGGGAAACCAGGTTAAAAAAAGTCAAACATGAACCCTTCTCATTTCTGTAAGGAAGCACTCATAACAGTAAGAAAGACACGAGGAAACCCATTGAACTCTTCCAACACCGTTTCAGGTGACTCCTTTGCCAGCCCCTGGATATCGTCAAAAACTGCCTCGACACAATAATTGAAACCAGCCCGAGTCAGCCCAGGACAATAACCAGACCAAAAACCTTCCTGAGAAGCTTCTTATCTGAAAAAAGAACCGGACCATCAAAATCTTTGAAAATAACCTGGAGACTCCCTCATCGTGGAATGATCGTCACAAAGCAGCTTTTCGGTCAAGGCTCCTGTATTGAACCGCTTCGGAAATATCTGCTTTCGTGATCTGCTCACGCTGCTCCAGATCGGCGATTGACCGGCTGACCTTCAAGATCCGGTTATAGGCCCGCGCAGACAGGCCAAGTCGTTCCATTGCCATCTCGACCAGTTTTTTAGAAGCTTCATCAATCCGGCAGTGCTTTTTCAACTCCCGCTGCCGAAGTTGCGCGTTGCAGCGTATTCCTTCTTTTTCATATCGGGCGGTCTGGAATTCTCTCGCCATCTGGACGCGCTTCCGAATCGCCTCTGAGCCTTCATCTCTCTCCTCCATCGTGAGGTCCCGGAACGGCACAGCGGGAACCTCGATGTGGAGATCAATCCGGTCCAGAAGCGGACCGGACACCTTGGAGCGATAACGCTGGATCGCCATCGGGGTGCAAACGCAGTTCCGCGTCGGGTCAGAAAAATAGCCACAGGGGCAGGGATTCATCGCGGCAACCAGCATGAATCGGGCCGGGTAGGTCAAGGAGGCACTCGCCCGTGAAATGGTCACCTTTCCCTCTTCAAGGGGTTGGCGCATCACCTCCAGCACGTTTCGCTTGAACTCAGGAAGCTCATCGAGGAACAATACTCCATTGTGGGCAAGGCTTACTTCTCCCGGTCGCGGGATCTGTCCACCTCCTATCAAACCCGCATCCGAGATCGTGTGATGTGGAGAACGAAAAGGGCGGGTCACCAGGAGAGGCTGATCATTACTCAGAAGCCCAAAGATGCTGTGAACCTGTGTCGCCTCAAGAGACTCGTCAAAAGTGACAGCGGGAAGGATAGAGGGAAAACGCTTCGCGAGCATCGTCTTTCCGGAGCCGGGCGGCCCGACCATGAGGATATTGTGCCCGCCTGCTGCCGCAATCTCCAGCGCCCGCTTGGCATGGGTTTGCCCCCGAACCTCTGAAAAATCTTCCTGATAGTTCGATTTCCGGGCAAAAAGAAGATCAATATCGGTCTTGACCGGCTGTAAGTCCAACTTCAGGTTCAAGACCTCAACAACCTGTGGAAGTGTTTCCACACCAATCACGTCTATCCCGGACACAACAGCTGCTTCGGGACCATTTTTCAGAGGGAGAATAACACCGCGCTTTCCCAGACGTTTCGCAAGGATCGCGATCGGGAGGGCACCTTTAATCTCCTTGATACGTCCATCAAGGGAAAGCTCCCCAACAATCAGGTAGTCTTGAAGGGAATGATCCTGAACCACCTCCTCTGCGGCCAAAATACCCAGGGCCATCGGAAGATCAAAAGCAGAACCTTCTTTTTTAAGATCGGCAGGAGCCAGATTAATGGTAATTTTTTTAACAGGAAAGTGAAATCCAGTATTCTTGATGGATGAACGAAGTCGATCTCTGCTCTCCTTGACAGCAAGATCCGGAAGACCGACGATCGAAAGAAAGGGAAGGCCCTGGCTGAGATCAATCTCTACATCAATGGGGCAGGCCTCGACCCCATGCAACACCGCGCTAAAAACCTTTGAAAGCATCTTTCAACAGCCTTTGGATTTTTCGTGGAGATGAACACGCACAGCAGGTGTTTCTTTCCGGGATAAGGCCAAGGGATTCTTCAAACCCTATCGGGATATCATCTGAGCTTGCGCACTCCGGGTAATTTCTGAAAAACGCTTTTCGTCCGGCGGGTCAGAGACCCAGCGCCCAAGCTCAAGCGTGAAGGCCTCCTGCTCCATAGTGAGATCCAGTTGAAAGGGTTTTTTTCTTGAAATATGACCGATGAGCCGACTTCTCCTCACCGGCGTTCCAATGATAATCCCCACCTTGTGAATTTTCCAGGTGGTCTGAAAAAAGCCTCCCTTTTTATCGGCGATTGCTATCTGATCGTAATGGATCAGGCCCGTACGCAGGGCGGCTTTCCAGGATTGCTCATATGAAATGGATGATCCAGGCAGCGAGGTCTGGAGGGTACCTATCCGGACACAAGCGGACAGAAGCCCTATCGCCGCGAGTATAAGCAAGGAGCGAAAGGGTGAAGCCCCGCCCGAAAGGAATACTGCGCTTTGTTTTTTCAAGGCAAGGGCTCTCTTAAGAAAGACGAAATGGCCTTTTTCTGACGGCTACTCACCCAGGAGAAGAGAGAAGGCTGCTGCTCTTTGTCAAGATAGTCTGTGAATTGTAAGCCGTAAGCATTTCCTTCGGGGCTGAGGTGAGTAACAACAATTTTTCCAAGAACGATTTCGCGAAAGGTCTTCCCACGATGCGTCCCGCTAATATTGACTGTTAATTCCTTCCCAAGGTCGAAACGCTTCTTCGCATGGAGGAGAAGTCCACCAAGGCTCATGTTGCTGATCGTCACCTCGACAGAACGGGTTTCAGTTGAAATCTTCGCCTTTCCACTAAAGGGGACACGGTAATGTTGTCTCTTGTCCATAGTCTCTGCTTATAGCATATCCGGAGTAAATTAACAATCCTAAGAGAAGCAAGAAGATCCCCAAATCTCCTTCACTCGCCACGCCTTATGAAAAAACAGTCCCGAGCAGCTTTCTCCCGAATGAAAAGGAAGCCAAGGTCTCATTTTATTGACGCGTCCGGACACGCTTTCATTAAGGAACCCCTGATTAAGTCTGGGTTGAATTTTTCAGGAGATAAAATGTT
>JBHHXE010000002.1:0-58491 GCA_046756865.1 Nitrospiria bacterium | reverse complement strand
TCCGGCGTGGAGAGGTGTCGGCCCCCATCGTCATCGGCCGGGATCATCTCGATTGTGGTTCGGTTGCCTCTCCGCACCGGGAGACCGAGGAAATGGCCGACGGCTCGGATGCGGTCGCCGACTGGCCCTTCATCAATTTTGCCCTGAACGCTGTTTCGGGCGCCTCCTGGGTCTCTTTTCACCATGGAGGCGGCGTCGGGATCGGGAATGCCCTCCACGCGGGGATGGTCATCGTCGCAGACGGAACTAAAGCCAGAGAGAAGCGTCTTCAAAATGTCCTCACCGTCGATCCCGGAATCGGCGTCGCACGGCATTTCGACGCCGGCTATGACCAGGCACGGAAAACAGCAAAGAAGAAGAAAATTAAGATCCCAAAGGAGTTGTAAAGATTCATCTCCCCACGGTATCGACATGATAAGTGGACCGCTTCGTGCTCCACTTATCGGGTGCCGGATGAGTTTCACTCTATTGGCCTGCTACGGGGAGCGCACAAGACGTTCCACCTATCAAGCCAATAGAGCCGACTGCGGTGGAAGCACGGCGCCAAAAACCATGGCCCCATGCTCCCATCCTCGCGGCTCATCCGGCACCCGTTAGATACCTCATATGACTCTGGGTTTTATTTAGTACCGTAATATGGTACTATTCGTTTGATGAAGCGCAAACATCAGAAAACTCTTGGTCAAATCTTTAAGCGACCAACCAGTGGAAATATCCCATGGGCAGATGTTGAATCATTGTTTAAGGCACTAGGTGCGAATATTTCAGAAAGAGCAGGATCTCGTATTTCCGTAGTCCTTTTCGGGGAAGTTCGTGTATTTCACAGGCCCCACCCTTCTCCGAATACAGATAAAGGGGCAATTGCCAGTATTCGAAAATGGTTAGAATTATATGAGGTGAAGCCATGAACGTCATGGAAATCGATGGGTACAAAGCAAAGATTGAATATGATCCCGAACTTGATCAATTTCGAGGAGAGATTCTTGGGCTAAACGGAGGTGCCGATTTTTATGGAAAAAGTCCGGCGAGCCTTCGAAAGGAGTTTAAGAATTCATTGAAGGTTTTTCTTGAGGTTTGTAAAGAGGAAGGGATTAACCCGATTAAAGAGTATTCGGGGAAGTTTAATCTCAGAATTTCGCCTAGGTTGCATAGTGATATTGCAGTACGCGCAAAAGCCGAAGATAAAAGCATAAATCAGTGGGTGTCTGAAATCCTTAAGCGTTCAGTAAACGGGTAAAGCGGCATATAACCCGTCGCTCAACACAGACCGCGAATCTGCGCTGTCAATTTTAGCTTGGGGCCTGTGGCGCGGCGGGTTAACTCGCGCGTCACTTTCTCTCCGCAACCAACAATCCCTTCGCCCATTGAAGTTGAAGATTAGTAAGATAAACTTTCCTTTTAAGCTAAACCTGTCTTTTACCCCGTTTTTTCTTTACGACCAAATACTCTGAATAACGTCTTCTCTAGGAGCAGTCAGGGAAACGATTATTGAGAACAGCAAAGCATCTTCACGCAAACTCAGAAGGATAAGAAAAAGAGGCGGGGGTGAGATTTATCTAAGCCGCTTTCTTAATTCTGTATTAACCGTCCTGGACCAGCATCAGAACAGGATAGAAATTATATGAACAGGGGCCTATGCTCCAGAGTAGCAAGATGCTTCAATTCGAATAGATACGGGTCCTTGTCTCCAAGATCGAGACATGGGATAATTATCTTAATGGAATCACCAAGTTACGAGTCTATTAATCTCACTAAGTTAAACATAAAGCTAAAGAAAGGGCAGAAACGGCACAATATGTCAGAGAAATTGGCCGTAGCGCACCGAAAGACCTTTCTGGAATGGGTTCTCCAGTCGATGGCATTTGAGAACGAACCAATCGACATGGCTCGTCTCAAAAAACTCTTCTGAAGAAAAAGAAGGCAGCTAACCGGTAGAGTCGACATGTCTTCATCTCCACGACATAATATGTATTGGCAAAAGATCTTGCTCCATGAGCAGAATTATAGCGCTGTCGGGTTGCAGGAGCACTGTAATTGTTTTGGTTTAAGAGATGAGGAAGAAAGGGAGAAATTATGTCTACCATTTTCGACATAGCCATCATCCGTTGCGGTGAGCTTCTTACCCTGTCCGGGGCAAGCACGCATCCGAAGCGACGCGCTGAGCTGGCTGATGTCGGCCTGATCCTGAACGGGGCCATCGGGATTTCAGGGGAAAAGATCGCCTGGGTTGGAAGCGAGGCGGCGTATCGGCAGATTGGCCGGGCGAAGCTGGAGATCGACGCCGGAGGAAAGGTGGTGATGCCCGGCCTAGTAGACCCCCACACCCATGCCGTCTTTGCCGGAAGCCGCGAGGGGGAATGGGAAGAGAAGATGCGAGGGGTTTCCTACCTGGAAATCTTGGAAAAAGGAGGCGGGATCTTGAGGACGGTTGATGCGACACGCGCAGCCTCTCCTGAACACCTTCTCAATCGGGCAAAGAAAACTTTGAAAAAGATGTTGTCCCATGGGACGACAACGGTGGAGATCAAGAGCGGATACGGGCTTGATCAAAAAAACGAGCTTAAGCTCTTAGAGGTAATTCAGAAATTAAAAGAAGAGACGCCGCTTGATGTGGTTCTGACCTTCTTGGGCGCGCATGCCATCCCGAGAGAGTATCTAAATGACCCGGATGCCTATGTTGACCTGGTGATCGGCATGTTGTCTGAAGTGAAACCGGGGGCACAGTTTTGTGATGTCTTCTGCGAGGAGGGCGCATTTTCGTATGCGCAAACGAGACGTGTTTTGGCGCAGGCATTGATAACGGGTTATCAGGTGAAGCTTCATGCGGGTGAGTTTTCAGACCAGGGGGGTATCCGCCTGGCCGTCGAATTCGGGGCGGTCTCTGTGGACCACCTTGACGCCATTCAGGAGAATGAAATTCCGCTCCTGGCTGAAAGCGGCGCGGTTGGCGTCCTCCTTCCTGGGGTTTCACACTTTCTCCGGATGAAGGAGATTCCCCCGGCACGCGCATTGATTGAGGGCGGAGTCCCGATTGCCCTGGCGAGTGATTTCAACCCCGGCTCCTGTCCTTCTCTCTCGATGCAGGAAATGATTCACCTCGCTGTTCGTAACCTTGGTCTATCGACGTCGGAAGCGATCGCAGCCGCCACGATTAACGCGGCCCATGCGATCGGCATGGCTTCCAGGGTTGGGAGTCTTGAGGTCGGAAAGCAGGCCGACCTGCTCCTTCTTGATATTGATCATTATCAACAGCTCCCTTACTACTTTGGGCTGAACCATGTCGATAAGGTTATCAAAAAAGGGAAAATGGTATTATGATAGTAGACGAGAGAGGGTTGAGGGAAGCCAATGAAAGCGATCATCAAGGCCAAAGCAGGGAAGGGCCTGGAGATGCACGAGGTCCCGATTCCTTCTCCAAAAGCGGATGAAGCGCTCATTCGGGTCGATGTGGTTTCCATCTGCGGGACTGATCTCCATCTGGATCGTTGGGATGGCTGGGCCCGGAACCGGGTCGAGGCGATTCCTCAAATCATAGGTCATGAATTTTCCGGGCGGGTTGTCGAGGTCGGAGAAAGCGTTGTGCGCTTTAGCCCGGACGACTTTGTTTCGTCTGACAGCCACATCCCTTGTCTCGCCTGTGAGACTTGCCTGCGGGGGAGTCCACATCTATGTGATGATCTGGAGATCCTGGGAGTGGACCGGGACGGTTGTTTTGCGGAGTACGTTGCGATTCCGGAACGGAGTCTCTGGAAAAATGAGGCCTCTCTCCCTCCTGATATTGCCTCCATCCAGGACCCCTTGGGAAATGCCATTTATGCGACCGGGGTTGAAACGGTCGCGTGCCGGCAGGTGCTCATCCTGGGAGACGGGCCGGTTGGCCTCTTTTCCGTTGCAGTGGCGCGGGCATCCGGTGCTTCCCGAATTTTGCTGACGGGTCTCAATCCCCTTTGCCTGGAGATCGGTCGTAGAATGGGGGCAGACGTGGTCTATCGTCCTGACCAGGTGAACGTTGTTGAGGCGATCATGGATGAGACTTCGGGGTCGGGTCTTGACGTGGTCATCGAAATGACAGGAGACCCAAAAGCCATTTCAGAGGGTTTGAAAATGGTGCAGAAGGGGGGACGGTTTTCAGCCTTTGGCCTGCCATCGCGATCGGTTTCAATTGATTTTAATGAAGATATTATCCTTAAAGGCATCCGACTCTATGGGATCAATGGCCGCAAAATGTTTGAAACCTGGTTTGAGATGGCCGGGATGCTGAACACCGGACGACTCGATCCAGGTCCGGTCCTGACCCACCATCTTCCTTTTGAAGATTTTGAAAAAGGCTTCCAGATGATGGAGGCAAACCCGAGAGAAGCGGCAAAGGTTGTCCTCTATCCCAATTCCCAACTCCTGAAGAAAAGAGGAGCAAGAAGATGAATGAAGAGGTCAGGAAAATTGTCCGCGCTGAACTGGGGGAGATCAAGCGCTCCGGCCTCACAAAAGAGGAGTGGCCGATTACCTCCCCCCAAGGTGCTCACATCCTCATCGGAGGGCGTCGTCTTCTGAACTTTTGTGCAAACAACTACCTTGGTCTGGCAGACCATCCCGATCTGATACGGGCCGCGAGGCAGGCGCTTGATGAGCGCGGGTATGGCATGGCTTCAGTTCGCTTTATCTGCGGGACCCAGGACCTTCACATCCAATTGGAGGCACGGATCAGTACCTTTCTGAATACCGATGCCACTTTACTTTATTCTTCATGCTTCGACGCAAATACGGGCCTTTTTGAAACCCTTTTTTCGGAAGAAGATGCGATCCTCTCCGATGCCCTGAACCATGCCTCTATTATTGATGGCGTCCGCCTGTGCAAGGCGGCGCGTTTCCGTTACCACCATATGGATATGAAGGACCTGGAAGAAAAACTCCAGGAGACAAAGAATCACCGGATGCGGATCATCGCGACCGACGGCATTTTTTCGATGGACGGGGAGATCTCCCCCCTGAGGGAGATCTGCAAGCTGGCGGAGCGATATGAGGCGCTTGTGATGGTCGATGACTCTCATGCGACTGGATTCTTGGGGGATGGAGGACGCGGCTCAATAGACCACTGCAACGTGATGGGTCGTGTGGACTTGATTACCAGCACATTGGGTAAGGCGATGGGAGGGGCTTCGGGAGGGTTTGTCTCAGGCCGTCGCGAATTGATCGACCTCCTCCGGCAGCACTCCCGTCCCTATCTCTTTTCAAACGCTCTTCCGCCCATGATTGCTGCGGCCGCCCTTGCTGCATTTGATCTGCTGGAAAAAGAACCTGAGCGAAAAGAACGGCTCCGGGCCAACACTACATTTTTTCGGAAAGAGATCACGGCGATCGGTCTTCAGATCAAAGCGGGGTTCCATCCTATTATCCCGGTCTTAATCGGAGATCCGATTTGTGCGAAAGAGATGGCAAAACGTCTTCTTGAGGAAGGGATCTATGTTGTCCCTTTTTCTTTCCCGGTTGTTCCGAGAGGCGAAGACCGGATACGTGTTCAGATCTCTGCGGCGCATGACGAGGCCGACCTGGCCTTTGCTCTGGAAAAATTCAAAAAGGTCGCAAAGGAGGTCGGTGTTATCTGATAGAGAGGGGGAAGCGAAAAAATGTTCTATCGCATTCTCGCCGATCTTGTGTTGCTTGTCCACCTGAGCTTTGTTTTATTTGTGGTATTGGGCGGGACCCTCGTATTCAGGATAAAGGGATGGGCCTGGCTGCACCTCCCGGCCGTGGTGTGGGCGGCAGGAATAGCATTGTTCGGAGGGCTTTGCCCGCTCACGCCGCTGGAGAACTGGCTCCGTGAGATGGGTGGTGCTGCCGGGTACAGTACCGGTTTTATCGAGCACTACCTTCTCCCGATCCTCTATCCAGTCATCCTGACCCGACGACTACAGGTTACACTCGGGTTTCTTGTATTAGGAATAAATCTTGGCATTTATGTCTGGATGTTTCGGGGGAGGGTGGTTCGGCTTGCCAGTCGAAAGTGATACGGCAAGTTAAGGCGGAAAAATTTTGGATCCAGTAAAAATGGAGATTCAAGACCTCTACAACCGTGCTTCACTGACCGTGTTGTGCCTGGAAGAAGGGGTAGTTTGTTTAAAAAGATGGTTAATTCGTATAGTTTATTTTTTGTTATCGGCGATTTTAATAGGCAACTTGATTACGATGCTTGTCGCTTCCTCTGCGTCAACAACCCGAACCAATAGCGTAGCATCAGGATCGTCGCTGTGTTGCTCAGGAATTACGAAATAGATAAATCCATGTGTGGAATCGTCATTTTTTAAACGCACTTCATGAAATTCCTTGTTCCTGAAATCAGATAGCATGGAGGCATTAGCCCTATCATTTGACGATTCTGCAGCCATCATACCAATAAAGCCAAAGAAGAATGTTCCCCAAAAACTCCCTGACTTTTGAAGTTTCGAAACGACTTCGCTTGTTCTGGCAGAAGTCAACTCCTTCCCTTGGGGTAGTTTCAGGAGCATGTCAGATGGACGGGCCAGCATCACTCTCTTTCCATTGTTTTTTAGATATACTTGGATCGCTAAGATGCCTTTATCTTTTATATTGGCACCAAAAAACTGTTTTTGATCCTTTGGGCTAATGTAAGGATTTACGCCTACATCCACCTTTTGTTCCGTTTTCCAAGCCATCATATTCCCAGGTTCGGGCATAGGGGCCTGGGTTGCTTTGTACGATGCACACCCGGAAAGTGCATTAAAGAGAACAATATAAAAAAGCAGATGATTTCGCATTTCTGGTCTCCTTTGCTTAGTTGGTGTACCAACGGATAGCTTTATCAATGGCCTGAGGTCTTTTCCTTTCGCAGCCAGTTTTTTACCTCTGGGACATCAGAAAAACCTGTCATAAACTTTGTGATTGCACCCTGTATGGCCAAATCAGTTGCCTCGCCGATTGGAGTCGCATGAGTTAGGTAATCAAAACCAGAGGGTCTTTCCCCTGTACCTCGCACTGTCCAGGATATAAATGGGGTGCCATCTGATGAGTAAAGGGTTATTCGGTATACAACTTCTGCAGAGTATGTCCCCATAAACAATGGAAGGTCGAAATTAAAATGTTCTATTTTTGGTTCGATTACGGTATCGACCTTATAATTATTGTGAGTGAAAGGAGGGCGACTAGAGACATGGATCGTTCTATCAAAGACCTTTTTAATCGCCTGATCAAACGCGGCTACACTTGCCTGACCTAGAGGAATGACCCAGCGGTGAGGACCGGTTTTGCGATCTTGATTGTAGGTCTTAAATTCAGGGCTGTAATAAATACCAACAGATATTGGGATCTTAACGATATCTCTACTTTGATTCATTGTGGGTTTAAGGGTGCTGATGTGAGTACATCCTGATAATAGAATCCCAATGCTTAATAGAGCCAGTTTCCTTGAAAACCCGCCAATTCCCCGCTTATTTCCAAACTTAGAGTTCATTTACTTTCCTATTTTTTAAATATCCTGTATGAATAGATCACCTTTTCGTGCCTGATGTTGATAAAGCGTGCCCTGTAGATAGATAGTCTTAAGCATCAGGAACCTTACGATCACAAATATCATAGATATATTATTAATTTATTTATTGGATCTATAAGATTAGTATCAATAAATACTAGCATTTCTAATACTTTATTCAATCGGTTGAAGTGTTGAATTTAAAGACTAAATGAGGTGTATTTTTTAGTGGTAATTGGGTTTAGGTTCTACCCTGAAGGGAATGACCAATATAACTCATTGGAGATGGGGTTTGTTTTAAATCTGATTGGAATAGGTATTGGTTTTGGGGATAAATCCTGGGATCTATGGATAGGTTATTCGGGAGGTGTTGTTCCGCATGAAGTTCAAAAATATTCCGACAGGCTATCTCTTACCTAAATGAACAAATCCTGCCGAGAATCTGATCTGCTGCCAAACTTCCATAGCTGCGGCTGTCCGTACTTGCCCTGGGATTGTCACCCCGGACGATGTAGCGGCCGTTATCGATGGAGGCAATGCGTTTGACCATGCGCAGGTCTTTCACGAAGGGATGCCGGACGAGAACAATTTCACCGATTTGGGGTTGACGCTTTGCATAGGCCTGCAAGTCGACTCGAACAGAATCGCCATTCTTAATGATCGGCAACATGCTGTCACCGGAGATAAGAACTTCGGCAAATTGCTGCATGAAACACCTACAGAAAACAAGAACCCCGCCCTGAAAAGGCGGGGTTCTCCAATAAACACAGCCCGGAATGTCTCAGGCAGAGGCCATATACCAAGGGATGTCCCGGCCTTTGGACTGCCAGAACATGGTATGGATTTCTTTGACTGCCGCCATCAATGCTTCGCCATGTTCGACACTGCACTCCTGCTTGCAGGATGAACAGAGCTTGGCCGCATTCCAGAAAGTATCGTGCAGATTTGGAAACTTCTCAAGATGCACCGGCTTGAAATAATCTGTCCAGAGAATCAGAATTTCCCGTTTTGCCAGCTCAGCCTGCTCTTCCTTAATGCGGATGAAGCGCGCCAGGGTATTCTGGAAAGCAATTTTAGCCTCGCTCGAGCCCTCGGCTCCCGGGCACTCCAGCTTGTGGATTTTCTTGGTGATGGACAGCACGGCTTCCGCCGCGACCCGAATGGATGAAGGATCGTAAACACCGCACGGCCCGTCGCAATGTGCTTCTGCTTTAATTTGCTTATCAGTCATCTATTTTCTCCAATTTTTCATGATTTTGGATGCCGGAAGTCGAATCCGTTCTGCTTGGTTGAAAGGTAGTTTAACCCGACAAAAAATGGGGTGTCAATATTTATTTTCCGAAGATCTCTCCTTTATCCAACGGAATTTCGACAGCTTTGCTTCTTGTTGCCCATTTCCCAATGTCGAGCATCAAACTGAAGAGTGCGGGGACAAGAAAGAGGGTAAACAGGGTGGAGAGGGCGAGGCCGCCAACCACAACACTGCCGATGCCGCGGTAAATTTCTGAGCCTGGTCCGGTGAAGAGCACCAGGGGCAACATGCCAAAGACACTCGTGAGCGTACTCATGAAGATTGGACGAACCCTCACCCGGACAGATCGCTGTACTGCTCTGACTGCCGCTTCTCCTTCCTCCCGGATGTAGACGAGGGCCTGGTGGACGATGAGGATGGCGTTATTGACGGTTGTTCCGATCAGGATAATGAATCCGAGCATGGTAAGGATGTCGAAGGTCTGGTAGCTGATGAATTTATTCACCATCCAAAGTCCCAGGAAGCCGCCCCCTGCAGCCAGGGGGACACTGAACATGATGACGAAGGCATAGAAAAAACTCTCAAAGAGGGATGAAATCAGAAGGTAGGTAATGACCGCGGCAAGAATGAGGTTCCATTGGATGGCATTCCGGGTCACCAGCAGGTCATCGGCGGTCCCCTTTAAAGCCACCCGATAAGGGGAATGGAGTGAGCCTTGCGCCTTCATCGGCATAATGACTTTTTCTTTAATAGTCTCCATCGCTTCCTGAAGCGAAAACGAGATTGGCGGGACGACGCTGATTGATATCGTCCGGTCACGCTCCACATGATTGACCTGTTCCGGACCATTCGTGATGACGACATCTGCCAGGGCATCCAAGGTGACGATGCGGCCAGCCGGGGTCCGGATCGGGAGCTGTTCCAGATCCTGGGTCTGACCGTTAAACCGGTCGAGACCCAGAACGACCAGGTCGAGCCGCTCCCCTTCTTCGAAATAGTCGTCTGCCTTTGTTCCATCCAGCAAGGCATCGATTGTCCTCCCCAGATCGCTCGCTGATAACTTCATGTCGGCCATACGGATCGGATCGGGAATCACCTGCACTTCCGGATTCCCGAGGTCAAGGCTTGGGATGGGCCGAATCTGGGCCTGAGGCATGAGACCCATCAACTGGCCGAAAGCCCGTCGGCCGAGATCGACCAACTTGCCTAGCTCCGGGCCGGAAAACTCGACATCGATACTACGGCCCGCGCCAAGGCCTCTTGAAAAGAGGCCGGATTGCAGGACGATGGCGATCATCCCCGGAATCTTTCTAAGAGACTGTTGCATGACGGGGATCATCTCCCGGATCCGCTCAGGCTCCTCGGTGCGAAGCCCCATGAAGACCTGTCGGCCGGAGGCGACATAAAAGAAATTTGTGATCGCGGGTCCTTCGGGGTCGGTCGGTAAGGGGTTCAGGGAATCTTTTTCCCAATAAGGCCGCAAGTCTGCCTCGATCCCCTCGCCGATTGTCCGGACCTCCTCCAGGTTGTATCCGGGGGGTGGTAAAAGGATGCCGATGACCAGGTTCCGGTTTCCTTCCGGAAGATATTCGGCTTTTGGCATCAGAAACCAGGCGAGCCCGATGGAGAAGAGGGTGAGCCCCGCAACGACGCCGAATGCGAGGATGGGGCGGCGGCAGATCCGGTAGACGAGGTTGGCAATTCCATCCGAAATCTTTGAGGCGAGCGGGACGATCCCAAACAGTTTGTGCATCAGATCTGTTTTGCCGGTTCCTTCAGGCTGTGTGGCGCCTTCAATGATTCTGGAGGCAAAGGTCGGGATGACCGTCATCGCAACAATCAGACTCAAGAAGACACTGGCGCTGATGGCGATAGCGATATCCCGGAAGAGTTGGCCGACCTGCTCTTCGATAAAGAAGATCGGGAGGAATACCGCAATGGTTGTGAGGGTGCTGGCGAGGACGGCCCCCCAGACTTCACGCATTCCATCGATTACGGCGAGTGCGCGGTCCTTTCCCATCTGCCTGTGGCGGTAGATGTTTTCCAGGACCACGATCGCCACATCGACGACCATCCCGACGGAAAAGGCCATCCCTGCCATGGAGACCACGTTCAGATTTCGACCCAGGAGTCGGAGGATCAGGAATGTGCCGATGATGCTGATCGGGATTGCCGTAGCGACAATCAGGGTGCTGGACCCGCTCCGTAAAAAGAGGATCAGGACAATCACGGCCAAAAAACCTCCGGCGATCAGGTTCTTCTTTACCAGGGCGATGGAACTGACAATGTAGTCCGTCTCATCATAGACTTGGTTCAGGTGAAGACCCTTGTCCTTCAGAATGCCGGTGTTGAGATCCTTCACTGCCTCTCTCAGGCCTTCCATGACTTTCAGGGTGTTGGCTCCGGATTCTTGCAGGGCATTGACGGCGACGGAAGGGTCGCCGTTTTGCCGGACCGTTCGCTGTGGTTTTTTGAACCCGAGCTTGACCTCGGCTACATCGCCGACCCGTATCCGTTTTCCCTCTACGGCCTTGATGACAACCTCTTCAATATCATGCGGAGAGCGGTACTTTCCAAGAGTGCGGACGATGTAACGCCGTTTTCCTTCATCAAAATCGCCTGCGCTGATGTCTGTATTCTCCCTTTTTAATGCAGAGATCAGGTCAAGGATCGTGATGTTGAATGCAGCGATGCGGTCCGGGTCAATCCGGACCTGCATCTCGCGCTCTTTTCCACCAAAAACGTTACTGATGGCGACACCGGGGACCCGTTCAAAACGGGCCTTTATAAAGTCTTCGGCAAAATCGTGATAGGTATTGATGTCTTTCTTGTTTTGGGCATTGGGCTTGAGGATGAACCATGCGATGGCGGAGGACCCAACATTGACGGTCCGAAGGAGGGGCCGATCTGCGTCAGGGGGAAAATCAGAGACCTGATCGAGGCGGTTTGAAACTTGGAGGAGGGCACCCTCCAGATCGGTTCCTGTTTGAAAGGTCAGGACAATCGCACCACGGCTGTCCCGACTTTCACTCGTCATCTCAACCAGTCCGGGAATCGCTTTGAGCTGTTCCTCCTGTCGTTCTATGATTTCTGTCTCAATTTCGATTGGGCTTGCCCCGCGCCAGAAGGTGTCTACCGTGATTTCCGGTTTGATGACCTCGGGAGTGAGTTGGACCGGGATCTTGAAGAGTGCGATCAACCCAAAGAGGAGGACCAGGATGACACCGACAGTGACAGTGACCGGTCGGTTGATCATTTCACGAATGAATTTCATGGCGCCTCTTGTCTATTTGTCTGGAAGGACTTCCACTTTCTGGCCATCCCGCAGTCTTTCGTTCCCGCGAATAACCACCATCTGACCTTCTTTGAGTGGGCCCTTGACCTCAATTCCATTTCCCCTGGCTGTTCCAGTGGAGACCGGATGTCGGATGGCTTTGCCCTCCTGGACAGAAAAGAGGTAGGTTTGAGGGCCCCTCACGATAATGGCATCTTTATCGACCATCAAGATTTTTCTTGACTGCCCGAGGTCGAACGCGACTCTGGCCAGCATCCCCTCCTTGATAAGGAGCTTCGGGTTCTTGACGCGGATTTCCAGGGGAAAGAGTCGGGAGGCCCGGTCTCCTTCGGGGACGAGAGCATGGACCTTTCCCGGAAAGGTTTGTCCTCCGAGGGCATCAATTCTGACCCGAACAGTGTCCCCCTTCTTCACACCCGGGACATATTTTTCAGGGATGTCGACAAGGATGCGAACCGTGGAGAGGTCTACCATCCGAAGAATACCGCCCCCCTTTTCGACCCATTGACCGATCTCTGTCAACTCCCTCGTGATTACGCCATCAAAAGGCGCCCTCACGGTCTTCTTCTCCAGTTCATCCCGGATCTGCAGAATTGCAGCCTCACTGACCGCAAGATCCTCTTCCAACTCATTCACTGTTAACTGGGCTTCGCGGTAAGCCCTCTCAGAAAGGAGGGCTTCCTTCACCAGCTTTTCAAAACGCTTCATCTGATCGACTGCTTTTTCAAGGCGGGCACGGGATGCATTTCGTTTTGCTCTTGTCTCCCTTAACCTCAATTGAAGCGCACGCTTCCGTAGACGAACCAGGACCGCGCCCTTCTCGACCCGATCTCCGCGACGCCCCTCCAGAGAAGCAACTTTTCCAGAGGTTTCGGCGGCAACCTGACTGGTTCGCCAGGACTCCACAGTGCCAATGAAGTGAACCTGATCATGAATCGATTCGATAATAACCGGTGAGACAAGTACCTTGGCCGGTGGAGGACCCTGCGCTATAGCATGATGTGTTTGAAGGAGGATCAGGGCAAAAAGGATAAAGAGGACATTCTTTGCGCCTGGCTTACCGGCGGAATTTCTCATTCCCATCTTTTTCTCAGGTTCAAATGCAGGTTCAGTGCTTTCGGAAGACCTGGATGACCTCATCAACAATCCCATAAGGTCAAGATAACAGAATAGAGTGGGGTGATCAATATCCGGATCCAGGCCTCTGCTGATGAGGTTTGGGCTTAGATATGCAATCCCTCCGGCACCAGCTTACCCGCTTTGAAACGGCTCCCGGAAAGGGACGATAGATCAATCGTTTGATATTTCCCTCGGAGGATGAGTTCGGCCAGGGCCTGACCGGCGGCGTAGGATTGCATGATGCCCCGGCCTGAAAAAGAATGGGCCTCGTAGAGGTTTGTGAAGCCGTCAACCTTGCCGATAATGGCGCTCTTATCGGGGGAGATGGCGTAAAGTCCCGCCCAACCGCCGACGCGCTTTAGTCTTTCAAATTGACTGCTCCTTGAGGAGAGCCGCGGCCAGATCTCCTGGAGAAAAAAATCGTCCCCTTCATTGACAAAGCGAACTCCCGCCGGCTCGGCAGGATTGGCATACCCTGCCAGGATGTTCCCGGCCTCATGATGGAAGTAGAGGCCGCTGGTGTCGACAATCATTCCGAAGGAGGAGAGATCGACTTCCTGGCAGTGCATCACAGAGACCTGCCGCCTGACCGGGATAGAAGGAAGGTCCTCCCCGTAAAACTTCGCCAGAGAAGGTGCCCATGCCCCACAGGCATTGACAAGGGTTCGGAACGCGACCTCGGAGGCCGTCCCTCCGGCCGGAGACGTGCTCTCTTTTAGAAATGACTCGATATCTTTCTCGTCCGGGACCTTCCGCAACCGGACCTTCTTCACGCTTCCCTCATCGAAGCTTACCCCTTCGACCAGGTGTCGGTCGACCCAATCGACTCCTGGGAGAGCCTGGTCTCTGTAATACTCCTTCAGGAGGTTAGGATTGATCAGGCCGTCATGGGGAGAATATGTGCCTCCTGAGACACCCTCAAGCCGGTCGAGAAAGGGGAAGCGCTCTTGTATTTCCTCCGGATTGAGGCGCAAGACCTCACAGCCGTTTTCTTTCAGCGGTGCAATGCACTTGTCAAGTGTCTTCCATCCTGCTTCATCGTAAAGCCAGAGGTAGCCCTTTTGATGAAACCCCACACGGGCGGCAACCTGTTCGTAAAAGGAAATTGATTTGCGGGAAAGATTGATATTGACCGGCTGTTCCCAGAAGGACCGGACCCCGCCTGCATTCCGCTCCGAGGAACTCCACCTGCCGGAGAGATCCGCATCAACCACACCAATTTCTCTTTGGCCTCTCTCGGCAAGGGCCATGGCGAGGCTGCTCCCGATGATTCCGCCGCCGACAATTAGGACATCATACGATTTTTCCACCTTAATCCTTTCATCTGTATTGTGTTTTATTATATCCCATCTTAGGCCAAGGGTGAATGGTGAACAATTGAAGGTTCAACCCGATCACCCAATCTCTTAATTACCTAATTACGGTTCACCATTTATCATTCACAGCCCTTCACAATGTGTCGTGTGGCGGGCGGATGGGTCTCGCGCCAGGCATCGGCGGTTTGGTCCTTGGAAGGGGGTTGTGATACGATGGACCACTTGTGGAAATGGGTTCAGGAAGCTTATGATTCGTCGTGTAAGAAAGGCCGCGCTTCTGATCGGCCCGGCCCTTGGCCTGGTCGTTCCCATCCTCATCAATTCGCCGGATCATCCGAAGGCGCCCATCATGCTCGGCATCGCCTTCTGGATGGCTATCTGGTGGATGACGGAGTGTGCCCCTCTTGCGGTCACGGCCCTGCTTCCTTTGGTTGTTTTTCCTTTCACCGGAATCGCGACCGCCAAAGAAACAGCGCCTCGGTATATGACCAGCACCATGTTCCTTTTTCTCGGCGGGTTTTTAATCGCGCAGGCGATGGAGCGGACTGGGCTTCATCGTCGTATCGCCCTCCTCATTTTGTCTCGCTGGCATGCCAGTCTTCTGCAGATCTTTATGGGCTTTGCGGGTGCGACGGCTTTTCTCTCGATGTGGATCTCCAATACTGCAACAACAATGCTGATGGCCACCATCGCGATGGCGGTGATCACCCGGTTGGACAGGCAGCTCAAAACGGAGGAGATGGCGGTGATCACCCCCGCGCTACTGCTGACGGTGGCTTACTCCGCAAATATCGGAGGTATGGGAACCCCGGTCGGGACGGTGCCCAACCTGGTTTTTCTCGAGACGATCAACACCCACGCCCCGGAACACGCGATCAGTTTTCTTCAATGGATGACTCTGGGGGTTCCAGTTGCGCTTGCAGGTCTTGTCGTCCTCTATTTTCTATTGGGACGACCCATTCGAAAAATGCCCTGGACGGCATCCGCCGCCGGGAGCCTTAAGGAAGAGATTCATCAGATGGGTTCCTTCCGTAGGGAGGAGCGCTTTGTCGCCTGGGTTCTTTGTCTAACGGCTTTGGCCTGGATGACCCGAAAGGGGATTGTTTCAGAGGGTTTTACCCTGCCGGGCTGGTCCGCGCTTTTACCCTATAAGGGTGTCGATGATGGTACGGTGGCCATTGCTGCGGCCCTGGTTCTTTTTCTCATTCCGGTCAGGAAGGAGGGGCCGGTTCTTGACCGCGAGGCTTTTGGCCGGCTTCCCTGGGGCATCATGATTCTTTTTGGTGGCGGGTTTGCTTTGGCGATGGGGATGCAGCGCTCCGGGCTCTCTGAGTCCATTGGAACACAGCTGGCCTTTTTAACTCATGTTTCCGTGCCGCTCATGATGTTCGGAATCGCGCTGGGAGTGACCTTTCTCACCGAGATTACGAGCAACACGGCGACGACCCAGGTTCTTCTGCCGATCCTGGCCGCTGTTGCCCTGGGGAGCGGGCACGACATGACCCTCCTGCTGGCGACGGCCACTTTGTCCGCTTCATGTGCTTTTATGCTGCCTGTGGCGACGCCGCCGAATGCCATCGTCTTCGGGACGGAACGCATCCCGATGGAGACCATGATCAAGGCGGGAATCAAGCTGAACCTCGTCATGCCCTTTGTCGTCGTGGCCATCGTCCTGCTCATCCGGCCTTTTCTTCCCTAGGCATTTCAATATAGGCTGTGCATGCACCTTATACGGTATTGAGTAGATCTTTTGTATCCTTTATGTTCTTAATCGGCGAATGAACATGAACGTTGAGGGGAAGGCTCCATCCGGCTTTGCCGGTGGAGGGGGCGACGCAAGCCTATTTGAGATCTCATGACAAAAACACAAGAGAAACGCCTTGCCCCCCGACTTGAAGCGTTCTATCAGGATACGCCCTCTTTTCACAGGATCAGTGAAGACCCCATCGAGATTCCGCGTCGCTATAAAGATCCTAAAGATATTGAGGTTGTGGCATGGTTAACCGCAGCGCTGTCTTATGGCCGGGTTGCGCTCTTTAAAAAGAGCGTTGAGCGGATTCTGGCTCTGAGTTCCGGGCGCCCTGACGCTTATCTGCGTCGCTTTGATTTGTCGCGGGAGCGTAAGCGTTTTCGAGGGATTTATTACCGTTTGAATGCCTCAGAAGATCTGCTGTGTTTTGTTTACTTGATGAGCCGGGTGTTGGCAAAGCACGGGTCTTTTGGAAATTTATTTTTGTCGCTTTATCGTGAGGAAGAGGAAGACATTGGGTCGACCCTTTCACGTGTCATCGCGGAGATCAGGCGCTTTGATCTTCGTCCTGTTTATGGCCGGAACCAGGCGCCTGCGGGTCTGAGACAGCTTCTGCCCTCTCCGGGAAGTGGAAGCGCCTGCAAGCGGATGAACCTCTTCCTTCGATGGATGATTCGCCCGAAAGAGGAAAAATACGGGATCGATTTCGGTCTATGGCCAGAGATTCCCCCATCAAAACTGATTATTCCTTTAGATACCCACATTGCCCGGATTTCCGGCTATCTCGGACTCACAACCCGGAAGAGTCCCGGGTGGATGATGGCAAAGGAGATTACCTCTTCTCTCTTATGTTTTGATTCCCGCGACCCCCTGAAGTATGATTTTGCCCTCTGCCACCTCGGTATTTCAGGAGCCTGTCCGATTGAACGGAATTGGGGAAAATGCTGCGTTTGTCCCCTCATAACGACCTGCAAACGCGGGAGGCGTCTGGTCGGGAAGTCAATCAGCTTTCCACGGTAATGTCATTGTCATCAAACAGGTTTGTATTGATGCGTTTTTCTGAAGCATTTTTTTCAAGCAGTAAGGTGAATGCTTCAACGGGGAGGGGGCGGCTGAAAAGATACCCTTGGCCAATATTGCAGCCGTGCTCCTGTAGGAAAGCCAGTTGATCTTTAGTCTCAATCCCTTCGGCAACAACGCTTAGTCCCAGATTATGGGCCAGCGTGATGATGGTTCTGGCAATGACGGAGTCGTCCTGGTCTCCCGGAAGGTTTTTGATAAATGAACGATCAATTTTCAAGCATTCCACTGGAAACCGTTTGAGATAACTGAGTGAAGAGTATCCTGTCCCGAAGTCGTCAATCGAAAAGTGAACGCCGAGGTTTCTGAGTTTCTGAAGCGTCTCAATGGTCCTTTCATGGTTGTGCATCAAGAGGGACTCTGTCATCTCCAGCTTTAATTCGCCGGGACGTATTTCGGTGGTCTCAATGATTTGGGCAACCTCTTCTGAAAATTTCGGCTGCTTGAATTGCGGGGCCGATACGTTTACCGAAACGGCCATTTGGGTGAATCCGGCCACTTCCCAGGCTTTTAACTGTTTTGCCGCGCTTGCAATGACCCAGTAGCCAATGTCCAAAATCAAGCCGGTTTCCTCCGCCAGGGGAATGAACTTGAATGGGGGAATCAACTCGCCTCCTTTCCGTTTCCAGCGAATGAGCGCTTCCATCCCTATAATTTTTCCGCTCTTCAGGTTGATGAGCGGTTGGTAGTGGAGGAGGAACTCCTCCCGTTCAAGCGCATGGCGGAGTGCGGATTCCAGTTTGAGTTCACTCTCATCATTTTTCAAAGTAGAGGAATAGACGGCATACTGATTTTTCCCATTTCTCTTGGCGCAGTACATGGCCATATCTGCATACTTCAAGAGCTGTTTGCTTGTCTCTCCGTCTTCCGGGTAGACGCTGATACCAATACTGCAGGTTACAAAGAGCTCATTCTGCTGGATGTGATAGGGCTTCTCGAGCGTGCTGAGAATCCGCCGCGCGATGTAATGGATATCGTTACTCTGAGCGATCTCAGGCAGCAGGATCGTAAACTCGTCTCCCCCGATTCTTGCCACCGTATCGCTCTCTCGGAGACAGTTTAATAATCGTTTCGCAACTTCTTTCAGCAACTGATCTCCCGCAGAATGCCCCAGGGTATCGTTGACATGCTTGAAGCGATCGAGATCAATGAACATGACGGCAAGGGGATGTTTTTTTCTTTGTTTAAGGGCCTGCCCGAGCCTTTCCTTGTGCAAGTTCCGGTTGGGGAGACCGGTCAGTTCGTCATATTGGGCCATGTGGCGGATCTTCTCTTCCTTTTCCTTTCTTGGGGTAATATCGTACCTGATGGCGAGGTATTGGTACGGTTTTCTTTTTTTATCTAAAAATGGAACAATTGTTGAGTCAACCCAGTAAAATGAGCCGTCTTTGGCCTTATTTTTTAACTCACCCTTCCAGACCTGCCCCCTGGAAATGGTCTCCCACATGGCCTTGAAAAAACGATCGGAATGTATCTCTGATTTAATGAGTCTGTGGTTCTGGCCGACGAGTTCCTCTCTGCTGTATTTTGAGGCTGCACAAAAATTGTCATTCACATATTGAATGTTGCCTTTTGGGTCGGTGATCGAAACGATTGAAGATTCATCGATCGCATATTTCATATCGGATAGACGTTGCAAGGTCTGATCAAGCTCTTTCTGTCTTTTTTTGATATAAGATATATCCCGGATTGTAATCAAAGCGCCTTGCATTTCACCTTCGTCCGTTTCGAGGTTTGCCCAATAAAGGTCTGCTTCGAATGCACTGCCGTCTTTTCGGATCATCATGGATTCAAAATGTTTTGAACCCAGTCCACTGCTTGCTCCACTCTCCGGATCGAAGAGGACATCAAATGATTTTCCGATGACTTCTTCCGGTTGATATCCAAATAACTGCTCGAGCGCTTCCTGATTGATCTGTGTGATATCCCAATCGGAGCCGACGATCATTCGGACATCATCTCCAAGTTCAAAAAGGTTTTTTGTGAGTTTATTTTTCTCCAGGGTCTTGTTTTGCTCCTTTATCAGGTTGATCATTCTGTTGAAATCCTCGGACAGGATTGCAATTTCCCCTCCCGTTTCCACCTTGATCGGATGGTCCAGGTCACCTTTGCTGACAAGTGCGATTCCATTTTTCAATGTATCTAACGGTTTTGTAATTGATTCTGCAGTGGAGGATAAAACCACCCCTCCGAAAAATAAGGCAAGAAGCCCGATGACGAAAATGAATCTTCTTGTGGTTGCGATACTTTCAAAGGCCTCTTTTGTATCGATCTTTGCCACCATTCCCCAGTCAAGCCCGGAAATATAGCGCCATACCGCGAGAGTTTCTTGATCTCGATAATCGTGTGATAAGCCAAAGCCACTTCTCCCCTGGACGGCTTCCTGCATGGGAAGCGCTGTTTCGCTCCCGATTCGTACGGTGGTCTCCAAAGGAATGACCCCCTCATGGCGGGGGGGATTTATAAAAAGCACATTGTGGTCTGATTTTGTGCCAACGAGTGTTTCACCGGTATGACCCAGACCTTTTACATCCTGAATGAAGTGGTAAATTGGGGCCATATCGACCTCAATGGCAATGACGCCGATCAAATCATGAGCGTCATTGCGGAGGGGTGCGGAAAGTATAATGACGGGAAGGTCATCTTCCAATGGATCGGAAAAGGGTTTTGAGATATAGACCCCCTTGACCCCTTCCCTGAATGAGAGGTTGTCGGGATCGGGCAGCTTGTTACCGATATCCCCCTCGGCGTGCGATTCATTCGATGTGTAAACAATAATTCCTTTAGTGTTGACCAGCATGACGTCAAAAAAACCATATGTTGTTTGTATGGGCCTTAACCTTCTGTCGAGGGCTTTTTTTGCCGATTGATATCCGGGGTTCTCACTTTCAAGCATCAGGTGGTCCAGGACCGGAAGACCGTTGATGATAGTCGGGTCACCTTGAATTGATGTGATATTATTTTTCTTTTCGCGAAAGAAGGTCTCAATCTCCTCAACCTTCAGATCTGCAATCACCTCCAGATTTTTTAAATGACCCTCTCTCAATTCTTTTCCGGCCTTAAAATAAGACACGAATCCAAGGGCCAGGATTGGGACCATGAAAGCACAAATAAAGGTGAGAAATAGTCTGTTTCTGATGCTCACTTACTCTCCCGTTTCTTCATTATTGATGTGATGTGTTTGAATATACATCGCGGGCGCAAGTCTCGCCTTTCGAGGGCGAGCGAATAAAGAAGTCATTTTTCAGCTCTCGTCCTGGAGATCCTCTCAATGTTGCGGCGGGAATCCCAACATTGGTTTTGACAAGAGAATGGCATCCTCATCTTTACTCATATCGGATGTTTATCCGAAAACTTGAGATACGGTAATAAGAAAACACTGGGGGGAAGGTCTGTTTCTTTTTGGGGAAGATCCTGATTTTGGGAGGAGAGATGACGATGCCCTTCCGGAAACCCTGGGCCCTATTTTTCCGATAGGAAGCTACCGGCCGACAAATATTTCATAAACCTTCCGGGAGGCAGGGAGATTAAATTCGATTGCCGTATGAAACCGGCCTCCGATTGTGCCTTTTCCTTTCGTTCCCTCTTGTTTTGTTTTTGAAAATTCAATTTCGATCCGCATTCTGCCTTTTTTCGGGATCCAGCCCTTATAACAAAAACGCCGCTCGCGGGGCTCTCTCGTTGCCTCAATCCTCTGGTAAAGAACCCCCCCCCAGCGAAACTCGCGAACTGCATTGGTTTCTCCTGCCGGTCCCAGGGGGATTACAAAGGGAGAAGGCTTGACACATCCTTCTGTGAAGGTGCGCAGGTTGCGGCAGGTCGGGAGATCACAGGGCAGTGATGAGAAGAAAGGTTTCCATCCCATCCCTCGGTCTTGATGATAGAAAAAAAGTTGTACAGCACCTCCGCTCTGGCTGATTCCCTGGACAAAGACCTTTTCCCGGCTTTGGTTGATGACCCGGAAAAGAATTTCGGTCGGTTTTTCAGAGAAAGACTCGGGAAAAGTGGGTTGCGGGATAATGGTTCCCGCCTGGAGGATTGACTGTTTTCGCGGGATTGTGTCTTCAAAGACGTCGGGCTGGGTTGACGCTGGGAGGATCTGCATCAGGATGGCTATAAAGATCGAGATGACCATGACGGTGATCCGCATATCCCTTTCCTCCCCCAAGACGATTTCTTGTCAGTACTCAGGCAGCTGTGGTATATATTTGAAGTACTTTCAAGGAAAGATTAGTCTATTCAGGTTCTTCCGTCAACACGGCGGGATATTCACTGGTTTGTGAACATGTATCGTGAGCGTCGTCCCTGTTCTTACCGAGCGGGGTTATTTAATCCTAAAATCGGGCATCATAAATCAGGATGAATTAAAATGGCTTCCCTTGAAGAGAAGCGGCAGTGGATCGACAAGTTTTTCTCCAAGACCGGCCCGAGCTATGATGAAGTTGTTCACCGTTTTACCCTGGGCATAGACCGCTTGTGGAAAAAAAGAATCCTGGAGCAAATCACCTCGCCCCGAAGCGTTCTTGATCTGGCCTGCGGAACCGGAATCCTCACCTTTGCCATCGCCCGGAAATTCCCGGAAAGCTGCGTCATCGGGGTTGACATTACAAAAGGCTACCTGGGCATTGCTCGCCTAAAAGCGGAGGCCCTGGGCTTCAAAAATGTCGATTTCGTTCACTCACCGGCTGAAGACTACTTAAGTCATGCGCGATTTGATACGATTACCACATCTTACCTTCCGAAGTATGCGGACCTCCCACGACTGATTAAAAATTGCCGGCGCATGATGGCCCCGGAGGGAAGGCTCCTCATGCATGATTTTACCTATCCGGATTCTTTGCTACTGCAAAAAATCTTTGCGCTCTATTTTAAACTGGCCCAACCGATCGGGGGCTTATGGTATCCTGAGTGGAAAGAAGTCCTTCGGGATCTGCCGGAGGTGATCCGGCTGACCGCCTGGGTTTCTGAGACGACAGCGGCGATGGAGGCGGAGGGTTTTTGCGAGGTTCAGGTTGAATCGTTGACAATGCAGGGGGCGGCGATCATCAGCGCGAAGGCCCCATCCTAAGAAACCGCCAGGAAACCGTCGATTCACTTGCAATACTGCGTTATCGGCCTTTTTGGCTCCTCAACGTACGAAGAGTACGTCTCGGTCGCCAAAAAGATCTCTGGCCTTGTCTTGCAAGCGACTTGACGGTTTCCCGGCTACCGCTTCTCTTGCCGACCTAATGTGAGTTTCAAGATGCTGGATTCCCGATTAAACATTCGGGAATGACGGACGCTGTGTTTTTTAATACTCGTCTAAAGCCGTTATTTTTTTATCCCGGAATGGATTGCGACGATTCCGCCTGTGAGGTTTTCGTAGGAGGCGTCTTTGAATCCGGCAGCTTCGATTCTTTTTTTGAGACCCTCCTGATCCGGGAAGGTCCGGATGGAATCGGGGAGATATTGGTAGATACCGGTTTGGTCTTTTGAGACCCACGTTCCGATACTGGGAAGGAGCGTGAAAGAGTAGAAGTCATAGAGCTTCCGGAAGAGCGGCTGCGCCGGTCTTGAAAAATCGAGGCAGGCCATTCTGCCTCCGGGTTTGAGGACGCGATAGATTTCTCGAAAGCCCTGATCAAGGTCTGAAACATTCCGGATGCAGAACCCGGTCAGAACGGCGTCGAATGCCGCGTCCGGGAAAGGAAGCCATTCCGCGTTTCCGAGGAGACAGTGCACCTGTCTGAGTTGTTTATCCCGCACCTTTTTAAGGCCGATCCTTAGCATGGCCTCGTTCAGGTCACTCGTAATGACCTGCCCCTTCTTTCCGACCTGGCTGGCGGCAAGGATGGAAAGATCGGCTGTCCCGGCCCCGACGTCGAGAACCGTCTCGCCCGGCTGTAGTGCTGCGGAATCCAGGGTTCTTTTTTTCCAGCGGTGATGCAGGCCGAGAGAGAGGAGGCTGTTATTCAAATCGTAAAAGCCTGCGATTGATGAAAACATCGCCTGAACCGCTTTTTCCTTCTCGTCTCCTAAAGGGCGTTTTTGCATATTCATTCCTCGTGTTGCAGGGATGGGTAGCATGAGCGCTTTGGATTGTCAAGCCGTGACGACTTGTGAAAGAGCGGACGCAAGAGTGCACAGAGGGGGGCTCTGTCCAGCCTGGCCGGAGGAGGGGCGACGCAAATCCCCTTTCGATCTCGGCGGTTTTTGGGTTGACGAATTAAATTGAACGTGCTAGATAAATGTGCAGTTATTATCCGGTCGTTCGGCCCGCCTTCCTTCCCGGAGCACTTTGTGACCCAGAACATTTTTGTGATTCATGACCGTGCGGAATTTGTGACGCGCTTTCAAAAAGCCTTCAGTTCAAACGGAACGCAGATCAAAACACTTAAATCAATAAAGTCACTTCCCCGGAAATATGACTCCCCCGACACGGTTGTCGTCATTGCCTCCGACAAAAACATAGCGGAGGAGCTCAAGCTGCTTCAACTGATGAAGAAGGAGGGAAGGGCATTCTTCACAATTGTTTCATCGTCTGACGCCATTGAAAGAACCTTTCCGCTTATCGGGGAAATGTCAGAATGCCTGAATTCCAGGGATGGACGAAGCCTCCCTCCCGCAATGGCTGCGGTGAAAAAAGAGCAAGATCAAAAGAAACAGGAGCCCAACCTGGAAGAGCTTGTCGAAAAGAAGCTTTCCCAGTTTGTCGAAAAAATTAAGCATTGCGAAGTAAAAAAACTATACGGTCTCCTGCTTCGTGAATTTGAGAAGCCGCTGATCAAGCTTGTTCTTAAGGAAACCAAGGGAAATCAGGTGCGCGCGGCCCAGCTCCTCGGGATGAACCGGAATACCCTTCGGAAGAAGGTGAGAGAACTCAAGATTCCCGTTGTAAAAACATGACGATCCGGTACGCCCCTATTTGACTCCAGGGTTGCGTTGCTGTGGTGCTCGAATCCTCACGTAAAACCATTGGCTCCGGTTCTGCGCTCCTCGCGCCTTGCCCTGAAGCCAAAATCCTGGATCCACCTTTATTGCCCAGATTACGGTAACGATTCACTTGACCGGACCCGATAGCGACCGGTGCTGTCTTTTTCAAAGACAGCTGCTTCTTTTTTAAAAATCACCGTATGGGTTACTTTCAGTTTCAATTCGACCCTGGTTCGATCCGGATAGACCGTCAGGGAGTGTTGGCTGCTGTGAAGGACCTGGCCGGAAGGGAGCAGGATGCAGTAGACGTTCTCCGAGCCGCGGAATTGCCGTCTGAACAAGGTATTTTCCCCCCTCGGGTTTGGAATCAGGTCGATGTCGTCCGGGCGAATCATCACCATGACCTCCATCCCGGTCGGAAGTTTTTGATCATTTGGAAATGTGCTGATCTCTGTTTCAATCAAATGATTCCGGACGATTCCCGGAATAAAATCGGCCTTTCCGACAAAGTCAGCCACAAAAGGGGTCACTGGAGTATGATAAATGACCTCCGGCGTATCGTGCTGTTCTAAAACGCCTTCATTGAGAAGGGCGACATGATCCGCCATCGCAAAGGCTTCCTCGTGATCGTGGGTTACCAGGATGGCCGTGCTCCCTGTTTTTTCGAGGATGGACGACACTTCACGCTGCATCCGTGTCCGCATATCGGGATCAAGGTTGCTGAAGGGTTCGTCCAGGAGAAGAACAATCGGGTCGGGCGCGAGGGCGCGCGCCAGGGCGACGCGCTGCTGCTGTCCTCCGGAGAGCTCATGCGGGAAGCGATGACGCAATGCGGAGAGGCCGACCATCTCCAGGGTTTCATCTTCTTTAAGACGCTGGTCGCGCCGGCTCAAGTGGCTTAATCCGAACCCCACATTTGCCGTGACGGACAAGTGGGGAAAAAGGGCATAATCCTGAAAGACCATCCCGATGCCTCTTTGTTCGGGAGGGACGAATGCCGCGCGGCGGCTGACTTCGCGTCCTGCGAGCAAGATCTTTCCCTGGTCCGGGGCCTCAAAACCTGCGATTAAGCGGAGCAGGGTTGTCTTGCCACTCCCGCTGGGTCCCAGGAGTGCGAGGATCTTTCCTTCTTCAACATGAAGCGAGACGTCGTGCGCGGCAGGTGATTGGCTGTTTTTGTATTGTCGGCTCACATGAAGTAACTCGATAATCGTTTTATTTCCCATCGCCAAACCCCTGTGCATTTTTAGTCAAGAGAATGATCGGGAATAGGCCGGTCAGGACGAGGACCATTGCCGGCAGGGCTGCGCGTTCCCATTCTCCCTCTGAAGTCATCTCGTAAATCCGGATCGCCAGAGTGTCCCATCCAAAAGGGCGTGTCATCAGGGTAATCGGCATCTCCTTCATGATATCGACAAAAACGAGCGTGGCAGCGGTGAAAAGTCCGCCGCGTAAGACAGGCAGATGGACCTTCCGCAACATCGAAATGCCGGTGACGCGGAGGCTTCGTGACGTTTCGTCGATTGAGGGCGTAATGCGTTTGATCGCGCTCCGAACGGGATGATAGGCGACTGCAAGGAAGCGGACCAGGTAGGCGAGGAACATGGCCACCAGGGTACCGTTGAAGATCTGGCCGGGATCCAGGTCAAACCACGTTTTCCCCAGGGCGATTAATTTATTATCAAGCCAGGCCAGCGGGATGAAGATCCCGACGGCCAGGACGCTTCCGGGCAGGGCGTAGCCCAGGGTGGCGATTCGGGCCATGAGGCGGTTGAGGGGGTTGTCGTGCAGGCGGAGCGCATAGGCCAGGAGGAGGGCCGTCGCGATCGTGAGAAGCGCACCGAATCCTCCCAGAAAAAGAGAATGAGACAAAAAAGAGAAATACCGGGTGCTGAAGTCTTTCTGAAAGGTATGAAGTGCCCATACAGAAAGTTGGATAACTGGAATCATAAAAGCGACAAGAAAGACTGTAGAGGTATAGGCAAATACAAGCCACCCGGTCAGGGGGCGCAGTACAATGCGGTCCCCGCGGGCGCCGGATTTTTCGACCTGCGTGTAGCGGGTTTTGTCCGTAAATTTCTGCTCCATCCAGAGGAGAATAAAGACGATCAGGATCAAGAGCGAGGCGAGTTGGGACGCCGCAGAAAGTGAGAAGAACCCGAACCAGGCTTTGTAGATGGCTGTTGCAAAGGTGTCGTAGTTAAAAATGGAGACTGTGCCGAAATCCGCAAGCGTTTCCATGAGAACCAGCAATAGACCTCCAAAGATCCAGGGCCTTCCCATCGGAAGGGCCACACGGAAGAAACCCCGCCAGCGGCCGAGTCCTAGCGACTGTGCGGCCTCCATTGCACGCCTCCCCTGGCTGAGGAAGGCATTACGTGTGAGAAGATAAACGTAGGGGTAGAGGGCCAGAATCATCACGATGATCACGCCCCCTGTGGAACGGATATTCGGAAACCGGAGCGCATCGCCAAACCAGCGCCGAAGAAGCGTCTGGACCGGGCCGGAAAAATCGAGGAGGCCGATGGCCACAAAAGCGGTAACATAGGCGGGGATTGCCATGGGAAGCATCAAGGCCCGATCAAAGAATTTTCTGAAGGGGAAATCACAAGTGGCGCAGAACCAGGCCAGGCTGACCCCGATCAGGGCTGTTCCACTCAAAACGCCGAGACTCAGCTGGAAGGTATTCATGAGTAAGCGTCCCAGAAGGGTATTTACAAGGTGCTGCCAGACGTCGTCGCCGGGCCGAAAAAATGAGGAAAGTACCATAGCCAGCGGAATCATGACGAGGGTGGCAACAAAAAAGGGGATGAGCTTCCATCCGGAAAGCCCCGGCCATTTTAAGCGAGCGGAAAGCCCGTCTGAGGGGGTGAGGGGTTGTGGCGCGTGGGAGGATCGGTTCATTTTTTCCACATGGTGTAGAGCGGGACGAGCGTCAGGGGAAGATAGCTGAGACTCATTCCGATCCAGGCCCCGATTTGACCGAAGGCTGCGTATGCCGAGAGATAACGAATCAGCCACGGGGAGAGCAGGTCGAGCAGGGTGCTCCCAAAAGATATGCCGATAACCGCCAGTTTTATCCGACGTGAATGTGGAACGGCAACATAGAGATGGGCCAGAACCAGGAGGAGAATTCCTTCGATGTAGGCGTGAAAGTGGGTGACCTCCAGAAGTTCTATAAATTCCTTCGGAAAGGCCATTTCTTCTTCGTTGTCTCCGCCGCGATAGTGCTGGACAATATCGTCATACCCGGGGCCGACGCGTGATACGGCGATCAGGATGAAGCTCAGATGACCGATCAGAGCGAAGACGATGAAGAGGGTGTAGATCCAGCGAATTTCGAGTGAGGTTTTTTCAATCCAGGCGTTATTCCGGATAAAATTTTTCACAATGCACGCTCTTTCATGTAAATGACCTCGAAGAGAGACAAGGCCTTCCGGACGGCATAGGTTGCCGCGCGCGAAGAAAGGGTGGCCCCGCTGAGGGCGCGGATATCACCCCCAAGCCGAAGGGTGCTTTCTTTTGTTTTATCCAGAAACTGTTTCATAAACTGGGGGTACCGGATGCCAGCACCTTCCGATTCACGGTAGATCAGGACCTCTACGCCTCTAATTTGTCCGATGGGGTCAATCCCGACGAGAAATGTGATTGGGCGCTTTTTCCCGCGGACATTGAGAAGAACCGCGTAGCCGACCGCATCCTTCCCCTTTCGGCCAATCCACCATCGGTAATTTTTTTTTCGAAACCCCTTTTTGGCGAGTTGCTGAGCCTGTGAAAGTTGTTCACGAGAGAGTTCAACATGTTGCGCTTCAAAGGCCTCTGCCTCGGGCATCAGTCTTCCAAGCGCTGCCTCTTTTGTCGCAAAGCGGATTGCCGCGTCTACGCCGATGGGGAGCACAAGGGTGATCAGGGCGGCACAGGTCATTGCCAGAAAACGTCTGCGGGCTATCGGACGGGGAAGGGAATACGCCGCCCACCCAGGGGTTTTCTTTGCGTTGAGTGCCTTCCCGTTCTCTTCAGGAAGGATGAGGCCTTCTACTCCTGCAAAGCGCATGATTAGTTTTTTCCCTTTTTTGGGACCCAGGACGAAGGCTGCGGTTGAGAGGACGTCTGAGGACATGGCGCTTGGAGCGATGACGCTCACGCTTGCCACCCCTGTGACAGGATATCCTTTCTTTGGGTGGATGATATGGGAGAAACGTTTTCCCTTGTAGAAGAAGCAACGTTCGTAATCACCGGAGGTGGAGAGGGCCTGATCGCGGAGGATCACCGTTTCGATTTGCCTGTTTTCCCGGCGGGGATCTTGAATTGCGATGGACCATCCTGTCGTGCCGGGGGGAGCGCCCCAGGCGTAGAGTGTGCTTCCAAAGCTGACCAGTCCCCGCGTGATTTCATGAGACTTGAGTATCCGGACTGCCTGATCAAGGGCATAACCCTTTCCGATCCCGCCGAGGTTCAGGGCCATGCTCTCCCGAAGCAAGAAAACGCCGCCCACATCAGGATCTATCCTCACACCTTGATGGCCGACAGATCGGAGGCGCGAACGAATGATTTCTTTTGAGGGAGGAGAGCTGCATTGTCCAGCCGGTCCGAATCCCCAGAGGTCGATCAAGGGGCCCGCAGTCGGGTCATAGGCCCCGCCGCTGGCCTCGGCATAACGGAGGGCTTCGGAAAGTATCTCAAGCATCTCGGGGTCGAGCCGGACAAAGCCCTTCCGGGCATAGCGGTTCAGTCGGGCCAGCTCACTTTCCGGTTTGTAAACAGTCAGGAGGCGCTCGATCCGGTCCACTTCGCTAAAAGCCGCGGCGATTCCTGAAGCACAGGCTCTCTCCTGACCATATGCGGTAATTTCAAAGGAAGCGCCCATGAGGTGGCGGATTCTTCGGATGTATCGGTCCATATTATTGAGTGATTTCCTTATTAAGGGTAGACCAAATCGGCGCAGAGGTTAACAGAGCCGTCAGGGTTTAGCATGCCACTATTTTGGCTTCGTGAGACCCATCCTCCAGGGCAAGGCGTGGGGAGCGCAGGACCGCAGCGTATATGTATACGCGAGGATTCGAGTCCCACAACAACGCCGCCATGGATGAAAAGATGGGTGTTCTGAATCCTGGCAAAAAGCTTAGAACATATAGGCGGCCCCTAGATTATATCGAAGTTCAGTCCTACCGGTCCCATCTTCCCAGGACTCCCGGTCGAGCTTGAGGACCACCTGCGGGTGGGGATAATAGGCGGTCCCGACGGTCAGGATCTCCCGGTCATTTGCTGGGTTTGCGGAAAATCCGGCAGGGACATCGTCTTGCGTATTGATGGCCTCAAAACGGACAAAGGGAACGAGATCCCATTCGGCTCTCGTCAAATAGGACAGGTGGTAAGCGGCTTCGAGGGTCGTGCCGGATAGTTGTGTGCCGACCGAATCGGACCCGATCAGCGGGGCGGCATTGCCGTCTTTGTCTGTGTGCGCCGCATTAATTGCGGCGGCATCGTCGATGTCGATGAGGACGGAGACCCACTGGAGGTCGAAGCCTTCCATCCGGAGCCGGACATCCCACTCAAGGATTTGGACACGGGCATTTCCGCCCACCTTCTTGGATGCGTCTGCGCCCCCGTTATAGAGGGAGAGGCCAAGGTCGACCCCGCTCATCGGGGTATATTCGCTTCGCAGAACAAGGGCAAGATCATCAGACTCGGCCTCGGACGCGCCCCTCCTGCCGTTCCTTATCCCCGAAACGCCGTCAAACCGTCTCGCATCCAGTGAAGAAAGAATATAGGCACGATAATTTAATCCCGGGAGCAGTGTGCCGAAGACTCCAATTCCGGCTTCCTGCCAGGTGGTCGGAATAATATGTCTTTGGACGTAGGGTCGGGAGACACTGTAAAAGAGAGGCGGTTCATGGAATTCATTCAGGGGGCCCACCGGAACCAGGAGGCTGCCGACACGGACATTGAAGAGGGGGTTGATCAAAAAGTGAAGATAGACAAACTCCAACTGCAATTCCTCTTGGGCCTGTTCGAAGTCGATCCCCGTATGGAGGATGATCCAGTCACTCATGTCGTAGCTGATTCCCCAGACCATTCGGTGAAGATCCGCCTCGGCGGGGGCCTCATTTTCGGGGAAGTCTGTGCCCTTTGGCGTATGAAAGTGAAGCTCGCCGTAACCGTGAAAGGAGAGCTTGGAAGTGTCTGCCGGTGTCACTTTCATTGCCGTGGTCTCAGCCCGGCCGGACTGCACAAAGAGCAAGGTGGTTATCGTGAGGAGGGGCAAAAGCCCTGTAAGTCGGTTGATGTGTCTTTTTGTTTTTATCATAATTTTTTTTGAGGCGGAAGAATAACCTCATCCTCTCATGATTTTAGACTGAAAATGATTATTATAATCGGCGATTTATACTAGGAAAATCCCTTGAAATAGTCAAGTGGATATTTTGGTGGATCTGATGCCAACCTAAAACGAAAGGCGGCCCGGGGGCCGCCTTTCGATCATTGATCTTAAATCCAATCCAGGCCTTCTGAGGCTTAGAACATGAAGGCCAAGCCGAGATTGAATTGCTCCCAATCCGGATCATTGGGATCATCATTCTCCCAGTCTTCATAGTCGGCCTTGAAGGCGACTTGGGGATGAGGGAAATAGGCGACACCGTAGGTGGTGACATTTCTGTTAAAAGCAGGGTTAAGTGTCGTCGTTGCCGCCACTTTGTCATGGGTGTTGATCTCCTCGAGGCGGACAAAGGGAACGAGATCCCAATCGGTTCCCTTTGTTTGCCCCAAGCGATAGGCCAGTTCAACATACCATCCGGTGATCTCTTCGGCGACATCCGTAGCCTTACCAGGAGTCAGTAAGCCATTTGCGGAATTGATCTGAGCTGAGTCGTCAATCTCAATCTGAGCATAGACCGCCCGGAAATCAATGCCGGAGACTCGGGCCCGGCCGTCGACTTCCACAATGCTGACGCCCGCGTCATCTCCAAGATTCGGATCATTGTCCTGATTTGAATTGCCTTGATACAGAGAGAGGCCAAGGTCAAAACCTGCCATCGGGCTGTATTCCAACCGGCCGACGACAGCAAGCTCTTCCCCTGTCTTTGGTTTTCCTTCTGCCCCGGCAACCTTGCCGCGGCCCTTCCTGAGACCGTTCTCTCCGCTGAATCCTGATGAGTTTAGACCGGAGACGAGGTAGACGCGATAGTTTAAGCCAGGAAGGGGTGATCCAAAGACTCCGATTCCGCCTTCCTGCCAGGTGGTCGGTATGATGAATTTTTGGAAATAGGGCCGCTCCACGCTGTAGAAGAGCGGGGGTTCATGGTATTCATTTAAGGGCCCGACCGGCATGAGAAGGGCACCGGCGCGGACGTTGAAGGCCGGATCAATAAAAAAGTCGAGGAAGGCAAATTCCAGTTCCATCTCCTGGGCGGCATGCTCAAACTCCGCTTCTGCATAGAGCGTGATCCGATCGCTGAACACATAGTTCCAGCCGAGGACGAGGCGATGGAAATCCATCTTGGAGTTTTTTGCAGCGCCATTGACGCTGCTCGGGATGTTGTAATGAAGTTCACCATACCCGCTGAACGTGAGCCTGGGGGCGTCGCCCTCTTCCATTTCCATCTGCGATGGCGATGCGGCTCCCTGGCCCGGTGTCTGGGTCCAGCCCGATTGCGCGAAGACCAGCGGTAAGATCATTAAGGTTGATATAATCCATCTTCTTAATACCATTGCAATATTCCTCCTGTCGAGTGAAGTGGTTGTGTTTGTGTTGGGCACGGGCTCTCAGAGGAACTCTGGCTTTTTATTTTTTACTCTTTACTTTAATTCTTGGCTTTGCTTTTTGCATTGCTCTTGGTGCAGGTCTCGCAAGTTCCGTAGAGTTCCAGTTTGTGGCTGTCGATGGTAAAACGGTTTTTTTTGGCCACTTTTTCCTGCAATCTTTCAATCTCGCGATTTTCAAATTCAATAATGCGGTTGCACTGTTTGCAGACAAGATGATCATGGTGATGTACATTATAAGTTAGTTCGTAACGGGCCTGTCCGTCTCCGAAATGGCGTTGTTCCGCAAGGCCGCTCTCACAAAAGAGGTTTAAGGTCCGGTAGATGGTGGCGAGTCCAATGGAGGAGCCTGTATTCTTCATCTCCCGGTGTAGCTCTTCTGCGGTTACATGCCTTTCGGTGTTCATAAAGACACGCAGGATTGCCTTGCGCTCTTTGGTCACCTTGAGTCGGTGTGTTGTGATGTGGTCTTGAAGAATCTCTTCTTCCTTGGTCACCCGGACTCCCTTACGGCTTGGGTTCCTAAAGCTGCCCCATTCTAAAATTGGTGAAAAAGTAATATAAAAAACTCCCTTGAGCTTGTCAAGCTCTTTCTGGGTTTTTAGCATCCGGCATTCCGATAGTGAATACATCCAGTGCAAACATCCTTTCAGAGAGGATACTTCAACCGGGTGTTGATGCGGTTTGTTGACAAATATGGTCCTGATCTCCTAGTGTATCTCTTATCTATCAAACTCGGGTTTGGGAGGGGAGGGTGGCACGACGATCCGGATATTGTTTATGGGTGATAAGCTTTTCCCTTTTTATGCTACAAGCGGCCTGTGATCCCCTTTTTTTTGGTCCTGAAACACAGGCGGTTCCCGGGCCTTCCCGGATCCGACTGGAACGGATTGTGGGCGGATTGGCGCGTCCGACCGGCCTTTTTCATGCCGGGGATGGGAGCGGTCGCCTTTTCATTGTCGAACAGCGCGGAACGATCCGGGTCCTGAAAAACGGGGCCCTGGAAAAGACACCCTATCTGGATATCCGAAGGCGCGTGAGCGACGGCGGCGAGAAGGGGCTCCTCGGTTTGGCCTTTCATCCTGAATTTTCCAGAACCCCACGCTTTTTTGTAAATTATACGGCCTCAGGAGGAGGCCTCCATACCGTGATCTCCGAATTCGGCGTCGGAAATCATCCGGATCGGGCCGACCCGGCGAGCGAACGGATCCTGATGAAAATTCCCCAGCCCTTTTCAAATCACAACGGCGGGGAGATTGCCTTTGGACCGGACGGCACCCTTTACATTGGCATGGGGGACGGCGGCGCGGGGAACGACCCCCAGGGGAATAGCCAGAATCTAAAGACGCGTCTGGGGAAGATGCTTAGAATTGGAGTCAATCCAGGCAAAGACGGGCAGGCCTATACCATCCCGGCAGATAATCCCTTTGCGCGAAGCCGGGATGCCGCGCCGGAGATCTGGGCCACCGGCCTCCGGAACCCCTGGCGGTTTTCCTTTGATGCGCAGACCGGAGACCTCCTGGCCGGGGATGTTGGTCAGAGGTCCCGGGAGGAGATCAACCTGATCCGGCGGGGAGGGAACTATGGATGGAATATCATGGAAGGCAAGAGATGCACCCCGGGCGTCAATCTCCGCTGTGATCAAAAGGGACTGACGCTCCCCCTTTTCGACTACCCGCGTAGTGATGGCACTGTGGTGATCGGCGGCAGGGTCTACCGCGGGCGTGCGCTTCCAGAACTTGTCGGTGCCTATCTCTACGGGGATTTCGGCAGCGGCCGGATCTGGATGCTGAGATATGAGGGAGACCGCGTTACCGGGCAGGAATTGCTCCTGGAGACAGACCGCAGCATCAGCGCCTTCGGCGAAGATGAACAACACGAGCTTTATGTTGTGGACTACAGCGGAGAGATCCTTAAGATTGTCGCGGCGAAATGAGTTGCCACAAAGAAACCACTGATCCGCCTGTAATTCAGCATTATCAGCCATAAAGGGCTCCTCAAACAGTGGGTACGCCCTGGAGACCTCATATGGCTTCTGGACTTGTTTTTCAGACGACTTGACTGTTTCCCAAAAGACCAAGGGGAATAATAATTCTTGTAGATGAGGAAGTTTGGCCCATGTCTCTTCTTACATCCGAGGCAATTGTTCTGGGAAGCATCAAGCTTGGTGATGCCGATAAGCTGGTGACTTTTTATACGGACAAGCGGGGCAAGCTCAAGGGGGTGGCAAAAGGTGCGCGTCGGATGAAAAGCCGCTTTGGCGCCTCCTTGGAGCCGTTCACGCATTGCAGACTTCAGCTTTTTGAAAAGGGTGGAGATAAGCTTGCCAGGATTAATCAATCCGACATTATCCACTCTTTTCAAAAATTAAGGGAAGACTGGGGCGGAATTCATTCCGCCTTTCTGATGGCGCATCTTGTTCAAAAGATGACCGCTGACGGGCATCCAAGCCCATCAATTTTTCCGCTCCTGCGCAATGGACTCTCCTTTCTTGAAAATGGGACGGACCCGCAACTTTCTGTCCTTCTCTTCGTCGTTCGGTTGATCGCTTACAGCGGTTACCAGCCCCGATGGGACTCCTGTCTGAAGTGCCATAAATCACCCATTTCTCCCTTCCGCTCGGGAAGCAGGTCCGGGACCGGACTCTATTTTTCCGCATCTTTCGGCGGAGCCGTCTGCCTGAACTGTGCAAAGGGGGTCGGATCGCTTGTTTTTATTTCTCAGGGGACGCTTGCTTTTCTGGAGGCCTCCCAGCGGATGGACTACGCGCGTTCCCATCGCCTGAAGCCTTCTCCGGCAATGCGAAAAGAGGTTGAAACGCTCTTTAGAAACCACCTCACTTTTATCACCGGAAGCCGCTTCCCCGAGTTTGATGCCTATCCGTCACATGCTCTTTCAGCCGGGTCTCCAGCAAAGGTTTAGGAGCGTGTTGGGAAGCTTAGAAGGGGCCCCTTCCTTGACTCTGATGCGCCTGATGTACTATAGATGTGTCCGGTATCATTGAGTGATTTTTTGAACACGCATAGCAAGCGTAACCCTCGCCGCTCCTCGGCGGTGTTTTTCCAAACAGGAGGCACAAAATGAAGGTCCCGCTTCTAGACTTAAAGGCCCACCATGAACCCATCCGGAAAGAACTTCTGGCCGCGATTGACGCCGTTTTTCAGAGCCAGGCCTTTATCCTGGGTCCCGCAGTCAAGAGACTGGAGGAGCAGATCGCGACTTACTGCCAGACCGGGCACGCCGTGGGTGTGGCCTCGGGAACAGATGCCCTCTTGATCTCGCTGATGGCGGCTGACATTGGTCCGGGGGATGAGGTGATCACCACGCCTTATTCCTTCATTGCGACGGCAGGGGCGATTGTTCGATTGGGCGCCATACCGGTTTTTGTCGACATCGACCCGGTGAGCTATAACATTGATCCGGAGAAAATCGCGGCTGCGGTGACGTCCAAGACAAAAGCAATCATCCCTGTTCATCTTTACGGCCAGGTCGCGGATATGGCGCCGATCCTCAAGATCGCGGAAGCGCATCACTTAAGGGTTATCGAGGATGCCGCGCAGGCAATCGGGGCCGAATACCACGACGGAAGGCGCGCAGGGAGTCTCGGAGATTTCGGGGCCTTCTCTTTTTTTCCAAGCAAGAATCTTGGCGCCCTGGGGGATGCTGGAATGGTTGTCATGAGAGATCCCGAACTTGCCGAGAAGGTAAGAATTCTCCGGGTACACGGTGGAAAGCCCAAGTATGTTCATAAGACCATCGGTGGAAATTTCCGGATTGATGCCATTCAGGCCGCCGTCATCAATGTCAAGCTGAACTATCTGGACCGTTGGACCGCCCAACGCCAGGAAAATGCAAAGCGTTATGCTGAGCTATTTAATGAGAGCGGAATGGTTGAGGAAGAGCGTCTCTCCCTCTCCGAGGCCGTTTATAAAGAGAAGGGTGTTTCGCATTATCATATCTACAATCAATTTGTGATCCGCGTCCGGGATCGGAATCGCCTGCGGGAGTATCTCGGGGAAAAAGAGATCATTACGGAGGTCTACTATCCCATTCCTTTTCACCTTCAAGGGTGTTTTAAATCTCTTGGTTACAAGGAGGGAGACTTTCCGGAGGCAGAGCGGGCTGCGAATGAAACACTGGCCCTCCCGATTTATCCGGAATTGACCTCGAAGATGCAGGGGGCTGTTGTGGACGAAATACAGGCGTTTTTCCGTAAGGCGTGATTCGGAGGCGATGATCGTTAAACAGTGATGCGTCGTGAGAGACATGAATCGCTATTGGTTTTGTCCTCCCTATCGCATGACACATGACACAGGTTGTTCATGAAGATTATTGTTACCGGCGGGGCCGGATTTATCGGCTCTAATCTGGTTCGATACCTCTTACAGGAAACAGAGCACAGTCTGCTCAATGTTGATAAGCTGACCTATGCCGGCAACCTGGAGTCTCTGAGCGATGTTCGGGAGGATGCGCGCTATCAATTTGAGAAGGTTGATATCTGTGACGCAGACGCAGTCAAAGGGCTTTTTGAGAACTATCGGCCGGATGCGGTCATGCACCTTGCGGCGGAGTCTCACGTAGACCGCTCGATTGATTGTCCGGCGCCCTTTATCCAGACCAATATTTTGGGGACATATACTCTCCTCGAAGCGGCATGCAGCTATTGGCGGCAGTTGGAAGGGACACAAAAGGCGCAGTTTCGTTATCTCCATGTTTCGACCGATGAGGTCTTCGGGTCCTTAGGTGAGACCGGACTGTTTACCGAAGAGACGGCCTATCACCCCAACTCCCCCTATTCGGCCAGCAAGTCCGCTTCAGACCATCTGGTCCGTGCATGGCATCATACTTATGGTCTCCCGGTCCTTATTACAAATTGTTCCAATAATTACGGCCCATACCAGTTTCCCGAGAAGCTGATACCATTGGTCATTCTCAATGCCCTTGAGGAAAAACCTCTGCCGGTCTATGGAAGTGGCGCAAATATTCGGGATTGGCTTTATGTAGAAGATCACGTCCGGGCCCTGTGTCTCGTTTTGAAAAAAGGCCGGCCGGGAGAAACCTACAACATCGGTGGAAGCAATGAAAAGACCAATCTGGAGGTTGTCGAATTGCTCTGCCAGCTTCTGGACGAGCTTGCCCCCAACCCGAGCCTGGGAGCCTATGCCGCGCTGATTCAGTTTGTGCAGGACCGGCCCGGGCATGATCAGCGCTACGCCATCGATGCCTCAAAAATAGCGCGGGATCTGTGCTGGACGCCTGCAGAGACCTTTGCGTCCGGCTTGAGAAGGACTGTACAGTGGGTTCTGGATCACCGGTCCTGGTGCCGGCGAGTGCAAGATGGAAGTTATAAGAGAGAGCGCCTTGGTACTTTGTAAGGATTCAGCTCACCCTGCGAAGACTCCGGGGCTGCGTTGTTGTGGTGCTCGAATCGTCAGGTATGAAACATACGCTGCGGTTCTGTGTACCTTGCGCCTTGCCCCGAAACCGTGTCCTGGCAATCTGAAGCGTTACAGGATTTTAATAGAGGAAGCGAAATGAAAGGCATCATCTTAGCGGGGGGAAGCGGGACCCGACTTTATCCTGTGACCCAGGTTGTGAGCAAGCAGCTTTTGCCGGTTTACAACAAGCCGATGATCTACTATCCCCTGTGTACCCTTCTGTTGTCGGGCTTAAGAGAGTTTTTAATTATCACAACTCCGCATGATCTTCCCCAATATCAAGCCCTGTTGGGCGATGGGTCGCAGTGGGGGCTTTCTTTGCGCTATGCCGTCCAGCCGGATCCCGGTGGTCTGGCACAGGCCTTCCTGATCGGAGAGGATTATATTGGAGACAGTTCCGTCTGCCTGATCCTTGGGGACAACATCTTTTACGGAAGGGGCCTTATCGAAGTTGTGCAGAAGGCCGTGTTGCTGGAAGAGGGGGCCATTGTTTTTGGATATTATGTCCGGGATCCGCAACGTTACGGCGTGGTGCAGTTTGATGAAAACCGGCGGGCGATTGCCATTGAGGAAAAACCGGACGATCCTAAATCGAACTATGCGGTGACAGGGCTTTATTTCTACGACAACACGGTGGTTGATATTGCCAAAGGTCTAAAGCCGTCCCCTCGGGGTGAGTTGGAAATCACTGATTTAAACAGCGCATATCTAAGCAAAGGAAAGCTTCAGGTGGAACTGCTCGGGCGAGGCATTGCCTGGCTCGATACCGGTACCCATGAATCGCTCCTGCAGGCCTCGCAATATATCGAAGTCATGGAGACACGTCAGGGGCTCAGCATTTCCTGTCCAGAAGAGATCGTCTACCGGATGGGCTACATTGACGCCCCCCAGTTGAAATCCCTGGCCCGGGCGATGCTTAAAAACGGTTATGGCCAGTATCTCCTTGACCTGGCAAACGGGGATATTCCCCGGATGGAGTTGGGGAGCATCTGATTGAGTCATGGTCTGTTTTTTAGGGCAAGAATGTTCCGCTTTTGCTTTTTAAATCTCGAACCTGGCGGGCTGTTTTTTGCGATTTGCACCTTGAATCGAAATATTTTATCTTTTGAAAAAGTCAACCCAGGTCTAATCAGAGGCTCGCTATGAAAAAAATAGAAACCAAACTTTCTGGTGTCGTCATCCTCGAGCCAAAGATTTTTCGCGATTCCCGTGGATTTTTTTTGGAGACCTGGCATCGGGACCGGTATAAAGGAGCAGGACTTCCTGCCGACTTTGTTCAGGACAATGTTTCGTTTTCCACTCAGGGTGTCCTGAGGGGACTCCATTTCCAGAACCCGGCGCCGCAGGGAAAGCTTGTCACCGTCCTGCAGGGGGAGGTTTTTGACGTTGCTGTCGACATTCGCGTCGGATCTCCTACTTTTGGCCAATGGGTCGGCATCACCCTCACCGGTGAAAACGCGCGCCAGATCTATATCCCTGAAGGTTTTGCGCACGGCTTTTGTATTACCAGTCCCACCGCCCTTTTCACCTACAAGTGCACCGACTTTTATGCACCGCAGTTGGAACAGAGTCTTCTCTGGAATGATCCGAAGATTGGGATTACCTGGCCGACTGAGACCCCGATCCTGTCGGATAAAGACAGCGCTGCCCCTGGTATAGAGAAAATTGACCCTGAGGGGCTTCCCCGCTTTTCAGGATTTGACTGATGGCGCGGGACAAATCTCGAACCGATGTTGCCTCCCGGATTCTTCTTTTGGGAAAGCAGGGGCAGGTGGGGTGGGAATTGCAGCGGACACTGTCCCCCCTGGGAGATCTTATCGCGCTCGATCGCTCCGATCTTGATTTGACCTGTACGGATGCGCTCCGACAGCGGATCGGGGAGATCAAACCAAGCCTCATCGTCAATGCGGCTGCATATACCGCGGTGGACAAGGCTGAAGATGATCCGGAGTTGGCGATGAAGATCAATGGGACTCTGCCCGGCCTTCTCGCAGAAGAGGCCCGACAGATTGACGCCGCGCTGATTCACTATTCAACCGACTATGTTTTTGGCGGTGGGCTGGCCCCGCCTAAGGGATATCGCGAAGAGATGCCGCCCCATCCGCTCAATGTCTATGGCGAAACGAAGCTTGCCGGAGAGCGTGCTGTCCAGAGCATGAGCCGGTCATACCTGATTTTTAGGACAAGCTGGGTTTACGGTTTGCGGGGGAGCAATTTCCTTCTGACGCTACGGCGCTTGGCGCGGGAGCGGGAGGAAATCAATGTGGTGGATGACCAGGTCGGGGCGCCGACCTGGAGCCGGATGATTGCAGAGATGACGGCCCGGATTCTTACACGATTCAATCATGCCTCATCACTGGAGGAGGTTAGCGGACTTTATCACCTGGCCGCCGGTGGGCAGACAACCTGGTATCGCTTTGCGGAGGCGATTTTGACCCCACCTGCCCCGGATTTTCGACTGAAGCGCCTCCTCCCGATCCCGACCTCTGCCTATCCGACCCGTGCTGTACGCCCTTCGTTCTCCCTCTTGGACTGCCGTAAGCTGAAACAGACTTTCGGTCTGGAATTGCCTGATTGGGAGGAGAGCCTGAGAGAGGCATTGAGCTCTGAGCAGGCATAGCGGGCGGAGCAGCATATATTTTGGAGGAGAAGTTTAGCCCCACATCTCATCCGGCATGACCAGACGTTCGACGGGCCGTCCCTGGGTGATGTGTTCGTCCATAATTTCGGCGACATCAGCGGGTTTTACGCCCCTGTACCAGACGGCGTCCGGATAAACCACAACGGTTGGTCCCATCGGACATGGACCCAGACAGGTTGATTCAGTGACAAGAATCTGTCCAAAGAGTTCCCGTTTCTCCATCTCATCATAGATAGCAGGGATGATTTCCTGGCTCCCTTTTTCTCCGCAGGACCCACGGGGATTCCCAGGGGGGCGCTGGGTTGTACAGACGAGGATGTGGTACTTGGGTTTCGGCATGCAATCTCCTTTATGATGAACATGTATAGTAAGGTTTATATTATTAGCATGAGGCTGTAATTCAGTTCAATTCCAAATTTGAAACCGTCGATTTGCCTGAATACTGATGAAGGCTGTGAATTGTGATGAGGTGATTGAGTAATCAGGTGAAATCTATTACGCTCCACGCTTCACCGCTTTGATAGGTACGCCCTGGTCGTCCAATGAGAAGCCCTGTCTCCATGAATTGCAAGATCCTGTTGACAAAAAAAAAGTGAAGGCGTAAGTTTGAGAAAAACAAGTTGAGGGTGCGATGGAATTACAACAGTTAGAGGTCCTGGAATCGCGCGTCCAGGAAATGATTGAATATATACAGCGCTTGAAAAGTGAGAAGGCAGAATTGAAAACAAGGCTTGATCAGAGCGAAAAAGAATTCCAGGCCCTCCATGACGAGCGCGGAAAGGTCCGTCTCCGGATAGAGGCCCTTCTGGGAAAACTGGACCATCTTGAGAGAGACGTCCGCGTTTCGGATGAGGAAGCATTGATTGGGGAATAAACTTCAGGTCGAGATATTCGGAAATAAGTATACCTTAAAGGGAGATGCTGATAAGGAGTATGTTATGGCCTTGGCCTCCTACGTCGATGAGAAGATGAATGAAATGGCGGCGCATACGCCGGACAATCTGCTTTCAAAACTGGCGGTCCTCACCTCGATTAACATTGCTCATGAACTTTTCCAGTTGAGATCGGAACAGGAAGCGCGCGACGCTGTGATCGGGGGAAAGACAAGGGATCTTATTGAGAGCATAGAGGAACAGTTCGAAGCCTTTAAGCTGGATGGCCCGTCTTGTTCTTGAAATTTAATTCCGCGATTGCGGAATCAGAAACCGCCGATTCTCCTGAAATGACAGCGTTATCGACCATATGGCCTCCTCAACGTACAAGGGAGTACGCCTCGGTCGTCCTTAAGGCCTCTGGCCTTGTTTTTCAGGAGACTTGACGGTTTCGAACAAGATCAATCGCTGATCTTGTTCTTGAAATTTAATTTCAACTTTGTTAGGATTTTTACAAGTCAGAGGGTGTCCCTGCATTGTGCGTAAATGGTTAGTCTTCAAGCCTAACAACGACAGCAAGGGAGCCGAGTTCAAGGGGGCTGTGAGCACGTTCCGCCACTGGTGGAAAAGCCTAATGTCTCCGTCTTGGTGCCCACCTGAACACCCAGGTTTGAGCTGATCGCCCTTACGGCAATGCGGGGACCTTTTTGTTGTCGCGTTGCGCCTTGCTCGAACCCCTGAGTCAGCTTACCGCCAAATCTACTTTACGCCCGAACTGTTCACCACAAGAGGTTGTATGGCTTTACCGCTCGACGCATCCTCCCCCTTGGCCTGGCGTTTACGACCGCGGGACTTCTCGGAGTATGTCGGGCAGGAACACCTTATGGCTCCGGGGCGGTTTCTGCGCCGCGCGATTTTAGCGGATCGGGTTTCCTCTCTCATTCTCTTTGGTCCTCCGGGCTGCGGGAAAACAGGTCTGGCCTACCTGATTGCAAGAAACAGCAAGGCGGTTTTTTCTGATTTAAACGCGGTTACCTCAGGCATCGCCGATATCCGTCGGGTTGTTGTATTGGCCCAAAAGGAAAAGAGCGCATCAGGGAGAAAGACCCTGTTGCTGATTGATGAAATCCACCGTTTCAACAAGGTCCAGCAGTCTGCTCTCCTTCCCGATGTAGAAAAGGGGAACATTACGCTCGTCGGTGCTTCTACACAAAATCCCTTCTTTTCGATTATTCCCGCCCTGGCTTCACGTTCGCAAATTGTGGAACTTAAACCGCTTCCGGAGGCGGCTCTGCGATGCCTGATCGACCGGGCGATTTGTGATCCGGAGTGCGGCTTCGGGACATTAAAGATCCAGCTCTCAAAAGAGGCGGAGCGGCACCTCATTCAGATGACAGAAGGAGATGCCCGGCGGCTTCTCAATGCTTTTGAAATTGGTGTGACGACGACACCTCCCGATGTGGAGGGGGTGATCCACTTTGACCTTTCCGTTGCCGAAGCCTCGATTCAGAAAAAGGGGCTGGTATATGAGAATGAAGACAGCCACTATGATACGGTCTCGGCCTTTATCAAGAGTATGCGGGGTTCAGATCCGGACGCGGCAATTTATTGGCTGGCAAAAATGATTTATGCGGGGGAAGATCCGCTTTTCATCGCCCGCCGTTTGATGATCTGTGCCGCTGAGGATGTGGGAAATGCTGACCCCGAAGCCCTCCGTGTGGCCGTCTCGGCCTTTCATGCCCTGGAGGCCATCGGCATGCCAGAGGGGAGAATCCCCCTGGCAGAGGCGACCCTCTATATCGCCACAGCACCGAAGAGCAATGCCTCCTATCTCGCGGTCGACGCGGCGCTCAAAGAAATCTCCTCAGGCCGCGTCATGGTGGTTCCCCCGCCACTTCAGGATGCTCACTATTCCGGGGCGAAACGCCTGGGGAGAGGAAAAGGTTATCTCTATCCGCACGACTACCCGGACCATTACGTTCCTCAAAAATACCTTCCGGAAAAGAAGGTTTTTTATGCGCCGACAAATCAGGGAAAAGAGAAAGAGATTGCCGATCGGCTCCGACGTTGGCGCGAGAGAAGCAATGCACGCCGGGGAGACGCTTAGCAGCTTGATAAACCCTTTATTCCCACGCAGGCGGGAATGCACGTCCTCATTCATTTAATATGCTGCCCGGATTCTAAAGGGAGAAGATCATATGTTTCAGTCCGATCGTCCTGGTCGCAAGATTCTCAAGGTTCACGAACTGACAACCCGGATTCGCGTGGAAACGGAGCGGACATTCTCTGACATCTGGGTCGAGGGAGAGGTGGTCGATTTGAGATCGCCGACCTCCGGCCATCTATATTTTGTCCTGAAGGATGCGAGCGCGCAGATCCGTGCAATCGTTTTCAAGGGGACTGCGCGGTTCCTGAAATTTACACCCAAAGAGGGGAAATCGGTCCTGATCCGTGGTCATCTCACCTTCTACGAGGCGCGGGGACAGTCCCAGCTTATTGTTGATTATATAGAACCGAGGGGGAGCGGAGCCCTTCAGGCTGCCTTTGAGGCCGTGAAGGAAAAACTGCGCAGGGGAGGACTTTTTGATGACGGGCGGAAGAAGCCGATTCCACAATTCCCACTCCGGATCGGCCTTGTGACCTCACCCACGGGTGCGGCCCTCCAGGACATCCTTCAGGTTTTTCGGAAGGCGGAACTCCCGATTCAAATCATCGTTTATCCTGTTCCGGTTCAGGGAGAGGGGGCCGCCGGGGAAGTTGTGGAAACACTGGAAGTCGTAAACGGCATTCCTGTTTCTAAGCAGCCTCATCTTCTGGTTTTGGCGCGCGGCGGTGGGTCTCTTGAGGATCTTGCCGCCTTTAATGAGGAGGGTGTGGCGCGTGCGATCTCTCGGTCGGTAATCCCGGTGATCACTGCGATTGGACACGAAACAGATACGACGATCTCAGATTATGTATCGGATTTGCGCGTTCCCACCCCGTCGATTGCGGCGGAAATCGTGGTACGGCGCGTTCGGTCGATATTGGAAGGGTTTGCGTCCAAAGAGCAGGACTTGAGCGATCTGATGAGGGCGAGAATTGGGGATGCAAAAAACCAGTATGAGATTGCATTGCGCCTCCTCAGCGATCCGTCACGGCGGATCGGCCATGTTCGGGACCGCTTGACCCAGTTGCGAATTCGCCTTCAGCAAGGCATGACGCACGTATTGAAAACGCGCCGGTGGAGCCTGAGCCGCGGCCGTGAGGGCATCTTGCATCTGAACCCCATTGAACGCGTTTACGAAAAGCGACAGCGGCTGGACGAGGCCAACAGGCGACTGCTGAAGACGGGGAGAGGATTCGTCGATCAGGGGCGGAGCACGTTCCTGGCCCAAATAGAACAGTTGCACCTCTTAAGCCCCTTAAACATCCTGAGTCGCGGTTATAGTATCACGCAGAAGCTGCCTGCCTTGAAGATTATCCGGGAGGCCACAGAGGTGAATGAGGGGGATCGGCTATTATTGACGCTTCATCAGGGAAAGGTGATTTGCAGTGTAATCGGGAATGACGAGGTCTCCCCTACTTTGAAAGGCAAGGCCAGTATCCATAAGCGGGACGAGTGAAGCGTGAAAGATTTAACCCAATCACGATTCACCATTCACGGGATTTAAGGGAAATGACATGATTTTGGTGACAGGCGAGATTACGATAGAGACCTCCGGGCGAAACCTTTATGACCTGACTGAAAAGATCGACTCATGGATGAAGACAAGCCCGATCCGGGAGGGCCTACTGACGCTTTATATCCAACATACCTCGGCCTCTTTACTCATCCAGGAAAATTATGATCCGGAGGTACTTCGGGATATGGAACGTTTTTTTGACCGTCTTGTCCCTCAGGGAGATCCTCTCTTTCGCCACACGACGGAAGGGCCGGATGACATGCCCGCACATATCCGCGCCGCCCTAACGGCAACCTCGCTTTCTATCCCGGTTCAAAGCAATCGGCTTGCCCTTGGCACCTGGCAGGGGATATTCCTCTACGAGCACCGAACCGCCGGACATCATAGAAAGGTGCTGGTCCATCTGGCTGGCGAGAAAGTCTAAGGGTTTGATTATTCATTCACACGGGATGGACGCACAAAGTGAACGCAATCCACGTCCTTCAAAAGTGAGGTTTTTCAAAAAGGACTTGACCTGTTGTTGAGTCCTTGTATAATCTCAGGAGTTGGATATTGCTTGTGGGGGTCGGGTGGCGCAGCTGAAATTTGAAGAGGCCCTTTCCCGTCTGGAAGAGGCGGTTAAGTTGCTGGAAAAAGGGGATCTTCCCCTGGAGGATTCTCTCAAGATTTTTGAAGACGGAATCCGGTCGTCTAAGAATTGCCTCAAGGTGCTGGAAGAGGCTGAAAAAAAGGTGGAAGTCCTCATTCAGGACAAGAAGGGGAAGAAGCGCTTGCGGCCTCTTGATTCTGTAGCAAGCCATCCGGAGGAAGGACGTGATTCGAATGAGTAAGGACGGGGCAGTGCCAGCCAGGGCGTCATCCGTTCCTTCTGTTTCTGGTGGAGCCGAGGACTTGTTCTCAGAGAATGTACCTTTGAATGGGTCCGCGCCCACAGATCTGGACCCGCTTCAAGTTTACCTGACGCGACGAAAGGAAGAAGTTGATCGCATCCTCCAATCCTACCTTCCGCGGGCCTCATGTGAGCCCGCGTTGATCCATGAAGCGCTTCGGTACTCCTTGTTTGCCGGGGGAAAGCGGCTCCGGCCGATTCTTTGTATCGCCGCCTGCGAAGCGGTGGGTGGAAATGCTCAGACCGCCCTCCCGTTTGCAGCTGCAATTGAACTGATGCATACTTATTCCCTGGTCCACGATGACCTCCCTGCCATGGACGACGATACCTATCGACGCGGTAAACTCACCAGCCATAAAATGTTTGGTGAAAGCACTGCAATCCTGGCGGGAGATGCACTTTTAACCTCGACCTTTACCATGCTGGCCGAAAAGGGTCTAGGCGGCTCGATCTCGCCCCGGCGGGTTTTGTCCGTGATCCTGGAGTTGGGTGCGGCCTGTGGAAGCACGGGTATGGTGGGTGGCCAGTTGCTCGATATTGAATCTCAGGGCGGCAAGGAAGTCAACTTGGAAAAACTGGTGGAAATTCACTCGCTTAAGACGGGAGCCCTTTTCCGGGCCTCTATCCGGATTGGCGGGATCTTGGGGAGCGCCGGGCCAAAAAAGTTGACCGCACTGACCCGGTTTGGAGAGAAAGCCGGTCTGGCCTTTCAAATTGCGGATGATATCCTTGATGTGGAGGGAGATGAGGCCTTAATGGGGAAATCTGTCGGTCAGGATCAATCGACAGATAAGTGGACCTATCCCGGATTCCTGGGACTGGAGCGTGCAAAAAAAGAGGCTAAAACGCATGTTCAGAATGCTGTGGCTGCGCTGGAAAAGTTCGGGCCGGAGGCAGACCCCCTGCGGCAGATTGCGGCCTACATGGTGGATCGGAAAAAATAAGCACCCGGGCCGTTAAAGCTTGCCAGGCCAGAGGATGCCGGACAGCCTTCCAGAGGAAATATAATAAATGGGCTTATTGGATAAAATAGACGCGCCGAGCGATTTGAAGAAGATTCCCAGAGAAGAACTTCCTCAATTGGCACAGGAGATCCGGGACGAGATCCTTCGGGTGATTTCCGGAAAGGGAGGACACCTCGGGGCAAGTCTCGGGACGGTTGAGCTCACGATCGCTCTGCATACCTGTTTTGATACGCCTCGGGATCGGCTTGTCTGGGACGTGGGGCACCAGGCCTATCCGCACAAGTTGTTGACAGGAAGGCGGAAGCAGTTTCCGACTTTGAGGGAGCATCAGGGTATCAGCGGATTTCTCTCCAGGACAGAGAGCCCTTACGATACCTTTGGCGCGGGCCACGCGGGAACGTCTATCTCGGCTGCGCTCGGGATGGCGGAAGCGCGGGATCATCATGGAGAAAAATACCATGTGATCGCCATTATCGGAGACGGGTCGATGACCGCCGGAATGGCCTATGAAGCCCTCAATCATGCCGGAGCTTTGAAGCGAAACCTCATTGTCATTCTGAATGATAATGAGATGTCAATTTCAGAAAATGTCGGTGCCTTTTCCTCTTATTTGAACCGAATGATTACAGGGCCGCTCTATACAAAGGTCAAGAGCGAGACGACGACCCTGTTGAAAAATATCCCAAAAATAGGTGAGCCGATGCTGAAGGCGGCCAGACGGGCCGAGGAATCGGTCAAGGGGATGATTGTCCCTGGACATCTTTTTGAGGAACTCGGGTTCCGCTATATCGGCCCGATTGACGGGCATCGTCTGGATCACCTCTTAACGACATTCGACAATATCAAGCAGCTGGATGGTCCTCTTCTGATTCATGTCATCACCAAGAAAGGCAAGGGCTATCCCCCCGCGGAAGCTGATCCGGCAGGATTTCACGGAACCTCCTCTTTCGATTTGTCGACCGGGATCGGGAAGAAGAAGGCAGGCGTCCCGTCCTATACCAGTGTTTTTTCCAAGTCCCTGCTCCGGCTGGCCGGCGAAAATTCAAAAATTGTGGCCATCACGGCTGCGATGCCCGCGGGAACAGGCCTGAGTGATTTCGCGAAAGCCTTCCCGGACCGATTTTATGATGTGGGTATTTCGGAACAGCATGCGGTCACGATGGCTGCCGGCATGGCCGCAGATGGCCTTCGTCCGGTTGCCGCCATTTATTCAACTTTTTTACAACGGGCTTTCGATCAGATCGTCCATGATGTTGCACTGCAGAACCTGCCGGTCGTTTTTTGTCTTGATCGTGCTGGGCTGGTTGGAGCGGATGGTCCGACACACAACGGCGTTTTCGATATTTCCTACCTGAGGGGGATTCCGAATATGACCCTTATGGCGCCCAAGGATGAAAATGAGTTACAGCACATGCTGGCGACGGCACTGAAGCATCAGGGGCCGGTGGCAATCCGCTACCCGAGGGGAGAAGGAGTTGGCGTTACACTCGATGAGAGAATGATGATTCTTCCCAGAGGGAAAGGTGAACTCCTTAGAGGAGAACTGGTGGAAAAATGGGATGTTGCTCTGGTCGCAATCGGGAACATGGTCTATCCCGCGCTGGAGGCTGCGGAGATTCTGGAGCGAAAAGGAATTGTCGTCGGTGTTGTGAACGCCCGGTATATTAAACCGATTGATCGAGAGTTGCTTGTTACGGTCGCAAAGCGCTGTGCGAAGGTGATTGCCCTGGAGGAGCAGGCCTTGGCGGGTGGTTTTGGCGAAGCTGTACTTTCTTCACTGGAGGAAGCGAAAAATGAAAACGCCGCGCCGCAGGTTGATGTCAGGCGAATCGGGCTTCCGGATCGGTTTATCGAGCACGGCGCACAAAAAATCCTGCACAAAAAAAATGGCCTGGACCCTGAAAGCATTGCCGGTCTGGCGCTTGATTTTGTCGGAGGTCAGACAAAAAAACCCCCCCGGGACTCCGGTTCGAAAAGCAGTCTCCGATCTCATAAAACGGTCGTTTGATTACGGATAGCGAGCGAAATTCTCGTTACAAACCCGATAAAGAGCGGCTTGATATCCTGTTGTACTCGCGCGGTCTTGCGGAAAGCCGTGAAAGAGCGAAAGCACTCATCCTCTCCGGCGCTGTGATCGTGGATGGCAAAAAGGTGGACAAGGCCGGTCTCCGGGTAGAAATTGATGCGGGGATTGTTGTTAAAAAAAAGGCCTTTCCTTATGTCAGCCGGGGCGGCTGTAAGTTGGAATGGGCTCTGAAGACCTTCTGCATAGAAGTTACCGGAATGGTGGCAATAGATGTTGGAGCTTCCACGGGTGGTTTCACGGATTGTCTCCTACAGAAAGGGGCGGAGAAGGTTTATGCGGTTGATGTGGGTTACGGTCAGCTTGACTGGCGGCTTCGCCAGGATAAGCGCGTGATTGTCATCGAGCGACAGAACATTCGGACCCTTTCCGAAGATCTGATTCCGGACCGGATGGATCTGGCGACAGTGGATGTATCGTTTATTTCTCTTGAAAAAGTGATCCCCTGTATTCTTCCTTTCCTGAACGCGGGTGCAGTATTGATCCCCCTGGTGAAGCCGCAATTCGAGGTTGGAAAAGGAGAGGTCGGAAAGGGGGGGATTGTCAGAAGCCCTGAAAAACGCCAAAAAGTTCTGGATCGGATCTGCGGGGAGGCAGCTGCCTGGGGTTTAGAACTTCTTGGGACGACTCCCTCTCCTATCCTGGGCCAAAAGGGGAATGCGGAGTTCCTGGTTTATTTTAAAAAGATAGGGACAAAAGTGACGAAAACAAGATTGGAGATGACCCAAACATGAAGGTATTGGTGACCGGCGGCGCCGGCTTCATCGGCTCCCACTTGGTGGACCGACTCATTCAGGAAGGCTATCAGGTGGTTGTTGTAGATAACCTTTCCACGGGAAAGAAAAAAAATATTAACAAAGAAGCCTCATTCTATAAAGTGGATATCCTCAACAGCAAGCGGGTCGAGCGGGTTTTCCAAAAAGAGAAGCCTGAAATTATCAGCCACCATGCGGCCCAGGTTGATATTCCCAGATCGGTTTCTGATCCGGAGATTGACGCGCGGACGAATATTCTTGGTCTCTTGAACCTTCTTGATTCTGCTGTTCGGCATGGGACGCGTCGGATTGTTTTTGCCTCTTCCGGCGGGGCAGTGTATGGGGAACAGGAGCTCTTCCCTGCTCCCGAGGGGCATCCAACCCATCCGCATTCTCCTTATGGTGTCAGCAAGCTGTCGAGCGAGCACTACCTGTTCTACTATCAAAAGGCCAGCGGCCTGGAATATACGGCACTAAGGTATGGTCATGTTTATGGCCCCAGGCAGGGTCTCCATGGAGAGGCCGGTGTTGTGGCTGCTTTCACGCAAAAAATGTTGAAAGGAGAGCAAGTTGTCATCAATGGAAATGGCATGCAGACACGGGATTATATTTTTGTAGACGATGTGGTTGATGCCAATATGGCCGTCATCAATAATGAAGTTGCGGGAACTTATAATGTTGGAACGGGACAGGAAACTTCGGAGAACCAACTGTATAGATATCTCCTTGGCGCGACGGCTTCCACTGTGAAGGAAATTCACGGCGCGGAAAAAAAGGGGGAACAGACCCGCAGCGTCCTCGATTGGCAGAAGATCAACAAGGCGGTTGAATGGGAGCCCCGTGTGTCGCTGGAAGAAGGTCTGGCAAGAACGGTTGCTTTTTTCAAGGGATGATTTGCCGTGTATGGCGGAAAAAATAACAGGATGACATTGTATATTATCGGAGGGAAGCATGGCGGCAAAAAAAGTGACAGTTGTCAGTAAGCTGGAGAAAAAGATTAAAGCCTTGAAGGTCAGCATCGGGAAAAAAGACGCGTCTAAAGACGCGGTGCAGGAACGGGGACTCAGAAAGAAATTGAAGCGGGCCCAGCGAAGAAGCAAGCGCCTGATCGCGCGCACGGCTTCCATTGAGGCGAAGGCCCGAAAGAAGGGATCTGAGGCGGCGGCTGAGAAAAAAGAAGGGGAGTAACTCTATAGTCAAAATGACACCATTTGTAAAAGTTGGATTGGCGCTCGGGGGTGGCGGGGCCAAAGGCATCGCGCATCTTGGCGTGTTGAAGGTGCTTGAGGAAGAAGACATCCCTTTTCACCTGATTGCCGGAACCAGCTTTGGTTCCATCGTCGGTGCGATGTATGCCCAGACCCCAAACGTGGATTCAGTCCGTGAACGGGTGATCAAATTCCTGGGAGGCAGCCGGTTTCGTCGGACGAAAATATTTTTCATAAAAAAACACTACGAGCAGAACAAAACTACAGATTTTCTTTCCAGCATTAGATCCTACCTTCAAAAGGGAATATTTTGGGGTATTTCCCTTCAACGCACTTCCTTCATCCCCGAAGAAGATTTTCTCGAACACCTCAGCTACCTTTTGGATGATAAAGAAATGGATGAGACGGTGGTTCCCTTCGCGGCCCTCGCAGCAGATCTCATTGGAGGGGATGAAGTGGTTTTGACCAAGGGGCCGTTAAGAAAGAGCGTTGCGGCCAGTTGCGCGATTCCGGGTGTTTTCCCTCCTATCAAAATTGGGGACGCATTGCTGATTGACGGAGGATGGGTCAATCAGGTTCCGGTTGAGCCTCTAAGAAAGCTTGGAGCGAATTTCACCATCGCGGTGGATATTTCGGAAGAGAAGGATGCTTCAGATGGTCTCAACAGTGGACTCGATATTGTTCTCAGGTCGGGTGAAATCACACGACGAACCCTCTCCCATCTGCAGTTATCCAGTGCGGACCTCGTGATCTCCCCCAAAATGGACGATATTCACTGGTCCGATTTCTGGCGGTACAAAGAGGCGATGAAGAGGGGAGAAGAGGCGGCTCGCCTTAAAGTGGATGAACTGAAACAACTCATCCTGAAGCGGCAGGTTAAGAATTTTTTCAAACTCAATATTTAGGCCGTTATAAAAAGTGGTCATTCCGGCGAACGTTGGAGTCTGGAGGCGGAGGTCTGAGCCCTTGGCAAAATGGGAGTATAAGACAGAAAGGCTGGCTGGTGTTCAGATGGAAAACCAGCTCAATTTTCTTGGGAAAGATAAATGGGAGCTGATTCAAGTTATCTATCAGCCTGAAGAGGATTATCCTTTTCTTTGCATCTTGAAAAAACCCATGGAGCGGTTTGCTTGAGGTTCTTTGCTTTATCCATCCTGTTTTTGTTTTCTGCCGTCGGACTCAGGATGCCTGCCGGCATTTACACCACAGGCCGTTTTATTTGGTGGCTGGTTTTTGTCACGCTTTCCTTCCCCCTCGTTTATGAGCGGGTCAAAAGGAAGTCCTCTCCTGCGATGGATATCGAAGCCCTTGGGCTTGCGCTCCTCTTCGTTCACACAGTTTCCGGGATGACGGGCGGCATCCATTCCCCTTTCCTTTTCGCCTACATGCTTGTCATCCTGCTTTCTTCTCTTCACAATGATTTTTTCAGAAATATGGCCGCTGTTGCTGCGATCATATTTCTTGAATTTACCCCGCTCATCTTTGCTCCTTCGGAGGGAGGGATACCCCTCGGTTTATTTTTTCTGGCCGTCACGCTTGCCACGATTCCTCCGATTGTGCAGGCTTTCCTCCGTTCGCAACAACAGGAAAAAGAGTTCCTTCAGGAGCAATTTCAGAGAATTCAGGACAGGGCCGCGTCACTGGAATCTCCCCCGGGTTCTGGTGAAAGTGCGGGGCACCTTCTTGAAGAACGCAAGCAGGAAGATGCCATTGCATATGCAGAGCAAATGGAAGCGGATCTTGAGAACCTCTTGCGCGTGGTTATGGAAAGCCAGGCTGAAATTACCCGGTCTGTGGTCCTGTTTTACAATTCCGAAGAGGAACATCTCTGGGTCTGTGCGGCGAAGGGAAGCGCCGATCAAGCCGGCGTCAATCGAGAGAAAAGGATTCGTCTGGGAGAGGGCATCCTGGGCTGGATTGCAAAGGAAGGGAAAACGATTTCGATTTCAGATCTACGAAATCACAAGGAGGGACTGGATTACGACGATGGATCGGTTCCCATCTGTTCTCTTATTGTTGTCCCCATCCTGGATCAGGACAAGTTGGAAGGACTCATCTGTATTGACAGTGTGAAAGATCATGCCTTTTCCAGGCGAGATGAAGAGCTGACGAAACTCATCGCCAAAGAGGTCCTCCGTGTCCTTCAGTATTACCGGGGGCAGCAGCGCCTAGGGGACCAGACAAATGAAAACATCACCCTGCTCAATTTTACAAAAAAAGTAGGATCGACACTTGACTTGACCTTTCGCCTGAAAGAAACGATCTCCTCAGCAAAAAATATAATAAACTTTGACACCTGCTTTATCTTTCTGGTTGAGGGAGGGGGGCGCCGAATGGTGGTCAAGGCCGTCGATGGCTATGATACAAAAATAATTGATTATTCCTTCCCGCTCACAAATGGTTTGCTCAGTCTGATCGTTAAGAATCGCCATGACCTGATCTTCTCAAACACCTTGTCTGCCAGGATGGAGACCTCTCCTTTCTCGCGGCGCAAAGAAAATAAAATTTTCCCGGATGGGTGCAGGATTCGTCTTCCTTCTCATTCATTTTTGGGTCTACCAATGGAAAAGGAAGAGGATGTGATCGGCGTCATTCTTTTTTCATCCGTGAAGGGAGACGCGTTCACAACCTATAATCGACATATCCTTAAAATTATGTGTAACCATGCTGCTGTCTCAATCAGCGAGGCGCAGGTCCATGCCAGGATGGAGAAACTTACCCAGACAGATGAACTGACCGGGCTTCTGAACCATCGTGGTTTTCAGGACCGTCTTTCGGAGATGTTCGACAGGGTGGACCGTCATCCCGAGCCGTTTTCCCTCTTAATGATAGACATTGATTACTTTAAGAAAGTGAATGATACCTTTGGCCATCCGGCGGGAGATGCCGTGATCAGGAAAGTATCCGGTATTTTGAGGAAGCTGGTCCGAAAGGTTGACGCGGCTGCCCGTTACGGCGGGGAAGAGTTTGCGGTCCTCCTGGCCAAAACAGACGCAGCGCGGGCCCAGCGGATGGCAGAACGTATCAGAAAGGCGGTAGAATCGACTCCCGCCCTATGGGAAGGCAAAAAGATAATAGTGACCGTCAGCCTAGGAATAAGCGGACAACCGGAAGACGCAGAACGTCGGGAGGAGTTAATCGCTTATGCGGATCGTGCCCTGTATGCCTCCAAACAGGGGGGACGCAATAAGACCACGCTTTATAAGGATGTTGAGGCAGAATTATCTGAGGCCGGTTGAACCTTTCATCCGGGGTTTTGTGGCGTCGTTGAAGCGGGCGCAACTCGAAATTGTTGTGCCCCTTCGTTGGCTTATTCCATTTTGGTCCTCTTTAAGGATGTTCCGGAAGCCTTATTTAAGACCCGTCCGACGTTTCCTGCCGCGTAGGTCCGGACCGCAAGGTCCGGATCTTTGAGGCTTTCCCTGAGGAAGGGGAGGGCCTTGATGTTTCCGATTTCTCCCAGGGCCCGGATCGTGGCGATTCGTACGCGCGGCGCCGTATCCTGCATCGCCATGGACAAGAGTCGAAATGCCTCATCCCCCCCTGTTCTTCGGAGCGCGCCGATGGTGAAGTGGCGAATGGCGTAGTCTTTTTCCGTCATGGCATCCCGAAATGTGGAAAATGACTCCTGTCCCAGATAATGCAGTCCTTCAGCAGCGGAAACCCGAACAATGGCATCGGTATCCTTGAGTAAATTTCTCAGGAGTGGAATGGCCCGTTCGTCCCCGAGTTTACCAAGCGATGTGGCTGAGGCGGCCCGAACGGATTTCGCCGGGTCGGACAGGGCTTTGACTAAAGGTAAATAGATATCACCTGATGCAATCTCCCCCATTGCTTCTGCGGCGTACATTCGGAGGGATTCCTCCGGGTCCGCAATAAAATCGACCAGAAGAGGCACCGCCTTGCTTTTCTTGCTTCTTCCAAGCGCGGATGCTCCGGCAAACCTTTCGTTGGCACTCAGCCCACGGGTGATCTTCAGCATTTTTTGAAAGGCGTCCTGATCTCCCCACTTCGCCAATGCAGCGAGAGAGAAAAGCTGAACGGTAATATCGGTATCCTCCGTAAATGTTGCAAGAAGTTTATTCAGCGTGTCAGGTTCCCGTTGTCCTTTCCTATTATTTTCCTCCGCCATGTCATCTATGGCTTTTACGGCCCCGACGCGGACCATCCCATCCGGATCATTTCCCGCCGCCATAAACAGTTTCAAGGCATCCGGCCCACCCAGAAGGCCGATTGATTCAACTGCGAAAAACCGGACGAAGGTCTGGGAATCTTTCAGTCCGGGGATAATCAGAGTGATCAGCTTCACATCCCCCATTTCTCCTACGGCCTTAATGGCGGCACTTCGCACAAATAAGTTTTCATGAGAAAGGGACAGCTTGATGATCCCGATTGCGATTTCCTTTAAAAGCGGTGTGCCCAATTCCGGGTACCGTTCTTCAGCGATCTCAAGGCCATTGAATGCTGTCTCTATTGACCCCTGGGCAACATAAGAGAGTGTTTTTATCCGATGGGCCGGAAATGAGTCTGGGATCTCTTTGAGGAGTCCGTCGCTCAAGGCGAGTGCGCGGTTATAATCCCCCTGCTCGTAGGCGCGTTTTGCTTCGGCGAGTGTTTTGTCAGAAGACGGTGTACACCCCAATACGATAAAGAGCGAAAAGATGATAAGCGCAAGACGAATCACATGTACCGGATGGAGCCTGAGGCTGGATGGACAATATTGTTTTTTATTCAAGCTAGGCTCCTTATGATCACTTTATAATTGCCAGTGAAGGTCTAACCGCATTTTTTAGCGGGATAACCCTACTTCCTCCTTAAAAATGAGAGTAGGAGGATCAGCGATGGAAGTACAATCGAAATGCCCAGTAAAATTCCTTCAGGACTTTTATAGTCGTGGACAAAATTTCGATAAAGAAGCGCCATTGCGACAATAATAACGGCAAGGATTGTCCGGTAAGCGAGCCGGTAGATCTTTCCTAAAATCTGGGTGAGATCCTCTGAGTGTATTTCTGTCCTGAAATGTCCCCGGTTTGAGAGCTCTACCAGGGTTCGCAATGCGATTGGAAGTTCGAGAAGAGAGGATAGAATCTCTTCCCCTTTGGAAAAAAAATCACGTGACCAATCGCTTGGCGAGACAAATTTTTTGGCATGGGGTTTTGCCAATTCAATGATGTTCAGGTTCGGGTCAAGCTGAGAGCATAGTCCGTTAAGCATCCCTGCAGTCCTTCCGAACAGAATAAAGTGATTAGGGATCTGAAGCGAAGGGTATACGTGAAAAAGGGTTTCAAGATCCTGGGCGACCTGGGAGACGGTAATGGTCTTGAACGAACGAGGAGAAATATAACGGTAACGGTCCATGAAAAAGCGAACCACATTTTCCACATCCTCTGTTTTCTCACTCCGGGCGATAAAGCCGAGGTCGAGGAGGGCCTGCGTGATTCCAGAGATGTCCCGATCAATGATGGCGATGATGATCTTCCCAATCCCCTGGTGGATTGAGGAAGGGATTTCCTGCATCAAGCCAAAATCCACAAAGACCAGCCGGGGACCCGTCTGGACAAAGAGATTCCCGGGGTGAGGGTCTCCATGGAAAAACCGGTGCTGCAAGATCTGCTTCATGTAAGATTCTACGAGGAGGGTTGCCACGGAAGTCGTGTCGATGCCGGCCTCCTTGATTTCATCAAAACGGTTGATCTTGATCCCCTCTACAAATTGAAGCGTCAGTACGCGCTTCGTGGTATAGGGCCAAACCACCTCCGGAATAATAATGCGTTCATCTTCCTCAAAATTTTTCCGGAATTGTTCGGCATGGTGGGCCTCGTCTATATAGTTCAATTCTTGATGGACAATTTTCGAGAATTCGCTATAGAGGATATCAAAGCGAATCTTGTGGAATATTTTTTGAAGCGCCCAGATAATGGATCGAATGGCTTTTAAGTCGGTTTCTACGATTGATTCTATTTTAGGATATTGTATTTTTACGGCCACCCGTGTCCCGACGGCTTGGGGCTCAGCCTGAGTAGATTTCAGACGAGCCTCATGGACCTGCCCCAGGGATGCGGAGGCAATGGGAGCCTCGTTGAAGGCCTGAAATATGGATGAAGGCGCTGCCCCGAATTCTTCAATAAATCGCGCTTTGATGCCAGGGAAGGGGGCAGGGGGAACCTGATCCTGAAGGAGCGAAAGGGTTTGGGTATATGCCTCAGGCAGAAGATCGACCCGGGCGCTCATAAACTGGCCAACCTTGATCAGAAGCCCCTTCAGTGAAAGGGCGGTCTGTTGCAATCTTAGCGCATTTTTCTTATGAAGACCTTCTTTCCACTGATTCCCGCGTTTTCCGGGAAGGAAAAAGGAAAAGATTGCGTAGAGAAAATAGTCGAGGAAAATTAGAAAGGCAAGCCAGCAGATCCGAACTGCCCGTGTCCGCATTTTGGCAAAGGCCGCTGGGGGAGCGTCCCTCTCCGAACGCATACCGGGAGAAGAGCATTCTGATGCCTCAGGCCCGGGTGGGGAGGAGGCCCTGTCATGCATTTTTTTTGCTTCTGACAACACAACCTCACAGGTGAGTATTCACTCTATCAAGATTCGCCCTTAGGCACAAGAGACCTCTTTCTCGGGGAGGGGGTCGGTATCGCGGGCGCAGCCATTCAGGGCGGGGTTTCCAATAATCTCAATAGAGACCAAAAAGAGCTTGACAAGAGTATCCCGATGAGATAGTGTCATCTTTGATATTGATATCTATTATCAATGCTTGGTTCCATTGTCTAGCGGACAGGATTCTGAGGTGAAGCACATCAAACCGACAAAGCAATCATCAACTCAGGAAGCTTCTAATCCGCATGATTTTAGATGTTTTTGCGGAAGCCTAATTGCCCGGTTCTGTCAAGAGGGGCTCGAGCTGAAGTGTAAACGGTGTAAACGCCTCCATGTTGTACCCGTATCGGAAATTCAGTTCGACACCTTTCCTTCGCAGTTGGTCAAGCCCTGATATCATTTTACAGTTCACCTGATTTGAGGCTCCGTGTCGGCGTTCTTCAGTGGTCTATAAAAAACTTATTTAAAGCCGGGCCATGACTCCCTCATTCACCTCTTTTACTTTTTCGTCACCGACCAGAAGGGCCACCAGCCGGAAGGCAAATTCCATGGCCGTGCCGGGAGAACGGCTCGTGATCCATCTCCCATCGACGACAACCCGGTCTTCGGAATAATCAACCCCCTCCATCATTGACCGGACGGAAGGGTGACTTGTTGCACGCTTGCCGGACAGGAAACCATACATTGTCAAAATGGATGGCGCGGCACAAATGGCGGATACCGCTGTTTCCCCGGCAAGGGCCTTATCCAGGATCTTTTTGACCCGCGGGTCTTTCCCTAAAAGTTTTGTGCCGGGCTGTCCACCGGGGAGAACAACTAGATCATAATCGCGGTCAACCACCTGATCGATTGGCAGGTCGGCCATCACTCGTATTCTCCGGGATCCGATGATTGGTCCGACTACCGTCCCGGCCATGGTGACGTCGATCCCGGCCCTCCGTAAGATGTCAATTACCGTGATTGTTTCGATTTCTTCAAACCCCGGCGCCAGGAGAACCAGTACTTTTTTCATGTCATTGCGTCCCCCTTTTCCAGATAAATTTTAGCAAGATCAACATAATTTTTTGCGGATTGAGGGAGAAATGCCGATTCCTCCTGAGTGAGTAATCGCTTGACCTGTGCAGGAGCTCCAAAAGCCAATGAACCGGGTGGAATCTTCACCCCTTCCGTCACAATAGACCCGGCCCCGATGATTGAGCCTTCTCCGACGACGGCTCCATCCAGCAAGATGGCTCCCATCCCGATCAGGACACGATCTTCCACTGTACATCCATGAAGAGTGACATGGTGCCCGACGGTGACTTCATTGCCGACAATGAGAGGATGGGTCAGGCGGGTGACATGAAGAACGGACAAGTCCTGAATACTTGTTTTTTCTCCAATCCGGATGTAATGGACATCTCCCCGGACAACGGAGCC
>JBHHXE010000001.1:0-66944 GCA_046756865.1 Nitrospiria bacterium | reverse complement strand
GATGGCCTTTGGCCCCAACAATACCCCCTACGTGGTCTGGACTGAAGATGCGACGATTAATCCAGGAGTTAATCCTGTAGAAGTAAGTCATATTTTTGTAAAGCATTTTAATGGTACGTCATGGGTCCAGGATGGGGCAAGCCTCAACGTCAATCCAGACTTTGATGGGTTTAACCCCACAATTGCCATCAATGGATCGACGATCAATGTCGCATGGACAGAATGTTCTTCGCTGGGTAATTGTGAGCTTTACATCAAGGAATGGCTTGTGGGTGGCACGCCTCCTTTGGCCCCAACAACCACCTTGACTTCAATCCCAGACATATCTGATCCTGACGATGCGTCATTGGTCTATCATGCCGGGGTTCTCTACGCGTCATGGCATGAAACCGGTAAATTACACGTACGGAGAGATCCGAATGGAACCCTTACCAATATTGACAACATGGGCTTTGTCGTCAATGGTTCCAACAATACGCTCCTGTTTAACGATGGCGCCGTCCAAACGGCAACAATCGCGCAGCAAACCTATACGACGGGAAGTGCGCTTGCCGCTGCCCTGAAGTCCGCCCTTGAAAGTGCCAATACCGCTCTGGCGGATACCTATACGGTAAATTTTGATCCGGCGACGGGAATATTTTCGATTATGAATGATGCGTCAAATACCAATGCGCTGACCCTTCTCTTTGGAAATGTTGGAAGCACCGCAGGAGAAATTCTTGGATTTAATCCTGTGGACTCAGCTGTAATAGCGGCCGGAGGCTCCACGACAAGTGATTTTGATGCCAGACCCCTTATTGTTCCCCCTGCGTCCAATACGCCATTGGCCGGAACAGGCTCCGCGCAGGGCCCCTACCTTGCGTTTGTAAAGGTCCCCAACACCACATCCATAAGCCCTGAATTACTCGTTCGCTTATGGGATGACACCACTTCAACCTGGAGGAGTGTGGTAGATGGAAAACTGAATATGACCACAGCGAATCCGTCTCCGCCGATTAATGCCTCCGTTGCCGTTTCTTCCTCGGGTTCTGTTTTTGTTGCCTGGGTCGAGGCAGGCCCTTGTCTTGATGAGGATAATCCGAACTCCTGCGGGACCTCCAACTCCAGTCCATTTGCTACCCACATATATGTCAAACAGCTACAGTAGTCTTGTCCAGCCCTCGGATTGCCCCTCCCGGCCTTCACCGGATCACATCTTAATTTTTGCCCATCGCCCTGGTCGAAAATAATACGGGCAAAGAAGCGATCTCAACTTGTAATGATACAAGGATTTCGTTATATTGAATCATCTTTTTTGGGGGGTGATTCAGGATGAGTAAAAATGCGATTCTTGGAATGATCGGTACCATGATTTTTCTGGTGGTCCTGATGGCGATTGCTTTGATTTACGAGTCAGTTAAGTCCAACCGGATGGACGAGGCCGCGAAAAAGATTGAAAACCCCAAGGAAGAAGATGTCAAGATCGAGAAGGTCGATTTCAGTATATTTGAGAAGATTGTGGGGGGGGATGCTCGGGAGATGGTCCTCATCCCTGCCGGATCTTTTACCATGGGGGGAGGGGACGTTGGTGATTTCGATGAACAGCCCCAGCGGGTAATCTATCTTGACCCTTTTTACATGGACATCTATGAAGTCACAAATGCTGATTATGAGCGTTATACAAAGATGTTAAAGAAGTCCCCTCCTGTTATCCCTGTGTTTGAGGATGATGTGAACCTGCTGAAGGGGCCAAAGCAGCCGGTTGTCGGCGTCACCTGGATCAATGCCGCAGCCTACTGTCAATGGGCCAGAAAGCGTCTCCCGACCGAAGCGGAGTGGGAGAAGGCCGCACGAGGCGAAAACGGGGGGAAATGGCCCTGGGGGGATACCTTTAGTTCAACATTGGCCAATGGCCTTGGAGAAGGTGACGGGTACAAATATTCGGCGCCTGTTGGAAGCTTTGAACGTGGGCGGAGTCCTTATGGTCTCTACGACATGGCCGGAAATGTCTCGGAGTGGGTTGAAGACTGGTACGATCAAGACTATTACAAGGATGCGCCTTTCAAGAACCCGAAAGGCCCGGAAGATCCCGGGATTATTCAGGTCCTTTCCTATCGGGGAGGATCTTTTCACAACAACTCACACGACTTGCGCGCCTCAAAGCGCTTCGGCGGGGCTCATCCGAAACGAGGCGAGAGTACGGTGGGATTCCGTTGTGCCAAGGATTATACTGCTGAATAGGTAAAGTGCCTCACATCAGGATGTCTCCCCGGAAAAAGGTGGGGGAGTTGGATTGTTACACTTGACATCTCTCTGAAACCGAACTAGTATGACATTACACCTTTAAGCTGGTCCTGTGAGACCGGGAAGGGAACCATGACATTCTTTGTGAAAAATCTAAACCTTCTCTGCTTGAGCTTAGCGGGAGAGGGTTTTTTTGTGCCGATTTCTCCAATATGCGGTTCTAAATTATGGAAACAGGTCTTTCCGTGGAAATATTAATACTAAATAAAGATGATATATCAAGGGCTTTGACGAGAATAGCTCATGAAATTCTTGAAAGAAATAAAGGCGCGGATCGCGTCGGTCTTGTAGGAATACGTACGGGCGGGGTTTATCTTGCCCGCCGTCTGGCAGAGAAAATAGGTGAAATCGAAAGGGATTCTCCTCCTGTCGGGGAACTTGACATTACCCTCTACCGTGATGACCTGGCGACAAAGACAGAATATCCGGCCTTGAGGAAGACGGAAATTCCTTTTGATATGAGTGATCGGAAGCTTGTACTGGTCGACGATGTTCTCTTCACAGGGAGAACCATCCGGGCCGCGATGGATTCTCTGATCGATCTGGGTAGACCCAGGGAGATTCAACTGGCAGTCCTGGTCGATCGGGGCCATAGGGAACTCCCAATCCGGGCAGACTATGTAGGAAAGAACCTTCCGACATCTATCGGGGAAAAAATAGCGGTCCTCCTTGAGGAAAAGGGGGAGGAAGATCGCGTTGTTCTCTTGAGGGGGTAGATGCTTATGGGATTGAAGCGGAAAGATATCCTGTCGATTGCTGAGTTGGAGAGGGAAGAAATCAACCTCATCCTCCAAACGGCTGAATCTTTCAAGGAGGTCTCTCAGCGGGAGATCAAAAAAGTCCCGGCTCTTCGGGGAAAAACCGTGGTCAATCTCTTTTTTGAGCCCAGTACCCGAACGCGTACGTCCTTTGAGCTGGCGGGCAAGCGCCTTTCAGCCGATGTTGTCAATATTTCTGCCTCATCGAGCAGCACGGTAAAAGGGGAAACCCTGGTGGATACGGCCAGGAATATCGAGGCAATGCAGGCAGATATCATGGTTGTACGCCATGCGTCCTCCGGGGTGCCCGCCTTACTGGCCCGTTCCATGAAATCGTCCGTTATAAATGCCGGAGACGGTTTAAATGAGCATCCAAGCCAGGCCCTCCTGGATCTCTTTACGATCAAGGAGAAAAAAGGGGCGGTCAAAGGACTGAAGGTTGTTATCGTTGGCGACATCTTTCACAGCCGTGTGGCCCACTCCGACATCCGGGGCTTAAAGAAGCTCGGGGCTGAGGTTCAACTTCTTGCGCCGCCGACAATGATTCCGAAAGGTATCGATGAATGGGGCGTATCGGTCTCTTATTGCATGGATGAGGCGATCAAGGGGGCTGATGTCATCATCCTCCTTCGGCTCCAGTTGGAACGCCAGGGATGCGGATATTTTCCGACGCTGCGGGAATACGCGCAGCTTTACGGCCTGAACCGTTCACGGCTTTCCCTTGCGGATAAGGAAGTCCTGGTTTTGCACCCGGGTCCGATCAACCGGGGGGTTGAAGTCAACTCGGATGTTGCCGACGGCCTGTCCTCCATGATCCTGGAGCAAGTCACAAACGGTGTTGCAGTTCGAATGGCGCTTCTCTTTCTTCTTGCAGGGGGTAAAAATGCCTGAGCAAACGACAAAAATCCTGATTCAGGGCGGGAGAATCATTGATCCCGCACATGGAAGAGACAAGGTCGGGGATCTTCTGATTGACGACGGGGTTATTCGTGAGATTTCTCCTTCCTCCGGAAAAGAGGGGAGCGCCGCCTCGAAGAGCCCGCAAGAGGGCTTTCATAAAATAAACGCGAAAGGCATGCTGGTTGTTCCGGGTCTGGTTGATCTGCATACACACGTGCGCGAGCCGGGCTTTGAATACAAGGAAACAGTTGCAACGGCGACGGCTTCAGCTGCAGCGGGAGGCTTCACGACGGTCTGCTGTATGCCGAACACGAATCCGGTCAATGATAATCAGTCCGTGACAGAATTGATCCTGGATAAGGCCAGGACGGAGGGCATTGTCCATGTTTTGCCCATCGGGGCGATCACCAAAGGATCCAGGGGCAAAGAACTGGCGGAGATGGGAGAACTTGTTGCCGCCGGCTGTGTCGCGGTCTCTGATGACGGTCTTCCCGTGATGAACAGCGAGGTCATGCGCCGCGCGATGGAATATGCCAAAATCTTTGATGTGCCGGTGATTGACCATTGCGAAGATCTCAACCTGACGGGCGACGGGGTAATCTTTGAAGGCACGGTTTCAACCTTTTTGGGTTTAAAGGGGATTCCAGCCGCTTCCGAAACCGTCATGGTGGCACGGGACATTGCCCTTGCCGAGCTTACGGGAGGACACATTCATCTGGCACATATCAGCACCGCAGGGTCGGTTCGCCTGATTCGGGAGGCAAAACGCCGGGGGCTTCCGGTGACGGCGGAAACCTGCCCGCATTATCTTGTTTTGACCGATGAGCGGGTGATGGGCTTCGATGCCAACGCGAAGATGAAGCCACCGCTTGCGACGGGCCAGGATATGGATGAAGTCCGGGCAGGTCTGGCGGATGGGACGCTCGATGCCATTGCCACAGATCATGCCCCGCACGCCGCTGATGAGAAAAATCAGGCGATAGATCATGCACCTTTCGGAATTATCGGCCTGGAAACGGCGCTTTCCCTCTCTATGAACCTTGTGGACGAGGGGATTTTGACCCTGCCGGAACTCATTGGAAAAATGACAAGCCAACCGGCCCGTATCCTGGGGAAGAAGATTGGTCAGCTCGGGATCGGCGATGTTGCCGATGTGACCATCATTGATCCTGACGTGGAGTGGCATGTGTCCGAAGATGATATCAAGTCGAAGAGCAAAAATTCTCCTTTTCTCGGTTGGAACATGAAGGGTCGGGCTAAAACCGTGATCGTCGCGGGAAAAGTCATCGAGGCGTTATGAAACAGGCGATACTCTTACTGGAAGACGGAACATCCTATTGCGGAAGGTCTTTTGGCGCAGACGGAGTGTCCATCGGCGAAGTGGTGTTCAACACCAGCATGACCGGCTACCAGGAGGTCATCACCGATCCCTCCTACAAGGGGCAACTGGTGACAATGACGACCCCCCTGATTGGAAATTACGGCGTCAATGCCGAAGATGCCGAATCTGAAAAACCCTGGCTCGAAGGCTTGATCGTGAAAGAATACAGCGCTTTTCCAAGCAACTGGCGTTCTGAGGAAGCGCTTGATGTATTGCTAAAGCGGAACAAGATTGTCGCCATTGAGGGGATTGACACGCGCGCGCTGACACGGCGAATCCGGAAGGGCGGGGCGATGCAGGGCGTCCTTTCAAATTTGGAAAATAATACAGATCGATTAATGAAGAAACTTAAGGCGGCCCCGCCCCTGGTTGGACGGGATCTTGTGCAAGAGGTCAGTTGTGCCGAGGTTTATCAGTGGGATGGGCAGCAGACACATCGGAAGCCGGGAGAAAGGCTCGCTCCCCCTCAGCGCCATGTCGTCGCCTATGATTTTGGCATCAAACGCAATATCCTGAGAAGCCTGAACCGAAGAGGCTGTCGTGTGACGGTTGTGCCGGCAAGGACTACAGCGAAGCAGGTCCTGGAGATGGCGCCGGACGGTATCCTCCTGTCAAACGGTCCCGGAGATCCGGACGCACTCAGCTATGCGGTCCGGGAGATTGAGAAACTCCTGGGGAAAAAGCCTGTTTTTGGCATCTGTATCGGCCATCAACTCCTCGGGCTTGCGCTTGGAGGCCGATCCTATAAATTAAAGTTCGGACACCACGGCGGGAACCAGCCGGTGATTGACCTGAGAACAAGCAAGGTTGAGATCACGGCCCAGAATCATGGCTTTGCGATTGATTTCTCGGGGGCCGGGGAAGAGGTGGAAGTGACGCACCGAAACCTGAACGATGACACGGTTGAGGGCATGCGGCACCGAAGTCTTGCGGCCTTTTCCGTTCAGTACCATCCGGAGGCCTCGCCCGGGCCACACGATGCAGCCTATCTTTTTGATGAATTTGTTCGGTCTTTATCAAGCGGGGAACGATAATGGAAAAGCAAGCGAGGCAGAATATACGCATGGGAATAAAGGTCGCCGGTTTTCTGCTGTTTTTCCTGATGATGTCTGGATGTTTTAATAAGATTTCAATGTCGCTTTTTCCCACCCCCGCACCGCTTCAGGAAAAGGTTATTGAGGGAAAGGGAGAAAACAAAGTCCTCCTGATTGACATCTCAGGCTTTATCTCCGCACAAGCCGGGAAGGGCCTGGTCGAAAAGCCCAGTATGGTTGCACGGATAAAAGAAACGCTTCGGCGAGCCGCAAATGATAAAGCGGTCAAGGCCCTTGTGCTGCGGATCAACAGCCCCGGCGGGACCATCACCGGTTCGGACATTATTTACCATGAACTTCTCCGCTATAAGGAAAAATCAGGAAATAAAGTGATCGCATCCATCGGAAGTGTCGGGGCATCGGGCGCCTACTATATTGCCATGGCGGCAGACCAGGTTGTTGCGAATCCAACTGCGATTACCGGGAGCATCGGTGTCATACTGGTCCATGTGAATGTAGCGGGCCTCATGGAAAAGATCGGCGTTGGCGCCGAGCCGATCAAGTCAGGGGAGAATAAGGATCTTGGTTCTCCGGTAAAGCCGCTCTCTCCCGGAGGGCGCAGGATATTGCAGGGCGTCATTGACAGTATGCAGGAACGATTTCTCAAGGTTATCTCGACCGGGAGGCCCGGCCTCAGTCTTAATGAGATCCGGACTCTGGCTGATGGGCGGATTTATACGGCGGATGATGCTAGAAAATTTGGCCTGATTGACCGGATCGCTTATCTTGATGAGGCGCTTGAACTGGCCAAATCGGAAGCTGGCATTGATGAGGCCAAGGTCATCTTGTATCGCCGTCCCGAGGAGTACAAGGACAATATCTACTCGAATCATTTATTAGGTTTGAAGCCCTCCCTGTCCATTTTTGGAATTCAGGCCGCACACCCCCTGAAAGGGGAGTCCCCGGAATTTCTTTATCTATGGATGCCCTGAGGGGGTCGTAAACAAAAGATGCCGAAGCGAACAGATATTCAAAAAATATTAATTATCGGCCCGGGACCCATCGTCATCGGGCAGGCCTGCGAGTTTGACTATTCTGGAACGCAGGCCTGTAAAGCCCTGCGGGAAGAAGAATATGAAGTAATCCTGGTCAACAGCAATCCCGCAACCATTATGACAGACCCGGAAGTGGCCAACAGGACCTATGTCGAACCCATTACCCTTGAGGTTTTAAGAGAGATTATTAAACGGGAGCGTCCCGATGTCCTTCTCCCGACCATGGGGGGACAGACGGCCCTGAACATGGCCATCTCTTTAAGCGAAGAAGGGGTCCTGAAAGAATTCGGGGTTTCCCTGATCGGCGCGAATTATGAATCGATAAAGCACGCGGAAGACCGGGAATCTTTTAAGAAAGTTGTAGAGAAGGCCGGTCTGCTCTGTACCGAAGGCGGGAGCGCCAAGAGCCTGGACGAAGCCCTGGCGATTGTGGAAAAGACGGGTTTTCCCGCCATCATCCGGCCTTCATTTACCCTGGGCGGTTTGGGCGGCAGTGTGGCCTACAATCTTGAAGAATACAAGGAATATGTAGAAGCCGGATTAGAAAGCAGCCCGATACATGATGTTCTCATTGAGCAATCCGTCATCGGTTGGAAAGAATTTGAACTTGAAGTCATGCGCGACAAAAATGACAATGTTGTCATCGTCTGCTCGATTGAAAACATCGATCCGATGGGAGTGCATACGGGCGATTCGATTACAGTCTCTCCGGTACAAACCCTGACCGATTTGGAGTATCAGAAGATGCGGGATGCCGCGATTCGGGTGATTCGGGGCGTGGGCGTTGAGACAGGGGGGGCGAACATCCAGTTCACCCTGAACCCAGAAAATGGCGATATGCGCGTCATTGAGATGAATCCGCGTGTTTCCAGAAGCTCGGCTCTGGCTTCAAAAGCCACCGGGTTTCCTATTGCCAAGATTGCGGCAAAATTATCTGTTGGTTTGACGCTGGATGAAATTCAAAATGACATCACGCGGGTTACACCGGCCTCATTTGAACCGACCCTTGATTATGTTGTTGTGAAGATTCCCCGCTTCGCATTTGAGAAATTCCCAAAGGCTGACCCGACCTTGACGCTCCAGATGAAATCGGTCGGAGAGGTGATGGCCATTGGACGAAACTTCAGGGAGGCACTTATGAAGGCGCTCCGATCGTTGGAGGTGCGCCGCGACAGTATGGAACCCCATTTCAGGTCCCTTGAAGGGGAGGGGAAGGACTTAAGGGCACACTTGAGCACACCGACATTTAATCGCATCTGGCAGCTTGGAGACGCAATTCGGCTCGGGATGACCCGAGAAGAAATTCATTCCCTGACCCACATAGACCCCTGGTTTATTCATCAGATTGAGCAGATCATCCATCTTGAAGACCGTTTAGAGAAAGAGGGCCAACAGCTGGATCTTATTCAACTGGCCAAAAAATCCGGGTTCTCAGACCGGCGCATCAGTGCGTTGCTTGATCTTTCTGAAGAAGAGATTGCGCTTTGGAGGAGAGAAAAAGGGATTGTGCCTGTCTATAAGCGGGTTGATACCTGTGGGGCCGAATTTGAGGCGCATACGCCCTATCTTTATTCGAGCTATGAAGATGAGTGTGAAGCGGGGCCGACCGGGAACAAAAAGGTGGTCATCCTGGGAAGCGGTCCAAACCGGATCGGGCAGGGCATCGAATTTGATTATTGCTGTGTGCATGCGTCAATGGCCTTAAAAGAGGTTGGTTGCGAAAGTATCATGGTAAATTGCAATCCTGAGACAGTCAGTACCGATTATGATACCTCGGACCGGCTTTATTTCGAACCTTTGACCTTCGAAGACGTCCTTCATATTATTGAGCGGGAAAAACCGGTCGGGGTGGTGGTCCAGTTTGGCGGGCAGACGCCCCTGAAGCTGGCGGTCCCTCTGGAAAAAGCAGGTATTCGTATTTTGGGGACCTCTCCTGATGCGATTGATCGCGCTGAAAACAGAGAGAGATTTAAAGCATTACTTGAGGAAGTGGGCTTTAAACAACCGCCGAGTGGTCTGGCACGGACACTCTCTGAGGCGGAAGCGGCCGCGGAAGCCATCGGGTACCCGATTCTGGTCCGCCCCTCTTATGTATTGGGTGGCCGGGCCATGGAAATTGTTTTTGACGCTTCGGGGCTCAGACATTATATGTCTCATGCCGTAAAGGTTTCCCCGGAGCACCCGGTTTTGATAGATCGATACCTCGAAGATGCGGTGGAAATTGATGTCGATGCCGTCTCGGATGGGACTGATGTTTTTGTTGCCGGGATTATGGAACATATAGAGGAGGCCGGTGTCCATTCAGGAGACTCCGCCTGTTCGCTTCCGCCATTTTCACTTGATGCCTCGCTTATTGAGACCATTCGACATCAAACAACTGTATTGGCGAAAGCGCTCTCAGTCATAGGATTAATGAATATCCAGTTTGCGGTCAAAGATAAAGAAGTTTTTATATTGGAAGTCAATCCCAGAGGATCAAGAACCATTCCTTTTGTCAGCAAGGCAACCGGCCTTCCTTTGGCCAAAATTGCCACAAGGGTGATTTTAGGAGGCACGCTTCGCGAAGAAGGCATCCTGGAACGCAGTCAGGTTGTGAAAAATTTTTCCGTAAAAGAGGCGGCATTTCCTTTTAAAAGGCTGAATGTCGATTCCATCCTGGGTCCGGAGATGAAGTCCACAGGTGAGGTTATGGGGATCGACCTGGATTTCGGCCGGGCCTATGCAAAAGCGGAGGCTGCAGTTGATAACCCGCTTCCACTTAACGGAAAAGTCTTTATCAGTGTAAAGGACCGGGACAAGGATGCTGTCGCGCCGATTGCAAGGTGCCTGGGAGACTTGGGTTTCCAGCTTACGGCAACGGCAGGCACGGCAGCCTATCTGAATGAGAAGGGCATGATTGTGGAGAAGATCAAGAAAGTAAAAGAGGGGAGACCGCATATTGTTGACTTCCTAAAGAATGGAGAGATCGATATGGTGATCAATACAGCCGGAGACAAGGCCGCTCAGATTGATTCCTATTCGATTCGCCAAACAATACTTCAATATAATACGCCCTATTTTACAACCATTGCAGGTGCCAGGGCCGCTGTTTGCGGGATTACGGCCCTACGCGAGGAAGGCGGGCTTGCTGTGAAATCGCTTCAGGAATATCATCAGGAATCAGGAGGATAATGTGAAGGTCCCCATGACCCCAAAAGGGTTTGATCAACTTCAAAAAGAACTGGAACGGCTCAAAAAAGTTGAACGTCCGAATGTGATTGCGGCGATAGCGGAAGCCGCAGCGCACGGTGATCTTTCTGAAAACGCGGAATATTCAGCCGCCAAAGAAAAACAGGCCTTCGTTGAGGGAAAGATCCTGGAAATCGGGAGCAAACTGGCTAATGCGGAGGTTATTGATACGAGCAAGGTCTCAAGTGAAAAAGTGGTTTTCGGGGCCACGGTCCATCTCCTTGCGATTGAGACGGACGAGAAGAAGAAGTACACCTTGGTCGGACAGGATGAGGCCGATTTATCGAATGGACAGATCTCGGTGCAGTCGCCTGTCGGACGGGCACTGATCAGCCATCGGGTCGGCGATTTTGTCGAGGTCACGACGCCGGTGAAGACAGTCGAATATGAAATCCTCAAAATTGAATTTGAGTAACCAGGGTTCTTTCCAAAAGGCTCAGAAGCGAAACCACAGGCCACTGATCACCCTCACCACTGATTTTGGATTGCAGGACTACTTTGTCGGAAGCCTGAAGGGCGTTATCCTGTCCCAGGTTCCTGAGGCGCAAATCATTGATATTACACATGAAATTAGACGCCATGATGTCGTCAGCGCTGCCTTTATTGTAAAAGAAACTATCAAAAATTTCCCGCAAGGTACAATTCACTTGATTGTGATTGATCCCGGAGTCGGAACCACTCGGAGAAATCTGATCGTTGTCAAAGAGGGACAGTTCTTTGTTGCTCCGGATAATGGCGTCTTGAGCTATATCTATCAGGAGGCGGGGAGTCTTGCATTTGAGGTTCTGGATACAGAGATTCTTCGTCTCAAGCGTAGCCCGACATTTGCCGGGCGGGATCATTTCGCGCCGATAGCCGCTCTATTGGCCGGTGGGAGGCCACCTGAGGGCCTGGGCCGGGAAATCTCGGATTATCTACTCATGCATGAACTCTTTCCAGAGCGCTCAGGGCAGGATTTGGCAGGGAAAATCGTTTATTTTGACCACTTCGGAAATGCGATCACAAATTTAAACGATCAGGTTATTCAAAATAGAGACGATTTTAAGCTGGAGTTAAGAGGGCACATCTTGCGGGGATTAAAAGGGAATTATTCAGAAGGGGAGAGAGAAGGCGGAAATTTGATTATGAATAGCTCAGGACAGCTGGAAATTTTTGTTCCATTCGGAAATGCAAAGGAGTCTTTGGGCTTAAATTTATTGGATGACCTTCTCATCCGGCATTTTTACAGGAATTAAATTGAGTTTATTCTACGCGATATTTTTCGGGATTTTGGGCATTATCATTATTGCCCGACTTGCTTCTAAGACAATGCCCCGCGAGAGGGAATTCACAGAAACTGAAAGTCTGCCGGGGCACACCTATAAAAAAAGTGTGGAAGCCGCGTCGAAACAAAGTCATGATGTCTTTTACCTTGAGTCGCTGGTGTCTCTTCTGGTCAAGAAAGGTATTATTACAGAAGAGGAGCTTTTAAAGGAAATATCCCGAACTGATAATACTGAAGATATGGATTAAGTATTTCTCCAGAACATCCTGTATTTGCTTGTATTTTCCTTGTCACATAAAAACGTAATCTCATCCCGGGCAGAGATAACAGTTTCGCCCTGAGCGATTTCAGTCTCTCCTTTTTTTCTGATGAAAAAGATCAGCATCTGCGAGGGAAAAGCCAACTGGCGGATGGTTTTTCCGTTTCCATGAAAATCTTCCGGAACGATGACCTGTTGGATTGCAAATTTAGACCTGATCAGAAGCCGCTCGAAATCCTGAAGCGCTTCCAGAGGAGAAACACTTCCTTCAATGGTCTCGAGTTTTTCTTGTAGTTCTTCGATGAATGTGACGCGTTCCCTGATTTTATTCTCTTTGTACAGGGTATCGATGCTCGTATCGGCTTGTTCATAGACTTTCCTGCCCAGAATGGCTCTTTCCTTTTTGATCTGCTCTTCGAGAGCACGTGCATCCATTGTCGTTTTAACAGTCTTGACATGGCTGCTGACATGGTCTGCAACGGTCACTGTTGCTTCCTGGAATCCTGCCAGAACAAGCTTAAGGTCTTTTCTGAGTCGCTGTATTCCTTCTATCATTTTAGTGTCTGATAAGATATATTATGTAAGCTATTTGAGCTCAAGGCGATAGTGATCACCTTGAAGCCGATAGTGCCACCGTCCAGGATCTATTCCCCTCTCGTTTGTTCCTTCTCCATGAAAGAGTTCCTGTAGTGTGGCCGGATAATGACCTGTTCGTAAGTGATAAATTTCAAGTTGATGCCGTATTGAATCAACTCCTTTCCAGGCACTCAACTTCCTGAATTCCTGAATAGTTTGATCTGTCGTTAGAAAGGTTGTTTGAATGGAGGGAAAAGAAAGCACCAGCAAAGAGACTATTGAAGCGAAGACAAGCAAACCGGAGCCAATCGTCATCATTTTCTGACGACGTTCAATATCTTTTATTGAAAGTGATCCTGAAACAACCTTGACTTCATGGTCTCCAATCTTCTTTATTTTGCCTTGGGAGAGAAGATCCACAAGCCCTTTGTAGACTGAAAAGGATCCCATTTCCGCCAAATCAATCATTTCCTGGACGTTTCTGTCTTCTTTGACCTGAGCGAGAAGCCACTCCTCTTCTTCTCCAACTTCTTCGGGTGCGGAGGCTTCTCCTACGGATAAAAAAGAGGCTTCATCATCCTCTTGAGGAGCACCTTTCTGGGACGTTTTTCCTGAAAGGGCTGCTGTGAGTTCAAAAGCAATTTGGCGGGAAGGTATTTTTTTGAGGAAATTCGGCCACTCGTCAATCCGTCGAACCCCCTCCATCAAGATAAACTCAATGCTTAAGGGTTCGACGAGCTCAGGTGAATATGAGACCTTTTTCTGTTCAAACTTATATTTTCCCGTTTTCCATTCAAAAAGTTGAAAAACCATTTCTTCGGTATAGAGACGGGTTATTCGTTTTAATTGGTGGATAGAAATAATATCAAGTGAAATCAGGGTTTCGGCCAAGCTTCTCTTTATTTTTTTTTGTTCATCCAGCGCTGTTTTGACATCTTTCAGGTTGATTTGTTCGGCTTTCAGAAGAAGGTTTAAAAGGGCATCTTCCTCTTCTGCATCCGCAGCCCGGACAATCTGGCCTTCTTTGAACTGAACGAGGACACCCTCCTTCCCTTTCACGAGAGCAAGGACGCCTTCTTTTTTCTGTCGCTGAATCATCTGAAAGATTTCAGCGAGCTCAAACTCCTGTATTGCACCTTCTAGGGCCATAGCCGCTTGCTCCAGGCACGCTTAAGATCAAAAAGTGATATAAAATAAAGGCCAATAAGACCCAGGGGAACCCATATCCACTTTGCTCCCTGAAGGCGCCATGGCGTTGAGGGGAAGAATGAATCGGATAAACACAGGTATGTTGTTAAGAAGAAAAAGAGACCCATGAAAAGGACCCCTCTCCCCGACTTTCGGATGGAAAGATGCCCGCCACCCGGGAGCAGGAAAAAAGGATAAAATTTTCGAGGGATTTTCTTCACCGCCTTTTCGATGATTACAAAGTCACTTTTTTTCTTTACGGATCGGAAGTGGTGCCCACACTCCTTGCAAACATGGTAACTGAATATCTTTTCCAGACACCGGCGGCAGATGGATTTATGACAGGATGCACAAGGGCGCACTGAAGCGAATCGATCGAAAATAAAGCCTGACAAGCTGAGCGTGATCAACGAACCGATAGAAATCAGCGTTGCATATTGTATGGGGATATTTCCGGCCCATCCCCGCCATATGATTTCTGCCTCAGTGCTTTCAGTCTTGTATTCTTCCAGCACCATTTTCCAGAGTTCCGTTTCTGAAAACCGTTCATCAATCACTGGAAATCCCGGATATTTTGACGTTCTCTGGGAGAATCGTTCAACACGATTCTTGTCGAGATGAAGGGCTTCATTAAATAATTTTTCACCTTGATCAAATGAAAGCATTTCCCGATAGGTCTGGCTGATATTGTAATATGAAGAAACAAGTTTTGGTGAAGATTGAACCGCTTGTTCGTAATAGTTTATGGCATCTTGATATTTTTTTTGATAGAAAAAAATATTCCCTATATTATTTAAAATCATCGATGATTTAGGGTTTGTCCTTAGCGCATCTTCGTAAAGTTCCTTCGCTTTATTATAGTTTTTCTCCTGGGCCTCATAAGACGCAAGCAAAGCCAATCCTTTCCAGTCCATATTTTTTTGATCAAAGGCGGGTGATAGCCAAAAATAATCGGATTGATGGTTCCTAACCATCTCGTTCAAAAGATCAGCGCGTTTTGCCGTAAAAAATGTCAGTGAGAAAGGGATCAGCCAGGTTGAGGTTCCCATGATGATCAGAAAGAGCGCAACAGTCCATTTTTCTGATTTTTGGTAAAACCGCCAAAAGATGATAAATGAAAAAAGAGCAAACCATAAGAGCGGCATTCCAAGAAGAAAGGGAGAAAGAAGTATTGCAAAGAAGACGAAACCTGCCGAAACAGGATGAAGTATTCCCTTGGTACTTTCTGATATTTGGTGGATCCAGAGCGCACCGTAGGCATATGCAGAATAAAAAATAAAAGAACCCAGGCTCAAAAGGAAAGCGATAAGAACCAGTAGGATAACGGTTTCCAGGGTGGAGAACAAGAACCAGAAATCTTGTGGAACGAGGCGTAACCCAGCCAGATATTGGGATAAAATATTTGAAATATCTGTTTTGTTGTTGGCCCAGTAGGCCCGTGAAAGGAAAAAGTGGGGCGCAGGCGATGCCGGCGATATTTCAAGGGCCAACATTCCAAGGCGGATCGCCTCATCCGTCCTCCCCCGACGCAGTGCCTCATCCGCCTGATACATTAGAGATTTCGAGACAAGATCGGAACGCTCAAATCCTCGGTCATTTTTTAATCGTTCAAGGCTGTCAAGCTGAAAAAGTTTCTCAATGGAAGGCTTCTGTGCTTTAGCTGTTCCTGCAAGCCAAAATGCCGTAAGGAACAAGAAACAACAGATGATCGAACCTTTTATAAGGCGCTTGATTTCCTCAGATCTTAGTTGTGATTTGATTTTAGACCTCTTTTTCGGTTCCATCTAAGAGTCGTCGAACGTTATCCTTGTGCCTGAAACAGACGAGTAAGGAAACACTGGATGCAAGCAGGATAAACCCTGGTTCACTTGTAAAGTACGCAGAGACAAAAGGAAGCGCCCCAAAAGCGACCAGGGCTGCGACGGCTGCATATTTAGACAAGAGGAGACCGACTAACCAGAAAAATGACGCGACTGCCGCGATTTGAGGAGAAAGAACAAGAAACATCCCAAAAGCGGTTGCAACGCCCTTTCCTCCCTTAAACCGAAGGTACACGGGAAAGATATGTCCCAGAACCACTGCCAGCGAAACGATGAGAAGTGTTCTCTCGCCTATCCCGATAGCACGACTCAACGCAATGGGAATACCTCCCTTCAGAATATCGCATACCAGGGTCAAAACGGCCGCTTTCTTCCCGACGGTGCGCAACACATTGGTAGCGCCAATATTCCCGCTTCCCCTTTTTCTCGGATCAATCCCTTCTATCTGCTTCGAGAACAAGAGGCCGAAAGGGACTGCCCCGAAAAAATAGGCGGCAAAGACCATCCCGAATCCAGTAAACTGTACGTTCATTTTACCTTCAAAATATTCAGGCTCCGCCCATATTTTACAAAATATTGTACTGCGGAATAGAGTGCCAGGATCATCGAAGCCAGTAGAAGGAGCATGCCAATTTGATGGTACATTTCAGAGCTGAATTCAATGATTAATAAAATAATTGCAAGAATTTGCAAGACGGTCTTGTATTTACCCAGGTTCTCGGCTGCAATAACAACACCTTCTGACGAAGCGATTGCACGGAAACCGGTCACAGCAAATTCTCTTCCAATAATCACAATGGCAATCCACGCCGGAACGCGATTCGAGCCGACAAGAAGAATCAATGCCGAAAGTACCAATAACTTGTCCGCTACAGGATCAAGAAACTTTCCGAACTGAGTGACTTCTGACCTAAGCCGGGCAAAATAGCCATCGAGCATATCTGTGATTGATGCGATTGAAAATATGCCTGCCGCAATAATCGAACTCTGCACGGTGCTTTGGTAGAAAAATCCTATAAAAAAAGGGATCAGGAGGACGCGTGTGACTGTAAGTGTATTCGGTAGATTCACAGCTTATCCTTTGTTGGGTGGAGGCTGCGTTTTCCAGCGCCGGTGCATCCAGACCCACTGTTCGGGATATAGCTTGATATGCTCCTCAATCTTTGCTGTAAATATTGCGGTGTTCACTTCAATATCCTTTTTGTTATCGTCACTCCTGACCAGTGTGATCGGTTTGTTTATCGTAATTTTGTGGCGATCATCCGGAAGCCGGGTGACAAAGCAAGTGATTGTTGCCGCATTACTCTTTAAGGCAAGTTGAGCCGCCCCGGCTGGCGTATAGGCCTTTTGATTGAAAAAATTAACAAAAACCCCATTGACCTGAGTATCCTGATCGATCAATAGACCGAGGATTTCCTTCTTTTTTAAAACATTAAGAATTTTCTTTGATGATGAGGGGCTCCCTCGGCTAATGGTCTCTATGTTAAATCTTGAACGGAGGCGAATAATCAAGGCATCGATTCTCGGATCGTAAAGCGGTGCGGCGATCACATTCAGACGGTAACTCTTGAGCGACAGGGCTGCAGCCATAAGCTCCCAATTTCCGATATGGCCGGTGATCAAGACGGTCCCTTTCCCGTTCGCCTCTGCCGCCTTCAGGTATTCTTCTCCTTCAATCGTAATAAGTGATTTGATTCGACGGGGCGTCAGGTATCGGAAGTTTAGAATTTCAATGAGGCCTTTTCCAAGATTTTGAAAGTTCCGTCGTGCAATCTTGTTTAATTCTTTCTCCGATTTATCCTGACCAAAGGCAAGCCGCAAGCCCTCAAGTGACCGGCCTCTTTCCCGGCGCAGGAGGTAAAAGGCAATTTCCCCCAGCATCCCGCCAAATCGTACACCAAGGCGCCATGGCAAATATTTTGTTGTGCCGGACACAGTCATCAATGCAAGAAAAATGATGGAACGTGTTAATTTTTTTGAAACTTTCAATGAACTCCCTGAGCGGATAAAATAAGGTCAACAACCTCTCTCACTGCGCCCTCCCCTCCCCGGCGTTGAGTGACCCAATCAACCTCCTTCTTGACATCCTCAACAGCATTGGCCACAGCGACAGAAAAACCGACTTCCCGAAGCAGGGGGAGATCAATAAGATCATCCCCTATAAAAGCGACTGACTGCCTTTCCAATTTATGCTTTTTCGCAATGTGTTCGTAGGTCTTGACTTTATCACGAATGCCCTGATGGACCTCTTCAATCTGAAGCTCCTTCGCTCTCCACGAAAGGACTTCAGAGTGGCGTCCGGAAATAATCGCGACTAGAATAGAGGCACGGCGGCAGAGGGCAACACCCAAACCATCATAGATTGAAAAGCCCTTTATTTCCTTTCCGTTCTCGTCAAAGTAGAGCATTCCATTTGTCATGACCCCATCGACATCCAATAAGAGGCATTTGATCTTTTTTGCTTTTTCAATAAGGTCTTTGTTCAAGCTAAAGGGCTCCTTTCTTAAGAAGGTCATGCAGATGGACGACTCCTTTCACAAAGCCTTCCCTATTCAGAACGACTAAGGAGGTAATTGAATAGGTTTCCATCGTGTGAATGGCCTCTGCGGCCAAAGCCTCTAGCAGTATGGTCTTTGGTTTCGGATTCATTACCTCTGCGGCAGGTAAAGAGAAAATATCCTCCTGCTCACGGTTCGCATCCCTGATCAACCTTCTCAAATCTCCATCGGTCACAACGCCTGAGAGCGTGCCCTGCTCTGTGACGACGGTTGTCATCCCCAGCTTCTTTGCGCTCATTTCCAGTACAACTTCCCGCATCGGCATTGTTTCCTGAACAGTCGGGATTTCCCTTCCTGTATGCATAACATCTCTGACTTTCAAAAGCAGATTGCGTCCCAGAGAACCTCCGGGATGGAAGAAAGCAAAATCTTCTTTACGGAATCCTTTCGCTTGAAGCAGGGCTACGGCCAAGGCATCCCCCATGGCGAGGGCCGCCGTGGTGCTTGCTGTCGGGGCCAGGCCCAGAGGGCAGGCCTCTTCGCGAACAGACACATCGAGGACAACATCACCTGCTTTCGCAAGACTTGAGTCGATTTTTCCTGTCATGGTGATCAACTTCAGGTTGAGACGTTTAATGGCAGGGAGTATTCGGAGAATTTCTTCCGTCTCACCACTGTTGGAAATGGTCAACACGACATCATCCTTGGAAATCATTCCCAAGTCCCCATGAATTCCTTCAGAGGGATGAAGAAAAAAAGCCGGGGTCCCCGTGCTCGCCATTGTTGCACTGATTTTTTTTCCGATGTGTCCGGATTTCCCCATACCGATGACCACTACGCGACCTTTGCAGTCATGGCAGAATTTGACCGCGGTAACAAAACGGTCATCGATCTTTTCTTCGAGTGTGGAAAGGGCATCTGCCTCTATCCGGATGACTCGCCTTCCTTCTTCTATGCTCACATCCATATTCTTTTCATTTGACAGGACCCGTCTTTTATTCCAGGATGGCCTTTCCTGTGTGGCTTGCCTCTTGCCCTGAAGAAAAATACCGACGACCTACAATTTAATATTAGGGTTTAATTAACGCATCGAGAATGCGTCGTGCATTTTTTAGGACGGAATTCAAATCCGTGTAATCCACCATATTAGGGCCGTCGGACGGGGCCTGATCTGGTCTGGGGTGTACCTCCAGAAAGAGCCCGTCACATCCAGCGGCGACAGCAGATCTTGAGAGCGGTCCGACAAACTCCCTTTGTCCCGATGAAACCTTTCCTCCACCTCCCGGTAATTGCACACTATGCGTTCCGTCAAATATAACCGGATACCCTGATCTTTTCATGATGACGAGCGAACGCATATCACTTATAAGGTTATTATACCCGAAAGTGCTTCCTCTTTCTGTCAACATGATTTTTTTATGCCCGATTGATTCAAGTTTTTCAATCACATTGATCATATCCCAGGGTGCCAGGAACTGGCCTTTCTTCACATTGACCACCCGTCCGGTTTTTCCGGCAGCAAGGAGCAGGTCGGTTTGCCGGCATAAATATGCAGGAATCTGTAGAACATCCAGCACCTCAGCCGCAGCAGTTGCTTCATCGGCGGTATGGACATCCGAAAGAATGGGAATTCCGATTTCTGACTTGACCTTCTGAAGGATTTTGAGGCCCCGGTCCATCCCAACACCCCGAAAAGAAGAATGGGCGCTTCTGTTCGCCTTGTCGTAGGAGGATTTGTAGATATAAGGCATCCTGTGAAGCTTTGCAATTCGGGCAATGGCTTCCGCCGTTTTTAATGCCAGATCTTCATCTTCAATCACGCAGGGGCCGGCAATAAGAAAGAACGGACCATCCCCTAAATTTATTTCACCGACACTGAACGTGTTCGTCATTTTTTCCTTCCGTTTGTCCGGCGTTTTTTCCCTCCGGGGGGCTCATTTTGAGAGCCTTGGGTCGAAAACTGGTGTGCCGCCTTGATGAATGATTGGAAAAGAGGGTGAGGCGCATCCGGACGTGATTTGAATTCCGGATGAAATTGGACCGCGACAAACCAAGGATGGTTTGGAAGCTCAACCATCTCAACCAGTTTTCCATCGGGTGAGAGTCCCCCAAAAACCAAGCCGCCTTTTTCCATCTGATCGCGATAGACATTGTTGAACTCATATCGGTGCCGGTGCCTTTCCGAGATAGCCCTTTCCCGGTATATAGCATAAGCGCGTGTCTTTTTTTGAATATGACACAGGTATGCCCCCAGACGCATGGTCGCTCCTTTATCTACCAGATGCCGTTGTTCAGGAAGGAGGTCAATCACGGGATAAGGCGTTTCTGCGTCAAATTCTGCACTGCTCGCCTTTTTTAAACCAACGACATTTCTCGCAAATTCAATAACAGCACACTGCATCCCGAGGCAAATTCCAAAAAAGGGAACTTCTTTTTCTCGTGCATACCTGATAGCGGATATTTTCCCCTCTATCCCCCGATGGCCAAATCCGCTCGCCACGAGAAAGCCGTCACAGTTTTTAAGAATACGGTTGATTTGCCTCCCCTCAAGATCTTCACTGTCGATCCACTCAACATCTACACCAAGCTGATTTCCAATCCCCCCGTGGATTAAAGACTCATGGAGACTCTTATAAGAATCCTTTAACTCAATATATTTTCCGACCAGGGCAATCCGAATCCGTCCCTTCGGTCTTGTAATCACACGGACGATTCTTTTCCATCGGCGTAATTCAGGGTGGGGCGTAAGTAAGCCCAGCTTTTGAACGATTGTTTCATCAAGTTTTTCCTGATGAAAAACCAGAGGCACCTCGTAAATACTGGCAACATCCCGTGCCGTAATAACTGCACTAGGCTCTACGCTGCAAAACAATGCGATTTTTTTCTTCAGATCAGATGAGAGCGCGCGGTCCGTGCGGCAGAGCAGAATATCAGGCTGAATCCCGATCTCCCTCATTTTATTAACGCTATGCTGGGTCGGCTTTGTTTTCAACTCATCGGCTGCTTTGATATAGGGGACCAGTGTCAGATGAATATAGAGAACATTTTCCCTCCCAACATCAAAGGGGAATTGGCGTATCGCCTCAAGAAACGGGAGGCTTTCGATATCACCAACGGTCCCACCGATTTCAACAATGACCACATCGACCTGGTTTTTATTCCCTTTCGCAACAGCTTTGATAGAATGCTTTATCTCATTGGTAATATGCGGGACAACCTGAACGGTTCCGCCGAGATAATCACCGCGCCGTTCCTTATTGATCACATTGTAATAGATTTTTCCGGTCGTATAATTGTTCTCTTTTGACATCGTGATAGAGGTGTACCGTTCATAGTGCCCCAGGTCTAAATCGGTTTCCGCGCCATCGTCTGTTACAAAAACTTCACCGTGTTGATAAGGGTTCATTGTTCCCGGATCAACATTGATATAGGGATCAAGTTTCAAAAAGGTTACCGTTAGCCCTCTTGCTTTAAGAAGGTTCCCGATCGCGGCTGCGGAAAGCCCCTTTCCCAGTGACGAAACAACACCTCCGGTTGTGAAGATATATTTTGTCAATTGATCCTCCAGGATGGAAATTGATTTAATGGATAAATTTTGAAGACACTAGCTCTCTGGCTTTGATCAGATCTTCCGGGGTATTGACTTCCCAGAAGAAACGTGCAGATTCGGGTTTTATATCGATAACCGATACGTGACCTCCCTCTTCCAGGACACGAAGCTGTTCCAGCTTCTCTGCCTTCTCCAATAGCCCCTCGGGTGATTTGGAAATATGAAGGAGAAACTCTTTCTTATAAATATAGATCCCATAGTGCTTGTAAAACTTAAAGGGCAAATATGAGAGATCCGTAAGGCCCGGGTCAATGTACGGAATGGGCGAACGCGAAAAATAAAGCGCCCGGTCATTCCGATCAGCGATAACTTTGACTGTATTTGGAGAAAAGACTTCTTTGCTGGACAGGATCTCCGATTTAACGGTAATCAGGTTGGCTTTCCCTCGTCCGATTAAACCTGCACTGATTTCAAGGAGATCATCCAAAACACCGGGCAGAAATACAGGAAGATCACCCTGTAAATTGACGACCACCTCCGCATCAAACTGCTCGGCAACTTCCGCGACCCGTTCTGTGCCGGTTCGATGAGAGGAGGAGGTCATATGGACTTCAGCGCCGAACCCCCGAACGCAATCGGCAATCCGTTTGTCATCTGTTGCAACAATCACGCGGCCGGGATTTTTCATCATCATGGCCCGTTCCCACACATGCTGGATCATCGGCTTCCCCTTAAGATCTGCAAGGGGCTTTGCGGGAAAACGCTGAGACTGATATCTTGCCGGAATAACGACCAATCTCGATAATAAGGGGTCACTCATTAGAGAACCTGCTCCAATCTCTCCTTGTGAATGGCCGCGGTACCCACCTCCCCCACAACAATGCCTGCCGCATGATTTGCCATTTTGGCCGCAGTCGCAAAAGGCGCACCCGCCGCCAGGGCGAGGGAAATTGTCCCGACGACTGTATCTCCAGCACCGGTGACATCGTAGACCTCTTTGGCTTCCGTCGGGATGTGTGTGATCTTTCCATTTCTTTCAAACAAGCTCATCCCATGTTCTCCTCTTGTAATGAGTACGGCCTCACACTTGAGGTTCTTTAAGAGTATTTTTCCCGCTTTACACAGGGTCTTTTCATCTTCGATTTCAATCCCCGACCCCTGGGATGCCTCAAGATGGTTCGGTGTAATCATGGTGACGTTCTTGTAATAAGATAGACGATCTACCTTTGGATCAACCACAACAGGAATTCTTCTTTTCTTTGCACATGAGATGATATTGTTCATAAGCCCTTCGGTCACGACGCCTTTTGCATAGTCCGAGACAACAATGGCATTAATTTCCATGAGATGATCTGAAATAAATGCTGATATTTTTCTCTCGGTTTTGAGTTTGATTTTAGCGCGTTCCTCATGGTCATAGCGGACAACCTGTTGTTGGTGGGCAATAATACGTGTTTTCTTGGTGGTCGGACGACCATCCTCTACGACCACGCCCTCAAGGGGAACATTGTTTGAAGAAATTTCAGACCGGATCCATTCACCGGCATCGTCTGACCCAACGACACTGCAGATCATACTTCCCCCTCCCAGGGTCAGGATATTATGAAGGACATTTCCCGCACCGCCAAGCAAGACTGATTCGGATTGCACATTCACGACGGGGACCGGCGCTTCAGGCGAAATTCGGCGTACGCTCCCCCAGATATAATGATCGAGCATCATGTCCCCCAGTATAAGGACTTTTTGTCTGGAGAAACGCTTTAAAAACCGTTTCAATTCATTTTCCTTCTGAGATCAGATTGTTAGTGAAGAATTTTCCCAAGTCGCTTCCATCGCACCCAACTTGTCTCTTTATCCCATGACCAGTAGATCAGGAAGGCCTGTCCTTTAATTTTTGAGAAATCGACAAAACCCCAAAAGCGCGAATCGAGGCTGTGGTCCCGGTTGTCTCCCATCACAAAGTAGGCATTCTGAGGAACGGATATGGGTCCAAAATTATCACGGTTATCAAGGGATCGCAAGGGTATCGTTGCCTCATCATGTATGGCAAAGGACTCCTCCTGCTTTATCCCATTCAGATACAGGGCCTTTTCCTTGACTTCAATGGTGTCGCCTGGAATACCAACAACACGCTTGATAAAATCTTTTCGTTCATCCTTGGGAAAGCGGAAAACAATGATGTCTCCCCGGTCCGGCTTTTGGAAGGGGATCAACACGATGTCTGTAAACGGAAGCCGAACGCCATAAATAAACTTACTGACGAGGATATGATCCCCGATTGCCAGGGTAGGAATCATCGACCCCGAGGGAATCTTGAAGGCCTGTACGACAAATGTTCGGATAAAAAGGGCCAGTACGATGGCGATTACAAGCGTCTCGGCATATTCCCGAAAGGTAGATTTTTTCTTCTTATCTTTAGATAAGATTAATCCTGAACCTTCAGGACTGCCAGGAAGGCTTCCTGCGGTACCTCCACCCGGCCAACCTGCTTCATTCTTTTTTTGCCTTCCTTCTGTTTTTCCCATAATTTCCTTTTTCGGGTGATGTCTCCACCATAACATTTTGCCGTCACATTCTTCTTCAAGGCCCCAACGGTCTCTCTCGCAATCACCTTGCCTCCGATTGCCGCCTGAATGGCAACCTCGAACATCTGTCTCGGAATAATCTCTTTCATCTTTTCAGCAAGTTGTCTGGCCCGGAACTGTGACTTCTCCCGGTCCGCAATAAAGGAAAGCGCATCGACACGCTCTCCATTGAGCAGGATATCCACTTTAACCAGATGGGCGTCCTGATATCCGCTGAATTCGTAATCCAAAGAGGCATATCCCTTAGACAGGGACTTCAGTCGATCATAAAAATCGAGAATGACCTCATTGAGTGGTAGATCATACGTGAGCATCACCCGGCCAACATCGAGATATTTCATGTCTTTTTGTGTGCCGCGCCTTTCCTGGCACAAACGGATGATAGCCCCTAAATATTCGTCTCTCGTAATAATCACCGCCTCGATAAAAGGTTCTTCAAATCGGGTGATCTCGCCGGGCGGCGGCAGCTTGGCCGGATTCTCTATATTGAGAATCCCTCCTTTTTGTGTCGTGATGTGGTAGACCACGGTCGGCGCCGTGCCGATCAGTGCAAGGCGATATTCTCTTTCCAGCCGTTCCTTGATAATTTCCATATGGAGCAGGCCAAGAAATCCGCAGCGAAATCCGAAACCAAGCGCCAAAGAAGTCTCTGGTTCATACTGAAATGAGGAATCATTCAACTGTAATTTTTTAAGGGCTTCCCGGAGGTCTTCAAATCGGTCCGTGTCAATGGTGTACAGGCCACAGAAAACCATAGGCGTGACCTCCCTGTAACCCGGGATTGCATCAGAAGCCGGAGATTTGGCATCTGTCACGGTATCTCCAACCTTGGTCTCGCTGACTTCCCGAATCCCGGAGACAAGATAGCCGACTTCCCCCGCAGAGAGGGACGGGACCTCTTTCGGCTTTGGAAGAAAGGCGCCCATGGAGAGGACTTCGTGTTCCGTATCGTTTGACATGAGTCGAATGCGGGTCCCTTTTTGAACCCTTCCATCCACAATCTTAATGAGGATGACGGCCCCTTGATAATTGTCAAACCAGGAATCAATAATCAGCGCCCGTAAGGGGGCATTCGGATCACCCATTGGGGGAGGGACATTCAGAACAACTGATTCCAGGATTTCTTTGATTCCCCTCCCTTCCTTGGCGCTCGTGGCAATGGCCCCGGAGGCATCCAATCCCAGGATTTCCTCAATCTGATTTTTTGTCTTTTCAATGTCCGCGCTTGGGAGATCTATTTTATTGATCACCGGTATGATTTCCAGATTGTTATCAATGGCCATGTAGGCATTTGCAATGGTTTGTGCTTCGACGCCCTGTGTGGCATCAACAACCAATAAAGCACCGTCACAGGCAGAGAGACTTCGAGACACTTCATAGGAAAAGTCAACGTGGCCGGGTGTATCAATCAGGTGCATCATATACTCTATCCCGTCTTTTGCAGTGTACCGAAGTCGTACGGCATGGGACTTGATCGTAATCCCTCTTTCTCTTTCGAGGTCCATATCATCCAGGAGTTGATCCTTAAATTCACGCGGGTCAATGGCACCCGTCTCTTCCAGCAGGCGGTCGGCAAGTGTCGACTTACCGTGATCAATGTGGGCAATGATGGAGAAATTCCGGATATGTTTTTGCAATGAAATTTCCTGAAATATAAAACATTGAATTATATTGATTTTAGCCTTGGTTGTCAAAAAGAATCGGGGGTAAAACGCTTTCCTGATATTGTCATATCGCTTGGTAAATGGAAGGATGTGACCTGTCTCTCTTCAGCTTAACAGGACTCCAATTTGGCAGTAAAATGCCTTAGCACCTTTGCCTGCTCCACAATCTTAAAACCCCTGAGACATTCACGGTTTTTCCAGACCTGCCTGGCAACTTCAATGACATAATCGATATGGCTTTGTGTGTACACCCGTCTTGGAATTGCCAGCCGGACCAGCTCCATTCCAGCAGGGATTTCTTTGTTTGTCTTCAGATCGACTTTTCCGAACATAAGGGAGCCGATCTCTACAGTCCGAATGCCGCCGGCAAGAAAAAAAGCTGCAGCCAGGGCCTGTCCTGGGTATTCTGAGGGCGGGATGTGAGTCAATGTTGCCTTTGCATCGATGTAAATTGCATGGCCTCCAGGCGGCTGCACGATCGGAAAACCCGCTTTTTCAATGTTTTCCCCAAGATACTCCGTTTCCGCGACCCGATATATCAGGTAATCTTCTTTCAAGATCTCTTTCAGTCCAATGGCAATCGCCTCCAGGTCTCTCCCCGCCATGCCGCCATAAGTGGTAAAACCCTCCGTTAGGATCAGGAGCTCACGTTCTCGTTTAGCCAAAAAATCATCATTTGTACAAAGGAAGCCTCCCATATTTGACAGTCCGTCTTTCTTGGCGCTCATGGTGCAGCCATCCGCATAGCCCATCATTTCCTGAACGATTTCATGAACAGGCCGTTCCTGATAACCCTCCTCACGCATTTTAATGAAGTAGGCATTTTCAGCGAAGCGACATGCATCAAAATAGAGGGGGATCTGATATTTGGAGAGGAGCGATTTGACTGCACGGATATTTTCCATGGAAACAGGCTGTCCCCCACCCGCATTATTCGTTATCGTAATCATGCAAAGCGGAATTCTCGCTCTACCGAAACGGTGAATCAAGGCCTCCAGCTTTTTAAGATCCATGTTTCCTTTAAACGGATAGGGGGAAGCGGGATCGAGTCCCTCTGCAATCAGGATATCCTCAGCGATGGCGCCTTGGGACTCCACATTTGCCCGTGTGGTATCGAAGTGGCTGTTATTCGGCACCACGTCTCCTCGTTTACAGACGGAAGTAAAGAGAATACGCTCGGCAGCCCGACCCTGATGTGTTGGAATCACATGTTTGAAACCAAAGATCGACTTGACGGTCTTTTCAAATCGCTCATAACTCTCACTCCCGGCATAGGCCTCATCCCCCCGCATCAACCCGCTCCACTGTTCAGAACTCATTGCGCTTGTCCCGCTGTCCGTGAGCAAGTCAATCATGACATCCCGAGCCTTGATAAGAAATACATTGAAATGTGCTCTCCTGAGGATGTTTTCACGCTCGATTCGTGTCGTCATCCGGATCGGCTCCACAGACTTGATCTTGAAAGGCTCAATGATTGTACGAAAACCGGTTTCCGCCTTATTGCGTCGATGAATTTCTTCTTCCATGTGCTTTCTCCATAACAGGATCGTTCTTAGGCCATGTGTATTATTATAAGGTTTTTTTGCTTTGTATCATATCGATAAATGTTCCTTTTGAAATTGATAGCCTCTCCTATGCAGTCGAAACTTGACAGGACTTAGCCTTTACTGTAGGATGCCAATATACCCTACTATGGTAGTGTATATTGGAGGGAAAGGCAGATGGATGATGACATAAAAAAAGAAGTCCTGAACCGTCTCGCAAAAATTGAAGGACAGGTCAAGGGGATCAGCAGGATGATCGAAAATAACCGCTACTGTGTGGATACCCTACATCAGATCTCAGCCGTACAGGGCGCTCTTGAACGGGTGGCAAAAGAAACAATGCGGCGCCATCTCGAAGGCTGTGTTGTAAATGCCTTTCAATCGAAAAACAAACCCGAACGGGAGAAGAAGATAGAAGAACTGATGACCATGTTTTCTAAACTTGGTAAATAGTGCAGCTTAAAATGAGAAGCATCTCTGTCATTGTCCCGGTTTTAGACGAGGAAAAAATACTACCTCATTTTCTAGAACAGATGGACCAATTTTCCGTTGACGAGTTGATATTTGTTGATGGAGGGAGCTGCGACAATACAGCCAAGATCCTGATAAATTGGGACAAGGGCTCCAAAGACCAGACCCGCCGGATTGTTATATCCTCACCACCCGGCCGGGCGGAACAAATGAATACAGGGGCAAAGCAGGCGAGAGGAGATGTTCTCCTTTTTCTTCATGCAGATTCGGGTTTTCCACCAAAAGGATTTGAAGCGATCCGCTTAGCGCTCCAATCAAACTCGACACTGGGGGGTGCATTTCGTCTCAGGATCGATTCCCCGCTCTTCTTTTTGAGGGTAATCTCGGCGATGGCGAATTTAAGATCTTCCTTTCTCAAGCTTCCTTATGGCGACCAGGGATACTTTGTTCGCCGGGACATATTTTTAAAGATGGGAGGGTATCATTCTATGCCGCTTATGGAAGATATTGACTTTATCCGTCGCTTAAAGAAATGTGGTCGTATCATTCTCCTGAAGGAATCAATATCAACTTCACCGCGCAGATGGGACCGTAAAGGATACTATTACACCAGCTTTCGCAATATCGTTCTGTTTGTCTTATATTATCTAGGCGTCTCTCCTTTGAGCTTGGCAAAATGGTATCATTCGTAAACGATTTATTCAGGAGTTTCGATGACAGTCGACAATCATGCCGAGACACGATTTGACCTGCCTGTTTCAGGAATGACTTGCGCGGGATGTGCTTCTCGTATCGAGAAGACCTTGTTGGCCCTGGATGAAGTCCTCTCCGCGTCGGTTAATTTTGCCACCGAAAAAGCAACGGTATATCTGAGAGAAGGCGAAAAACCGACTGCACTTATTGCCGTCATTAAACGGATCGGCTATGACCTCAAAACAGAGAAGACGACACTCTCGATAGAAGGCATGTCTTGTGCCTCCTGCGTTGCAAAAATTGAAAGGGTTTTAAAAAGTCAGACTGGGATCTTCATGGCCTCGGTCAACCTAGCCTCTGAAAAGGCGACAGTAGAATATCTGCCGACACTAACAACGATCAATAAAATAAAAAATGTTATCCAAAGCCTTGGTTATCAACTGCCCGATTCAGAAGTAATGCGGCCTGAAGGTGCCCTGCCGGGAGATAAGACTGCTGCAGTCTTTAATGCGAAAGTTCTTTCATCTCTCTCCCTGACCCTTGCCATTGCTGTTGTCATGCATGCCGACTTCTTTGGCTTGGGCTTTCTTTTTCCGTCCCGTTCAATGACAAATCTGGTGGTGCAATTCCTCCTGGCAACACCGGTCCAATTCTGGTTTGGAAGACAATTTTATAAAGGTGCTTGGGCTGCGGCAAGGCACTGGACCTCTGATATGAATACGCTGATCGCCGTTGGAACATCTGCCGCCTATTCATACAGTTGCATAGCTACTTTTGCCCCGACGCTCTTTGCAGAAGGAGGGGTGAGCCCGGCGGTCTATTACGATACCTCTGCTGCGATTGTCAGTATCATTCTGATCGGAAGATCATTGGAAGCACGCGCTCGGGGTAAAGCATCTGAGGCAATTCATAAACTGATGGGCGTTCAAGCAAAGACTGCTTCGATCTTACAAAGCAGTGGCGAAGTCATAGAAGTTCCCTTAGCTGATGTCCAGGTAGGCGCTCATGTTGTCGTTCGGCCTGGTCAAAAAATCCCCGTAGATGGTGAAATTATTCAGGGTTATACCTCGATCGATGAATCCATGATTTCGGGGGAGAGCCTTCCGGTCGAAAAAAAGATTGGAGACTTTGTGATCGGCGGAACCTTAAATCAAACGGGGCGATTTGTTTTTAAGGCGACGCAAGTCGGTTCAGAAACAGTTCTTTCTCAGATCATCCGTCTTGTTGAAGAAGCACAGGGAAGTAAACCACCGATTGCAAAACTGGCTGACCGAATTGCTTCCTTCTTTGTTCCGTCTGTGATGGGGATTGCGTTCTTATCTTTTATAATCTGGTTTTTTGTTGGCCCGCCTCCACACTTGACCCATGCCCTTATTGCATCCGTCGCCGTCCTGATTGTCGCATGCCCTTGCGCCCTCGGTCTCGCCACACCGACCTCTGTCATGGTTGGAATCAGCCGCGGGGCCGAATCCGGCGTTTTGATACGTAGCGGCGAAGCATTACAGATGGCCCAGAAGGTGGATATGGTGGTCTTTGATAAAACGGGGACCCTCACACATGGCAGGCCTTCCGTCACCGACATTATCAGCAAAAAAGAAGACCGGGACAAACTTCTTTTTTATGCCGGAAGCGCTGAGCAGGGATCGGAACATCCCTTGGCTCATTCGATTTTAACAGCGGCAAAAGATGAGAAGATTAAACTGTCCGACCCGGAAAATTTTCAGGCCATTCCCGGCAAAGGGATTCAGGCAGTCATTCAGGGAAAAACGGTTTTCCTCGGAACGGCCCGATGGTTTGAGGAAAAAGAGATCTCCATTAGGACATTTCAAAAGGCAGGAGTTCGTCTATCAGAAGAGGGAAAAACCCCATTGTTTGTCGCTGTCGGGATGGAATGTGTTGGAATTATTGCCGTCTCCGATACCGTAAAAGAAAATGCAAACGGGGTTGTTGCAGCTCTACACCGGATTGGCTTAAAAAGCCTGCTTCTCACAGGAGATCAAAAGAAAACTGCAGAAGTTATTGCTCAGGCTGTTGGGATTGATCAAGTCATCTCGGAGGTCCTTCCAAATGAAAAAGCCCGAAGAATAAAAGAACTTCAGAAACAGGGGCACCGGATAGCCATGGTGGGGGACGGAATAAATGATGCGCCCGCGCTGGCGCAGGCCAATATCGGAATGGCAATAGGTACCGGGACCGATGTTGCCATGGCGGCCGCGGACATTACACTTGTCGGGGGAGATCTGCGGGGAATTGTCACCGCACTCAGGCTTTCAAAAGAAACCATGCGGAACATCCGGCAGAATCTCTTTTTCGCTTTTATTTATAATATCATCCTGATCCCGGTCGCAGCAGGAGTCCTCTATCCGTTCTCGGGAATCCTCCTCTCCCCTATCCTGGCTGCTGCCGCGATGGGACTTTCTTCGGTGAGTGTCGTCATCAATGCCCTTAGGCTACGATGGTTCCGGTCAGCGTAAAAAAACTGGATTTATTTCTCCTCGGGTGCCTCTATTCCGAGAAACTTCATCTTACGGTATAGATAAGTCCGCTCAATCTGAAGCGTTTCGGCTGTTTTAATGACGTTCCAGTCGTTTTCATCGAGTTTTTCCAAGATATGTTTTTTTTCGAAGAGACTGCGAGCTTCCTTCAGGGAAGAGACTCCTGATATTGATTCCATGGCCCGGGATTGCCCTTCCATGAACTCCCCGCCCTGGAGAAAGGCAGGAAGATCCTTAGGGGCAATGACTTGCGATGGCACCATGATCATCAGGCGCTCCGTAATGTTCCTGAGTTCCCTTACATTGCCCGGCCAGGCATATTTATTCATTAAATCATAGGCTTCCTCGTCAACTTTTTTGGGCTTTAGTCCCTGCTCTTGAGAAAGTTCTTTCATAAAGTGGGTAACCAGGAGGGGGATATCTTCTGCACGATCCCTGAGAGGGGGAACGTGCAGAGGAATTACGTTCAAACGGTAATAAAGATCTTCCCGGAAGGTGTCTTTTCTGATTTCCTTTGAAAGAACTTTATTCGATGCGGCAATCACACGTACATTAACCTTAATACGTTCTCCCCCACCGACCCGGTAAAAGACTTGATCTTGTAATACCCGGAGGACTTTCGATTGAGTCGAAAGGGCCATGTCTCCAATTTCATCCAGAAAGAGTGTCCCGCCGTGTGCCAGTTCAAACTGCCCCTTTTTCTGGCGCTGAGCCCCGCTGAAAGCACCCTTTTCATATCCAAAAAGCTCACTTTCTATAAGATTGATTGGAATCGCGGCGCAGTTGATCTCCAGAAAAGGCCCTTCCCGTCTGTGGCTCTGAGCATGAATCATCCTGGCGACCAATTCTTTCCCTGTTCCGTTTTCTCCCGAGATTAATACCCTGCCCTGGGATGGACCCGCCATTTTGATCTGCTGAAGGAGCTCAAGAATGGCCGGGCTTGCGCCAACCATTTCATATTTCTTTTCCACAATTCTTTTGAGCGTCTTGTTTTCCTGATGGAGCCTCCGCTCGGTCAAGGCATGCTTTACCATTAAAACCACTTTATCCAGTGAAAGGGGCTTTTCGATGTAATCGTAAGCGCCAAGTTTGATCGCTTTAACGGCCGTCTCGATGGAACCATGGCCGGACATCATGACAACAACAACATCTGGAGAAGAGTCTTTGATTTTTTCCAATGTAATGAGGCCATCTGGGTCTGGCATCCAGATATCGAGTAAAACGATCTCCGGAGAAGTCGTCTGTACCAGACGAAGCGCATCAAGTCCATTCCCGGCTTCAAGGACATCATAGCCCTCATCACTCAAAATGCCCGAAAGCGTGGAAAGGATTGCCGGTTCATCATCTACGATTAGTATCTTTTCAGCCAAGGGGACTCCTTCGGTAATGATTCAGCTATACAGGGAATTCAATTGTGAATGTTGTTCCTTTTGGATGCCGTGGCGCGACTCGAATTTGACCATTGTGATCAGTCACAATGCGATTGACAATGGCCAATCCTAGCCCTGTCCCGGTTTTCTTTCTGGAAAAATAAGGAAGAAAGAGCTTCTCAATATCGTCAGGAGCAATCCCGACGCCTTCATCAGAAATCTCGATACGAACCTTTTGCTGAGCCTGTTCATATATCGTCGCAATATAAACCCCGCCCTTCCCTTCCATGGCCTCAAACGCATTCTCAAACAGATTCAAAAATACACGCTTGATCTGGTCACGATCCAAATTTAAAGAAGGCATCTTTTCATCAAGCTGAGAAGTGATCACGACATCTTTTTGACTCGCCTGATAAAGCAGAATGACCTCTTGTAAGATCGGGTTGATCATTTGAAGGGTCCGGTGAGGGGGGGGAAGTCTGGCAAACTCTGAGAACTCATCAACAAGGCGTTTCAGCCCTTGGACTTCGTTGATCACGATCCGGGTCGATTCGTCAAATATCTTATCAAAATCAGAGGGCCGCTGAAAATATTTTTTCCGAAGACGCTCGGTGGAAAGTTGAATCGGGGTCAGGGGATTTTTAATTTCATGGGCTATCCGACGTGCCACCTCCTGCCAGGTCGCAACTTTTTGAGCCCGGATGAGTTCAGTCAAATCGTCAAATACGATAACAAAGCCCAGCAGCCTTTGGTCATGTCCCTGTAGAACAGAAAGCGTGACGCGTAAGGTCAACAGTTTGTTCTTGACTTCGACGATAATTTCTTCCTCCAGAGATTCTTCCCCTCCGGCTTGCATCTGCTGATACAGGTCGGTAATTCCCCTCATTTTTCGGGATAAAAAGAAATCAATAAAATCCTGCTGAATGGCTTTATCGGGCTGGATACTGAAAATCTTGCTTGCCGATGGATTAAAAGTTGCGATCATCCCTTTTTCATCGACCGAAATAACGCCTGCCCCGATATTTTGAAGGACACCCTCCATGTAAGCCCGACGTCCTTCAGATTCCCGGTTCGATTCCAGGAGAAAGCGATTGACCTCTTTAATTTTCTCCTGCCCCTGCCTCAAGTCAGAGGTCATCCGGTTAAACGAATCCACCAGGACGCCTAGCTCATCGGTTGCCCGCACATCGAGCTGGAAGTTCAAATCTCCATCGGCAACAGCTTGTGTCCCTTCGGCAAGACGCTGTATCGGAACGGTAATGGTGCGGGAAAAGTAAATGCCGAACCATACCGCAGAAAAGATGATCAAGAGGACAATGATGAGGAAGGAAAGGATGTAGCTCCCTTTAATCGGATTTTTGAAGGCCTTCAACTGTTTGTATTCTTCAACCGATTTTTTGATTCCCTCCATCTTCTGAACAACATCAATTGGGATCAGGTGGTCTACCACAAGAAGCGCAGTGAGGCGCTTATTTGAACGTAATGGGATGATGCCACGGAGGAGGTCTCCGTCCAGCGTTGATTTTATAGACAGTGGAAGAAGCCCTTGCTCTCTGTCTTTGCGCGCCATATTCGCATCAAGTATATCTTCCAGGAAATCCGGAGACGGGGGAATAACAGCCGATCCTTTTTCCGAAGCCCCGGCAATCAGGCGGAGTTCCGGTGTAAACAGGTGTACAGCCTGGATACCATATTCTTCCCGGCGTCGTTCAAGCAATCCGGTTAGTCTTTTCCGAGTACGCTTCATTATATTCCGTTCAAGAAGAGATCGGCTGATCTCATTTGAAGCACGCGTTACATGCTGGCGATTCTGCTCATAGTAATCCTGGGCGACACCCAGAGATTGGTCAAGTGATTTTTCCACCTGGATAGAAAACCAGTTTTCAATACTGCTCGTCAAAAGGCCGCTGGCAACAACAAATAATAAGATAGAAGGAATCAGAGAAAGGCCGAGAAATGCCCCGACAAGTTTGCTCTTGAACTTCGACTTTCCGGGCTCCCGTTTCCTTTCAAAGTAGACTTTAATCAGATTTCTGGAGAGAAGAAGCACCAGGACAATCGTCAACGTGATATTTACATTCACAAGAGTAAGTACGAGGATATTTGTTGAGAATTGAGAGGGGTGTTCGATGCCTCGAAAGATAAGAAAGGTGAGCGATGCTGATAAACCCAGAAAGAGCGCAGTGATCCACACCGGACGGAAGACATTCTTTTTTTTTGACTTTTGTGTTAATAGAGAGTGATTCACCGACTGCCCCCCTTATTTCCCGCCTTGAAAAGAAATGATCTCAGAATCAGACCAGGGCGTATCAATTTCCAGAAAGGGGATAAAAAACAGAAAGTAATCGAGATAAAGTGGCAACTTGGCAGCCTTCATCTGGACCTTCACGCTGACATAATAGCGATCGGGCGATTTTTTAATATCGGTCAAAGGAAGCTCTACACGATTTACCTGCATGACCATTTCTTTCATTGCTTCAAAATCATCAAAGGTTTTCTCAATTACCTTTTCTCCGTCACTGAAAACAACCTTGTATTTTTTCTTGAGCGTGTCGAATTTGACCGTGTAGAGAAGGCTCTTGGAAAGAATCTCTTCGTCAAAGATCCAATTCGTCTCTTTTCGTTTGACGAGAATGTAGTAGAAAAATTCCTTTTGAATACCATTGTTGATTTCACGAACGATCTTTGGGCGAAAACCCTCATTAAGCCGGGCGGAAATAAGGATCTTCTCACGAAGTGTTTCCACTTTGACGTTCTCAATCCTTTCAGGTCCGTCCGCAATGGCCCTGGGCGGGGCAGACAGGAATGCAAGGACTATCCATAGAAAAACAAGACTTGACCGCCTCTGGATTTTGTCCTGTTCTCGATTACCTGACACTGGAAAAGTCTCTCCATAAATCAGCTTGAAAATCAGCGTAAGAAATCAGGAAGGTTTCATCAAAAGCCACGGGAAAAGGGAGGCCGGAAGACAATTTTTCCAGGAGTTGTTTTATTCTGAAAAACCCATGCCTCTGAATCAGATATGCCGTGGCCACCTCGCTTACAGCATAGGCCTTTTCGGCCGTTGTTTCGTCAAATGACATAAATGACCCATGAAGTCTTTCCAGAGAAATGATCGACTGCAAAGCTCCGTTCCGGCCCCCTGCCCGTCTTGCTTCCCCCTGTATTCCGCCCTCCTCAAAAAACATCGCCAAACCCTCATTTAGCCAAGTGGGGACTTTTCCATTTGAAAGTTGATGAATAAGGGCATGGGTATACTCATGGTAGATCAACTTTTTCAAGAGTTTCATGTCCTCCGGGCTTCCCCCAACCGGGAGGTGGATTTTACCATCAAAGAGGGCCTTGGTCCAAGCCGGGCTTTTCGTTACATCCCGAAACTGTTGATCGGTATATAGAACGGTAAAAACCGTCCTTTGAGGATAATACGACATCGTCTGGCCAATTTCCTGATATGCGTCTTCCAGAGACTGCAACACGGGCCTGATCCAGGTCCGATCTTCCTGCCCCTCAAACAATAAGGTGAAGTGACTTGTCCCTTCTCTCTGAAAGCCGGAAAAGAGGCGATGCTCCCGCTTGAGTTTTTCAAGGGAAGCAGAAAGGTCCCGGTCTCCGGGATTGAGTTGAAGCGAGCTTTCCCAGGCATGAATTGCCTTCTCATATTCATTCTGATCATAATAGATCTCACCCCCGATCCTGTATAAGATCGCATTTGCCGGATTGAGTTGAAGTCCGGTTTCGACGGTTTCAAGCGCCTCAATTCCCCGTTCGAGCCGATGCATCGCGAGTGCTTTTCCAATATAATGGGCAGACTCGTCCGGAACACCCTTGATCGCCTGATCAAATTTAAGGATTGCCTCCGGGTACCGGCTGCTCCGAATGGCCTCCCAGCCAAGCTGGGCATATGTTTGTGCGATATTTTTCCCCAGGATCGCATCTTGCGGTCTCAGCTTCAATGCCCTTTGGAAAAGGGTAAGGGCCTCATGATAATTCGATTGATTAAATTCCGATAAGCCTTTTCTGTTTATTAAAGCCCACTCAGGAATATCTTCTGATGTCTCATCTACAACATCCGGGAGACCATCAGAGGAAGGTGGGGGCAAGAGTCCATTTTCAGGTAATACAGTTACGCTTTTTGTAGGTCTTGGTTTGAATATCTCAAGGGAATTCTCTCCCGCATTAAAATAAAAGATTAAGAGAATCACCACAAAAAGAATCAAAAGGTAAACGGGCCGGATACGAGATGATTTAGTCATTTTTCCCTCTTTACTAATTTAGAATGCGTGTCCCAATGTAAAATGGAGGACCCAGGGCTCTTCGCCGGATTCACGGTCCAGCTTGTAACCCCAATCGAGTCTCAAAGGGCCTATAGGAGTATTATACCGTAATCCGATCCCCGTGCTGGATTTTGCCTGGGGCAGGGAGATGTCCCGGCGTCTTTTCCAGACGTTTCCATGATCAAAAAACAAGACGAGGCCAAATGATTTAGGGAGAAAAATACGGAGTTCTTCATTGAGGATAACCATTGCATCTCCACCGGTCGGCTCTCCGTTGATAATGGTAACATTCTGTACGCCAAGTTCATCTTCATCGTACCCCCGCACCGTACTTCTCCCCCCGACAAAGAAACGCTCCGACAGGGGGATAATGGATGTTTTTCCGAGTCGTCTTGCAAATCCTGCCCGGGCGGAAAGGGCGAGAACAGCATGAGTGCCCAGAGGGAGGTACCACCGGCTCTGAATTGTTGTTTTCACCAACTCGACATCCGAGCCAAGAGCAATTTCAGCGTTCCTTGCGGTGACACCATTCACTGATCCTGTTCGGGGATTAAAAGGATCATCACGTGAGTCACGAACGAGCGAGAGGTTCATTGTCGCAATCGCAAATCGTCCAATATCTTCAGGACTTAAGGTTGTTGTCGGTGCCACGTTGCTCGTCTGCCGGAGTTCATACTCGTAAAGGATTGATCCGCTGGTGCGGTCCGTAAATGATTTGTCCAGACCAAACGCACCGCTAAAGGTTTCCAGATCAAAAGAAACTTCCTCCAGGTCTTCATAGACGGAAATAAGTTTCGCGTTAATTTTTTCACCCAGAAACCAGGGCTCTTTGTATTTGAGTTGATATCTCTCTTCGACCTGACTCCCTTCAGCGCGTGCGCTTAGCGAGCGGCTCGTTCCCCAAAGGTTGCGGTGGGAAACTTCTGCAAAGCCCCGAAGTCGCTCTCTGTTTCCAAAACCAAATCCAAAGTCAAGAGCAACGCTTGGCCTTTCTTCAACAGTCAGTTGAACATCCTGTACCGTCCGGTTGTCCTCAAAACGGATGGGGTCGAAATGTAAAACTGAAAAGAGCCCGATTTTTGAAAGCCTATGCTGGCTCTCCAGAATCTTCTCGGGGTTATATGGCTCTCCTTTCTGCAGGGTCATCTCCCGGAAAAGAACATAATCTCTGGTTCGAAGATTACCTTTCAAGTGAATCCGGCCCAATCGGACCAAGGCACCTTCAGTTACATGATAGGTTAATCTCACTTTGGTCCGGTCAAGAGAAAAATGTATGGCTGGCGCTATATCGGCATGAAGATATCCTTCTCTAGAATAAGCTGAAAGCAGTTTTTCTCTTCCCTCTTCCACAACACTTTCATTGTAGGGCCTTTGGAACGGGTCGCCCAAGACATCGAGAAGCTCATTTTCGGGAAGTGACCGGCGCCCTGAGATCTTAACATTTTCAATCCGGGTGCGAATTCCTTCATCGATCTTAAATGTGATGACCAGGTATTGCTTTAGGGTATCAAATTCCGGGATGCCTTGTATTTCAACATCCTGAAAACCATTTTCACCATAAAATTCTGATAAAATCGCAACATCCTTCTCAAGGGCTTCCTGGGTATACAGTTGACGTTTTATCAGACCTTCCTCTCGTAATTGAATGAGAGATAGAAGACGTTTTTGTGAGAAAGCATAATTTCCGGAAAATCGGATCTTCCGGATCTTTGCCCTGAAACCGCTCTTTATTTTGAAATGAACAACATGCCGGTTTTCCTCTTTAAATCGCTCTGAGATTGACGTTACTTCCGCAAACGGGTAACCCTCCCGCCGGTAAAAAGCTTCGATCTGACGCGCACTCTCCTCAATAACATCTTCCTGATCTCGACGCTCCTCCTGGATCAGCACAAATGATTCAAGTTGCTTCTTGGGAAGAAGGCTTTCACCTTCAAAAAATATTTCAATCTTATTCAATGACTTTACAGAAAGACGAATATCTATTTCGTTGGTCTCATCTATGTAAGTCACTACAGCAGGACCGACTGTTGCCTTTAGATAGCCTTCCGAGATATAGAATGTCCTCAGCCGATCAATATCTTCCTCAAAAATACGATGTCGATAAAACTCTCCTTCATGGGAAAAAATACGGAGTGCAAGGACCCAGTCGGAAAAGGCCTTTTCTCCTTCTAGTTTGAGGGATCGGATACGCGCACGATTCCCTTCATCTATGGTGAGGAGGGCTTTAATTTTCCTTCGATCTCCGGAATCTGATTTGAGTTCAGACGAAAACCTGACCCGGAAAAAACCCTCCTTCTGGTAATACGAAGCGATTTCAGAGAGCAGCTCACGCCAATAGGCCTCTGTAAACGCGTCACCAGACTTGAATGAAATTGAACTGAGAATATCCTTTTCTGAAATAGAATGATTTCCTGAGATCTTGATGGAGTGAATATACTGTTTTTCGATTAATATATAGCGAAGCGCGACCCGGCGCTCTCTGGCGGGTTCAAGCTCTATCAGAATATCTTTGTAGTGTCCTGTCTGGTAAAGACGTTTAATCGCATTCCGAATCTCAGAGTTCCGGTAGTGATCTCCGGGATTCATGCGGATAATTCTTAGTAAGTCCTCATCAGGAATATTGCCAGACTGATCAAAGGTGATCTGATCAATCACACGTCCTTCCCATTCAACAGCAAGGAGCGTGCCAGGGACCATCAACAAAAATACTATGAAGATTAGCGAAATTCGAATCGAAATCGAACGTCCCCTCCTATCTCTCCTCTGTCGTCTCTATTTCCGACCAGGGAAACATTCTTATTCACCTCATAGACCATGCGTATTAAATCTTCCTCGGAAGGATCAAGCGTCGTAGAATATACCACAATTAAGCGGTCCTCAAGGAGCCTCTTTTCCGCAGTAAAGCGGGTCCCTGTCGTTGTTTTAGAACCATTGGATTCTCCAATCGTCGGATTGACTTGAATCCGGTCGACCCCGGTGACTTTCTGAACAGGTTCCTCCAGGAGCTCCGAAACAACAAAAGCAGTCGCCTCCCCTCCTGCACCGCCGTCGGCAATATCTGCCGTTGTCTTTCCAAGTGTGAGCAGGGCAAGGATGTCTGCCTGAGGAAGAGAAGGCGATGACTGTAGACTCAGTGTGATTTGGGATAGTGTTCCCCTTAGGGATAGCTCGACTTTGTAAGTCTGGTCTGTCGCGTAGTTCCTGACATCTGTTTTTGCGTGGATATCAAACGTCGGGTCAATCTTTTCCGGGTTAAGGAAATCGACAGCTCCGGAGATCACTCTGAAATGGTTTCTTCTGAGAAAGATTTTTCCTCTGGGGAGATCTATCCGACCAAGCAGTAACGGCCTTTCATTAGAGCCTTTCAGGAAGAGATCAAGAGATAGAGGGATCTTCGCGACGTTATTGTTAATCCAAACCCCTTCCCTCCCGTAAAGATGGACGTTCAATTTGGTCCTTCCGGAAATTGGGGCATCTCGCCAGAGTGCCTGCCCTTTCTTTTTGTTGAACTTTGTAATAATAGACTTCAGATCCGTCCTCTGTTCATATACTGCCCGCTTCAGCTTCAATTCCCCCCTGAGGGACTGCCCTTTTTCATCACGTTGGAAAAGGAGATCCCCATCGACTGTTGCAACCAGCTTTGGCAGAATCTGGACACCCGCATTTTTCAGTGTAAGGAGAAATCCAAATGACTTCAAGTTAAACCCGGAAATGTGAGCTTTTCCACTCCCTTGAAATCGTCCCCCACCCACCTTTCCTTCAAATGTCTCCAGAAGGAGGTGGTCCTGATTGAAGACGAGTTCCAGTGAATCAATAAGAACTGTTCTGGAAAAGGTTGCGGTTCGAATTTTGCCATTTTTCAAATGGAGGATCCCGTTGATATTGGGGGTTTCCCAATCCTCGGAAACACGGAGATTCAACAGGGCCTTTCCACTACCTGAAGCAATCTCTTTTGTGAAAAACTTGATCAGATTCAGATCCGCTTCCCCCTCCATCAAGATATCCCAACTCCTGAGAAGAGCCATGTTCCCGGAGAAGGACAGTGCGGTATTCTCTCCTTTAAAACGACTGTCCTTGATTTGAAAATCACCCTCTTCTGAATGAACCGTGATGTCACCGTCATTCTGAATCTCATAACCACTGAAATCGGCCAGTATCGTTGAGAAGGCTCCCTCCAGGTTTACATGTTCGAGGTGAGAAAATTCGCCCTGTCCCTCCATTTTACCAGTGAGTTGAATGCCGACATCCGAAATAAGGCCCCTGAGGTGGGCTCTAAAAAAGGGAGCCAGTTGAAGAGAGTCAAAGTGACTTTTAAAAGAGAATGGGTAAGGACCCGTCATGGCAACCTTTGCTTCCAGTTGAAGATTTTTCCGGGGAAGCTTCCCCTCCAGTTTAATCTCCCGGTCTTTCCAGTCAATCCTTAGCTTTCCCTGTCCTCCTTCCATCTCCCCATAACGAAGGTCGCTTATGTCGACAAGCACCTTTAATCCCGGGTCCTTAAAACTTCCTTTTCCCGAAACCTTCACCCCCACCTCTCCAGCAAGGAAGGGGAGGCGCGATTGAAAATAAGCGGTCTTATGAAGATTGAGATTTTTCCCCCGCAAAGCAAGCCGATAGCTTCCCCGGTACCCCATCTCTCCTTCACCTACAAAACGGGTGTGCTTTTTTTCAAGAACGACATTTCGAAACCCGACCTTTTTTTCAGTTACAGTCAACTCCAGCTTTCCCCGGTCAAAAGACTCTCCATAGAGCGCTCCTTTTGATAATATAAGAGGCCCTTCCACGTTCAAAGCCCTGGGCGTTCCCTGAATGTGTAAATGGCCCGTAACCAAGGTGTTGAGTGGGATCGGTCTTTTAAACACAGTCAGGACCTCCAGAGGATCGGCCGATTTCAAGTTAACCCGGAGATCGAAAGAAGGAATCGGGTATTTCTCATAGCCAACATCCCCCTCAAACTGATAGCGGAAAACATCCCTTTTTCCTTTACCTTGTTTCATGGTTCGGGGACGGGAGCCCGGAGCTGAATCCTTTACTTCTCCACGCTTTAAAGTGATAATCTTGTTCGCATAAGAGATTTGAGAGGAAAGCGTTCCAAAAGATTGCCCCCTAAGCGCCCACTTTTCAAATAAAACATTTCCCTTAAAAGCAGGATGTGTCATCGGTCCGGCTAAAACCCCTTCGAGCTGCATTTGGCCGGTGAGCGGAATTCGAAGTCGGCTGGCAAGGACTTTAACCTCTTTGCTTTGGGCTTTCGTGTTGAGCTTCAATCCGGACTCTGTATCCCATTTGCCAAAAAAGTCTACCCCCGCATCGGGAAAAGCGATCTTCCCCTTTTCCAAGTGAAGCCGACCCCTGGACCAAAGCCATTGCATCGATCCGTTTCTGAAGAGGGACATGAGCAATGGAAATCGTTTTGCTTTTACGGGAAGGGCCGGAGAAAAAAGAGGGTGCCTTATTGCATTGAGATGGCCTTTCGCGGTAAAATCCTGCTTGTCAAATTTGCTTCCCGATAGGGTAAAGTTGCCATCAAGAAAGATTCCTTCAGATAACGCATTTCCCTTCGCTTCATCTCCCCTGATATTCTGAAGCACCCTATGAAGTGATATCCCCCGATACTTCAGATTAAGTTGATATGTTTCATTCGACTCCTTATCAGGATGCGGCCCGAAGGGAAGGATCATCTGTCCGTTTCCGGAAAAAGAACCGGGAAAGACTTCCCCCGATACAGAATCAAAGGAAAGCAATCCCTTCTGGTAAGAAATATTTGCTCCGACTGTCCCGATTTCCTTTCCGTCAAGGGAGAGAGGTGAAAGCATTAGCCTCCCTTTCAAATCCGGACTCGAGAGAGAACCTGAAAGTTTTCCAAGGAGAACGGCCTCTCCAGACAATTTTTTCCCCCTAAAAAAAATGTCTTCCGGCGCACCCTGCCTTGTGGGATCAAAATTTGATATGGGTATCTGGGCATCAAAACTAAAATCGAGTGGCTTTTGTGTGCCGAAGGTGAAAACGCCTTCAGAAAGAAGTGTAAACTGCCTGGATGCGAACCATGCCTTCTCGATGTTGATTTTGTCAGGCTGGACCAGCATTTTCACTTCAAACCGGTCCAGTCGACCATTGCCCTTGCCTGTTGAGAGCGCAACTTCTTTTCCTGAAAGTTCGACCTCGAACCGGTCCATTTTTAAATTTGGATCAATTTTAAGGTTCATTTTATCAAGGGAAATTTTCTCATTCGCGTTTCCCCCCTGGTATGAAACGCTTCCATTGCTTATGAGAATAGAGCGTACGACCACTTTTGGTGGAGCTTCCTTTTTTTCGGCGCCTGAAGGAGGGAAAACAGACCTTATCTCATTCAGGGTCTGTTCGGTCAGGACCAAGACAGGAGAATCTATCGCAACTTCCCCGATCATGAAGGCTTCCATAAAGAGAGACCAGGGACTGAAAGCCATCCGGACCCTTTCAGCAATCAATTTAGCAGGAGGTTCGGACTTTTGGCTTTCAATGGAAACACCCTTCAGGGAAACAGAAGCGGAAAAAAGGTTGACCCGGGCAGAACGAATCCGGACCTCCCCGGCAAGCAGGTTATTTAAGCGAGTTTCAGAAATCTCCCGGGCTTTTTCCGAGACATAACCGCTCTGAAAGAATAAGTGAGAACCAATGACAAGGAGAATGAATACGATTAAAGGGATTAGAACCCACTTCTTAGACAAACAGGGCTCCTCTTACAAAAGGTAAACGGGGGAGATGGAATGAGCAACACAAGCCTTATTCCATACAGTTTATCACTAATGACAGGGAGAGAGATCAGGGATGGGTTTTCTTTTCCGTTTCAACAAATTTCATCCTCAAGGTGTAAAGCAATTGAGAGATCAGGCCGGCCTCATCCTTTGACAGATTTCCCCTGGTCTTTTTTTCGAGAAGGGTGAGAAGATCTATGACCTGCCTTGCCATCGGCAACTGCACCGATTTCTCTCCGGTAGCAGGATTTGCATCTTCCCCGAGATGAATCAGCGCCGATGTCGCCAGCGAAAGAATAAAAGAGGAGAAATTGACAGGATAGCCTTCGGCCGTTTGATGAAAGTCCTTTTCCCCGACGGTGGTGCCGGGTTTTTCTATATCCCCTGACGGAGATTTTCCCTCAACCAACTTTTCTCCAAGTTCATCCATAAGAAAAGAGCAATATTCCCCCAGTCCAAACTTTTATTCATCCTGTATCCAGCCCCACCACGTCGTAAAATTTATCACAAACCCATTGATTTTTCAATGGATAAAGGGAATTTGAAGTGGAAATCCAAATTATCAGCCAAGGTCGGAGATTTTGATGTTGAGATCTTGATTCCGATTGCATCTGATCATGAAAATCCGTAAATCCCGCCGAACTTTTCATGCAGGCCTTCAATGAAGTAGTGTGGGTTCAGTGGTTCTCCCGTTACACGTCTGAGGAGGTCTTCGCTCCTGTACTGTCTCCCCCAGCGGTGGATCTTCTTATTCAGCCATTCTTTAAGTGGAAGGAGATCTCCCTTTTCAATCTGGACATAGAATTCTGGGATTTCTTTTTTTGCCTGTCGGAAAATCTGGGCCGCATAAAGATTCCCCAGTGTGTAGGTTGGGAAATAACCAAAGGCCCCGCCGGACCAGTGGACATCCTGAAGTACTCCCTCGGTGTCCGATTCTGGAGCAATTCCAAGATGCTCCTTCATCTTTTCCCCCCAGATACCCGGGAGTGCATCAACATCAAGATCCCCTTCGATTAATGCCTTTTCAATCTCAAAACGAACCATAATGTGAAGATTATAGGTCAACTCATCCGCTTCAACCCTGATTAGAGAAGGGCGAACAAAATTAATCGCGGAATAATACGCATCCAGATCAAATTTTTTTAATTGATCTGGAAAATGGGCCTGGAGAACCGGGTAAAAGTGTCGCCAAAAAGGTCTTGAGCGCCCGACACAATTTTCCCACAGGCGGGACTGGCTTTCGTGTAGCCCCAGCGATACCGCTTCCCCGAGCGGTGACCCAAAGTATTCCGGGGAAAGACCCTGTTCATACAAGGCATGCCCTCCTTCATGTATCGAACTGAAGAGGGATGAACAGAAATCTTTTTCATCAACCCGCGTTGTAATACGGACGTCCGTTGGATGGAAGGAGGTTGTAAAAGGATGGGCAGAGAGATCCTGCCTTCCATTTTGAAAGATATATCCCATAGCCTTCAATATCTCCCTGCCAAAAATCAACTGCCGTTCTGCCGGATAATGGAGGTAGAGAAAGTCCTTATTGGTTTTGACTCGAGACGATACAACCATTTCGAGAATGGGAATAAGATCGGCCTTCAGTGCGGAAAAAAGCGGCACAATCTGTTTAACCGTCATCCCCGGTTCATAAGAATCCAAAAGGGGATCATAAGGAGAATCATCATATCCCAGGTAACCTGCCTCTTCCCTCTTCAGAGTGACCATCTTTTTGAGATGGGGCGCAAATAAAGCAAAATCATTTCTTTGTCTCGCCTCCACCCAAGCCTGATGTGACAGGGATGCAGCTTTTCCGATCCTACGAACAAAGCAGAAAGGCAGCTTGATGCTCCTGTCGTAATCGTGCCAGACTTCTCTCAGCAGTGCGCGCGCAGGCTCATCCCAGTCGGTATCTCCTCCTTGCAGTGCCCCCGTCTCCAGGTCAAGCCATCTTGAGAGGAGACTTTTCATATCTTCACCAACCCGTTTTTCGTGGACCAAGGCACCAAGCAAAGAGAGCTGTTCCGCCCGTGCTTCTCCGCCCCCCGGGGGCATATAGGTCTCTTGATCCCAGGAAAGGAGCGCACATGTACTTGAGAGATACTGAATCTCCTGAAACATCTCCATGAGAGGTTTAAGATCGCCTATCGTTTTCATTCGGGCATTCTATCGCTTTTTATGTGAAATTCCAAGTTTTGAAAAAGCGGAATATCCAACACAAAAATCCGTGGACCGACCATGCCCCAGAGTATATTTACAAACAAAGTACGACCCATGTATATTTGGACCGTCATGTTTAAATCCCTCGACCGCTATATTATAAAAGAATTAACCGTTCCATTCCTGATCGGGATCTTTATTCTTACCTTCCTCATTCTCATTCAACAGTTGCTCAGGTTAATGGAGTTGATCGTTGGAAAAGGCGTCGACCTGCTGAGTGTTGGCCAGATCTTTATCACCCTTCTCCCTTCATTTTTTTTATTATCCATTCCTATGGCTGTGATGCTGGCATCAGTCGTTACCTTTGACAGGCTCTCCTCAGACAATGAAATCATCGCGCTTAAATCTGTGGGCATTGGATTTTTCCGTTTGATCCAACCCGTACTTATCTTTTCGATCCTGGCTTCTCTGCTGACCCTTTCAATGGGAATGCTCGCCCAACCTCCCGGTAAAGGATCGTTTAAAACACTTGCCGTAAAAATACTCAAAAAGAGGATTAATGTCGGATTGGAAGAAGGCCGCTTCAATGAAACCTTTTCCAGGATGATGATTTATGTTGAGTCGATGCCGACATTTTCAGAGTTACAAGGCGTATTTATCATCGACCGTAGAAATCCGGAAATTCCGGTAATGATCGTTGCAAAACGGGGAACCCTAACCACGGAGACGAATAATGGAATCTTCGGTTTTAACCTCTATAATGGAAGCCTCCATAGAAGGGGAAGGGACAGTCTAGGCTACCAACGTATGACCTTTGAGCGTTATGACTTGAGGGTCGACCTTTCTTCTGTCGCAGGAAGACAGGACGCCATGACAAAAAAAACTTCCTATTCTGAGATAAAGAAGCAGATTGAGGCCTCCAAAGGGAAAGATATTAAATCTCTCCAACTTCTCTCCGCTTTTTACAAACATTTTGCGCTTTCCCTCGCCGCACTGGTTTTCGGGATCATCGGCGTTCCACTTGGAATCATTGCAGGCCGACTTACCCGGGTTGGCGGGTTTACCGTCGGGATCGCGATTATCGGGCTGTATTATTTGCTAACGACTTTTGGCGATTATCTCATTTCTATCCGCCTCGCTCCGCCTATTATCGGAGCCTCGTTCCCCCATTTCTTTCTGATTCCATTCTGCATCTACCTTCTAAACATAACGGCAAATGAATCTTTTCCAAATTTTCTTCAGTTTTCGAATAAGAGGCCATGATGGTGAGCCTGACAACGCGATATATCCTAAGAGAATACTTAAAGATTTTCTTTGTCACGCTCGGGGCACTCGTACTGGTCTATCTTTCCATTGAGTTTGTTGAGAAGATCAGGAAGTTTCATGCCCACCATCCCCCAATCATCCTGATCCTTCAATACTTTCTGAATCGTCTTCCCAGATTCATCTTTGATTTAACACCGCTCGCGCTTCTAATTTCCACACTGATCACTTTTGGTGGGCTTTCAAAGAACAACGAAATCACCGCATTTAAAAGTTCGGGGATCAGCGTTCTAAGGCTATCCCTGCCCATTTTCGTCTTTGCTGCTGCCATTAGCGTTCTTTTTTATTTCTTGAACGGCTCACTTGTTCCATCCTCCTACGAAAGAGCAAAAATTATTCGTTCCGAAGATATTGAGGGAAGAAAACGATTTGGTGATTTTGCTCAAAACAGGATATGGCTCCGGCTCGATAACCGGACAATTTTTAACATCCAAGTGGTCAATCCCGATAAAAAGGCCATGCAGGGGATCCATATTTATTACCTTGGAGAAGATTACACTCTTCCTGAAGAAATTGAAGCCGAGGGGCTCGCCTATGAAGGAGGTAAATGGATTCTATCAAACGGAGTCCATCGTAAATTTCAGGAAGATGGATCGATCGAGCTCAAAACCTTTAAGAGAGAGCCCATTCAGCTTAATAAGAAACCTGCGGATTTCCAAAAGATTTCTGTAAAGACAAGTGAAATGACATCAGATAAACTTCAATCGTATATTAATCAACTAACCGCGGACGGTTTTGATGCTACACGGTACAGGGTCGATTTGCGCGCGAAAGAGGCCTTTCCTTTTGTCAACTTCATGATGATTTTGCTAGGAATCCCTTTTGCACTCAAAGACAAGCGGAGCGCCGGTCTAGCAAGGGGGATCTCAATCAGTCTTGGTATTGCCTTCTTCTACTGGCTCGTTTTTTCGGTTACGGTCTCACTGGGCCATATCGGTGCCCTCTCTCCCTGGCTGGCGGCCTGGAGCGCAAATATCCTTCTCCTGATCATCGGATGCTATCTCTTTTTGAATATCCGTCAATAAATGCTCCAAAATGTTCCAAACGCGTTGACAAGTTGGGTAAACCACAATACAATCATGGCTAATTGTCCGCAACACCCCCGAATACCGAATGTGGGGGTGTCTTTTTGTTCCCATTAGGTTCCCCTTCTGAATATCAGGAAGTGGAGCGTTTTAACAACACAATAAAGGCAAAGAGGATGATAATACAACACAAGGTTACACTATTATTTTTCGCTTCTATGCTCGTCAGTGTCTTGACACTCCCCCCTCCCGTTTCAGCCGACGGGAAGCACTCCCATCCGGAGGAAAAAATGGAGCATCACCATTCTCCTTCAATAAAGAAAGAAGAGCCTGCGATGGCTCCGGGTGAAAAGGTCGTAAGGATTAACCTTTCTGGACCCTTTTGCCACCGTCACCCGGAAGAAATCCAGGAGGCCCTAATGAAACAGATGGGTGTGAAATCTGTTGAAGGTTTCAGCGGCAGAAAGTACATCATGGTTAGATATATGAGTGAGCATGTTACGCCGGAAGAAATGGCCGCCATCGTCAGAAAATTAAAAGGAAGCGGCTGGAATTGCTCTAGGTCTCAGGTCAAGTAGTCAGAAACCGGAGAAATTTTATTTTTGGAGTCCATCTCGTGGTTAAAGTGCGTTTTTTTGCAGTTCTAAAACACCTTGTTGGTAAAGAAGAGCTTTCCCTGGAAGTCGAGGAGGAAACAACCCTGGCCCAAGTGATCGAGAAGCTTCAGGAAAACCTCCCCGCGTTGAAAGACCTGCTCAGCGAAAGAAGGATCCTGATCTCTGTCAACCAGGAAGCAGCAGAAAAGAGTTGCCTCATTAAAAATGGTGATGAAATTGCCTTCCTGCCTCCTTTCGCCGGAGGCGCCTCATCGTCAAAGATCACCAAATGTCATCTGTCAGAACAACAAAATCTTAGCATTGGAGGATCCCGCCCAAGGTAGGTGAAGATTCTCCTGCACGAAAGGAATGGAATGACAATCACCACAAAAAATAATACAGATCGAATCAGAATTCAACTTGAAGACTTTAGTGTCGAAGACGAGATCAATAAATTGAAGGCATCTTCTAAGCGCATCGGCGGCATCGTCGCCTTCCTTGGCGCTGCCCGGGATTTTTCAAAGGGACGGGATATTCATAAGATTGACTTTGAGCACTATCCCGGCATGGCAGAAAAGCGCCTTTCAGAGATCCGCGATCAGGCGCTGAAAGATTTCGATATTATTGAAGTGACCATTATTCATCGTGTGGGAAAGCTGTCTATCGGAGACAACATTGTGTTGATCGTTGTGGGCGCGGAGCATCGGGCAGATGCCTTCAAAGGCTGTTCCTGGTCTATTGATGAACTAAAGAGAATCACACCCATATGGAAAAAAGAAACAACGCCTCAGGGAGATGTGTGGGTCGAAGAACACCCATAGCTCCGCCGACGGCTAATACCTCGGGATGCTCGGATCTGCCAGGCAAGAATAGGCATCAATTCCGCCGCTCAGATTCTTAACATCTTTAATTCCGGATTGCTTCAGGATGTTCAGGGCCGACTGGCTCCTGATCCCATGGTGACACAAGGTAACGATCTCTCTATCCGGGTCAAGTTCCTCTATTCTGTTCTGCAACTCTCCCAGAGGGATCAGGACAGAACCTGGGATATGTGCCATTTGAAACTCCCAGCGTTCCCGAACATCCAACAGCGTAAATGTCGGCCCGCCCTCCATCTGCCGTTTAACTTCCAGTGGTGCAATCTGATCCACGTCTACGTTCCCTGCCGTTGATTTTACTCCCTGCCAAGCTGATGATAACCGGCTTGATTTACTTTCGTCAATCCCCTTTCATTTATAAAAGATCGGCTCTTGAAATAAAATGCTTATTCCTAGAGACTGGATCGGGTTCAGCCCTGATTTCTTGACTTCGCTTCCAGGAATGGAATACTATTTAATATATATGGGTGTGAAAAGTGTTCTCAATATCATTTGCCCTGGAGGGTTTCGGCCTCTTTAAAGGAATGGATAAAAGCGGAGGGCAATTCTGAAAAAGGGGTGGATGTTATCGATCAAAAAAACCATTTTTTATATCTATTCGGCGTTGCCCCGTATCAGAGAAAGCGGGAAAATGAGTCAAATATAAAAGATCATCCTGGCGGCAAATACTCTCCTTACTTCACGATCTGTCTTAATAAGCCCCTGCCTGCAAATACTCCGCCGCCATATAAGGAAGGAGGAGTATGATGAATAACCATAAACCATTTCTCATGTTTTTGTTGTTTATTTTGAGCATTTCATTTTCGTCGGTGTATGCTTCGAGTTACCCGACCCTCACCCAGCATGACCTTTCTTCGCATAGGAGTGTCTACAGTTCTGTCTGGACGGTGAAAGGTGATATGGTCATCCTGGAAACGGAAGAAAGGACCTTCCGCAGTTTTGGGGTAAAAGAATGGGTTCGGGAAGGTTTTTCGGCACCGGAAGAGGGGGATGAAGTCACCCTCATACTGGATAGAGGAAATACGATCATCGACCTCACGGAACCCGGGGGCAAGGGAGGTTTTATGGGCAATGAAATCTCCGGAATCGTCCAGGAATTCAATGGTCCGATGAAATGGATTTCCATTAAGACTGAGTTTGGTGTTGTGAAACGCCTCGCCCTTAAGGGTGATGCTGCCACAAAATTGAATAAAATCACCAAAGGCAGGATGGTTACTCTGTCAATGGATGGACAGAACCGTGTTATGGACGCATATCGCCCATAACACGAGAGCGAACCATCATATCACCTGGGATGCTAATGGACCTGGGGGCGAAGCCACCCCTCAACGGAGAGGGTAGCGCCCTGGACATGGCGACCGGCTACATGGTGGGTGAGTGGGTTATACGCGACGCGTCCCCTCCCGCTGAGGGAGAAGTTTTGTTCGATGAATTCGATGTGATTATTGGTCACGGCTGTGATAATGGCAACATGGCCGTGCGCACCTCCCGTGAAAGAAATGATGTCATCAGGAAGAGGAGGCGTTGGTCCGCCATTTTCCATGGCCTCCAGGCCCATCTCTCCGGCAGACTTAAAGTAGGTGTTTGCATTTCCGTCCCATCCCCTCCCTGGCATTCCGCCTCGCGTCTCAATCCCTTTGACCAGGTGATAGAAACGCCGGACATATTCGACACACTGGTATTTCAGTCCATAGACTGAAGGGCCGTCGCAGCTGCCATAAGGATAATCCTCATTAGACCGGGCAGGCACATCTTTATAGGAGGAGAGCGGCGTGGCGCAGGGAACGGCTTCAACACGAGAAATCATGCAGGCAAGGGCTGCAAATGAAATGGAAAAGACGAGAAAAAGCACCCCGAGGGAGCGCTTCTTTACCGTAAATATTTCGACACACATTTAGGAATGATACCAAGTTCTTCCGTCCAAAGTCAATTTAGGGTTTTGGACAGACGGCCTCCCTAGAAAAAACTAACAGGACTTCTTGATTTTATCCCAAAGATCATTTCCAATGAGTTTAGTTGTTTTTCCTTCGGGTGCATGTTTCGCAAGGATATTGAGATGAGAGACGCGGCTTCGCGTTCCGGGGTGAGAAGAAAGGTATTTATAAATTCCCGGGAGATTCTCTTCGTATTCTTTTATATGGTCAAAAAAATGAATCATACCTTCGGGATCAATCCCAGCTTCAAGAATCATCTTCATGCCTTCTTCGTCAGCCTCTCGTTCAGCCTCTCGGCTGTTCTTTAAACGAAAAAAGTTGTCGGCGCTTGCCAGGCCAAAGGCCTGTGCACCGCTCAGATCCCCAGTCAGGGCAGACATCAGAATATTGCTGGACGCCTGCTGTAGCAATGCACGTGTGGAATGGCGCTTGACAATATGCTGCACCTCATGTGCCAGCACGCCTGCCAGCTCTTCAGGAGACTTGGTCTGCTCAATCAAGCCATGGTATAGACCGATATAACCTCCGGGTGCCGCAAAAGCATTCACTATCCGGGAATCAATAATAGAAATCTCAAAGCTGTAGGGAATATCAGAATTTACAGGAATAAGACCTGAGAAAATCAACTGAACGGACTGACGTAATTCCTTATTTTTACAGAGCTTTTCCGGAGGAGCAAGATAAGACATGACGCCGGCACCAAGTTTCTTTTCCCATGAGACGGGTACATAGTGGGTCGCAAGAGAGGCGATGGTCGGAATTCCCCATAAATAAAGGGAAGCTGCAATGACAATGCTGGAAACTGCCGCCGCAAACGTCAGTTTCAGACGGAGAGAGCGGTTAGCAGGATTATGAATGTGAGAAGCCTTGTTTCCGACATTTCGGTGGAGGGAAGGAAGGAACTCTGAATCTTGTATGACCAGTGCCCGAGGGGTATCTCCATCCCACTCAAATCTGACCGGTTCACCCTCATAGAATCCCTGGGTTTGCCGGAGTTCCTGATAGGGCAAGTAAAAAACCTCGCCCGACTCAGTCTTTATGCTAATTCGGTGTTTTTCAAGGTAAACCCCTACCCTTTGGCGATTTGCCGACCAGCCATCCAGATAATCACCTTCCCACGTGAGTTGTAGATGCGAGTCAGCCAATTCCAAAATCGGTTTCAAGTTCCAGGAGGTTGCCCAAACCCTCACCGGTCGCTGTGGCGGACTGCGCATCCTGAAAGATGGATTCCATATCAAGACGTCCCTCAAGCAGCAGGTTTGAACAATTGAATTGTACTTTTCGGATAGAGGTCCAGGACCACGCAAAGCCCAGCGTAACAATCAAGAGCAAGATGTTCGTTAAGCTCAAGATCAGGAGCCGGGAGCCCGTCACCGTCGATTTAAACTTTGAAGATCCCAATTTTGTATGAGACCAATAATAACGGTGACGTTCTGCCATATACCAGAACCAACAGAAACCCAGCGTGGGAATGGTCAAGAGGAGCGCCAGTAGAAAGCTATTAAAAAGATCCTTCCCCTCTCCGTCAAAATCGAAGGAAAGGCTCCCAAAATAAGCATTGGAAACCAAAAAGGAGCGCTTCCTGGCGTGAAATATCGGATAATAAAGCCCAAGGGTCAGAAAACTAAAAAGCCCTCCCAGAATGGAAATTTTAACGTAGTCCTTGACCGGTCCTCTAAAGGATAAACGGATACCGCGCCATGAAGTTCTGCTCAAACGGTAACGCAGGCTCCCGACAACCGCAATCGGGATAAACAGCATAAAACCTAAATATCCCGATGTGAAAGCCAGGATGCTGACCGCTTTTCCACCCGGCATCAAGGGTGCGGCCTGAAACAAAGCGGTCATTGCCCCGAGAACCAGGAAGGCCTTCATAGAACCGATAAACAATTCCATTCCCGTCCCATGATAAGCGAAGCGATCTCCTTTAAATGCCGTTTGTCCAATTAAGTATTTTCTCACATTAACCTTCCCCCAAAATAAATATATTCCGAAGGTGACTAGTGTCAGGAAAATATTGACAGCCTGAATTCCCAAAAGTGTTCCACCCTGCCCATGAAATGTAAGGGTATGGTTTAAATCTGAGTCATCGGTTGGATTCTCTGAAGCCCTTAAGCTTTGTTCAGGCTCAACGTCTGGGGGCGATACCTTATCAAAAGGCGCATCTGTTTTTGGAATTTCTTCAAGTGTCTCTTTGTGCGTGGATAAGCCTGAGGCGGACGATGAAAACGAAGATGGAGCATCACAAGATTTACAAGCGGATGATGCCATTTGAGTAAGCCCGCATTTCTTACATTTCATGCTGGAGTAAGTCATCCGTTCCTCCTCCTGATTTTAACCATATAAATCCAGCGCAAACCTCACTGGTAAGGTTGAAGTGAACGCGTCCGTAATTTTTGAAGATCACTCCCTTAGCGGCGTAATGTCTTCGTTTTTCCGACCCGAAAAGATAAACCCCACTATTTTGTTTTCTCGCTTACCCCTCCCTGGGAGGGTAAGAACTAGGCTGGCTACGCGCGTTTAATTATAACAGGTATTGGAAATTATGCAGAATTTTTGGACTCACTATGGGTATATTACAAATAATTCTTACTCATTTGATAAAGGAAACAGATCTGAGGCGTTTCTTCCAGCCAGAAGCGGCTTGTAAGCGAAATTACTTTTAAAAGGCAAGAGGTATCAGTCGCAAGATCATCCGGTCAGATATTAACGAAAACATTATCGATCAGGCGGACGGTTCCGATCTGGATAGCCGCGAGGAAAACGGAACGCCGTTCCAGCCACTTAAGAGGTTCTAGTGTCTCCGGGTCGCAGAGAGCCAGATAGTTGATCCGGGCGCGAGGCTCCATCCGGATCTTGGTCTCAGATGCCTCAAGGACCTCTTGGCTCTCCCTCTCCCCCTGACGGATCATCTTCCGTGCGGCTTGAAGCGTCTGGTATAAGACCGGAGCGGCTTTTCGGTCTGCAGAGGAAAGACGGGAATTTCTGGAACTCATCGCTAGCCCATCAGCCTCCCGAACTGTTGGGAGTCGGTGCACGCTGGTTTTGAAGTGAAGATCACGAACCAGTTGTTGGATGACCCGAACCTGTTGAAAATCTTTTTGGCCGAGATATAGATCATCTGGCGCGATCAACTGCAGAAGCTTGGCAACGATGGTTGCCACTCCCTTAAAATGTCCCGGTCGCGCCTCACCTTCCCATCGTTTACTGAGCTTTTCCACATTAATAAATGTTCGATAGGGAGAGGGCAGAATTTCTTCGGGAGCGGGGGTCCATAAGAGATCTACGCCGCATTTCTTTGCCTTATTCCGGTCAGAGCGAAGGTCTCTGGGATAGACTTTCAAATCTTCCTCGGGGCCAAACTGAAGCGGATTGACAAAGAGTGAGACAACAACGAAATCCCCGCTTTGCTTTGCTTTCCGCATCAGGGAAAGATGCCCTTCATGAAAAGCCCCCATCGTCGGGACAAGCGCGATCCGCCGTCCGGGCCGTAGACCCCTGAGCGTCTCTTGCAGGGTTCTGATGCGTTTAATGGTCTTCATGGATCATCTTTTTTAATGACGCGATTAGGGTGGTAGTAGGCTTTTCCTTTTTTCATTTCCTTAATTCGTGTCACGAGGTCGGCTAAATCTTCTGGATGGTTTACAAAATCGATATCATCTGTTTGTATCACCAATAAAGGACTTTCTTCGTAATAAAAGAAAAAATGGTTGTAGGCCTCATTCAATCCGACCAGGTATTCCGGATGGAGGGCTTTTTCATAATTCCTCCCTCTGCGGTTAATCCGTTTCAAGAGGGCATCGGTATTCGCCTGAAGAAATACAACCAAGTCCGGCTTTGGCGCTGTCATATTTAGTAATTTATAAACCTGTTCATAGAGGACAAGCTCTTCTTCCGTTAAATTCATATAAGCAAAAATCCGATCTTTCGGAAGAAAATAATCGGTTATCGTGGTTTCAGAAAAGAGGCTTTGCTGAATAAGCGACTCTAATTGGCGGGAGCGGGAAAGGAGGAAAAACAACTGCGTCTGAAAGGCCCATTTTTGAGTATCCCGGTAGAATTTGTGAAGAAAAGGGTTCTCTTCCACATCTTCGAGGAGAAGTTCGGCATTCAATTCACGTGAGAGAAGCCTTGCCAGACTTGTTTTGCCAACGCCGATGGGGCCTTCAATGACTATCAGGCGATTTTCACTCAAGCTGTTTCCCTCTCCCATCCTCTTTCTTCCTTCTTGATCACCGCGAAATCGCTTTCTTTCCCAAGTTTCTCCAGTAGTGTGTCAACGTGTTGACCGAGTGTTGGGTGACGCATTCCGGAAGCGATCTCGACCAAAGGGACCAGGACAAAACGTCGGACGGGGATTCCTGGATGTGGAACAGTCAAACCCGGCTCGTCGATGATCTCCTGATCGTAAAAAAGGAGGTCAAGATCTATCTCCCGGGGGCCTTTTGGAATCACAATCTTTTTTCCGATCTGATTTTCGATTTCCTGAGAGGTCTCCTGCAAAGCGTGAGGAGAAAGGGTTGTTTCAAGCTCTATCACGGCGTTATAAAACCAGTCTTGATCAAGAACGCACATCGGTGCCGTCTCATAGAGGGAAGAAATATTCCTAATCCAAATGGACTCATGCCTTGAAAGTTTCCTGACAGCCCCTCGACAGGAGGCGAGGGCATCTCCCTTGTTTGACCCAATCCCGATATACGCTAGATGCCGTAGTCGTTCGGCAGGATCAATGCACGGTTTGCCGACACCTAGACTTTCTTTATCCACAAATTCCGGCATTTTCCATGCGGTCAAGGGCTTCTTCAAGGCGTTCAACGCTTACCGTCAAGGTCATACGGATGTAGCCTTCTCCCGCCTCTCCAAAACCATTTCCCGGTGTAGAAACAATGGCCGCCCTTTTTAGCAGCGTCGCCGTCATCTCTGACGAAGATACCCCTTTTGGTGTCCGTATCCACGCGTAGAATGCGGCAGCAGGCCGTTCCACCTGGAAGCCAAGTTTCTGAAGCCCCGGAACGAGCGTATCACGACGCTCCTGGTATATATTTCGAATGACATCGAGCAAGGAGTCGTCCAGGTCAAGGGCCGCGATTCCGGCTTCCTGAACTGCCTGAAAAATACCGGAATCGAGATTGCTCTTGATTTTTCCCAATGCGGTCAGAACATCCCTGTTTCCGACGGCAAACCCAACCCGCCAACCTGTCATATTGTAGGTCTTTGAAAGAGAATGGAGTTCAATCCCGACTTCTTTAGCGCCATCAACTTCCATAAATCCAATGGGGCGTTTCCCGTCATAATAAATCTCTGTATAGGCGGCATCATGACAGATAATGATCTGGTTACGGTCTGCAAAGTCGATTAAAGATTCAAAAAAAGCAATGTCGGCAGTCGCGGCTGTGGGATTGTTCGGGTAGTTTATAAAAAACAACTTTGCGGCTTTTGCCACCTCATCGGGAATGGCGTCCAGGTCCGGGAGAAATCCATTTTCTTTCTTGAGCGGGACCGTAACCGAATTCCCGCCCGCAAACAAGGTTCCGGAGTGGTATACAGGATACCCCGGGCAGGTCATCAGGACGGTATCGCCCGGGTTGATTAGGGCTAAGGGGAGGTGTCCAACCCCCTCTTTGGATCCGATCAATGAAAGGACTTCGCTCGCCGGATCAAGCGTGGCATCAAAACGACGCCGATACCAAGCGGCAACCGCTTCCCGGAAGGAGGGCATCCCGTCATAGCTGGGATATTGATGGTGTCTCGGATCCTCAACCGCTTTTTTGATTTTTTCGATGATCGGTGCGGGAGTTGGCATATCAGGATCACCTACTCCCAGATTAATAATATCTTTTCCTTCCCGGATTGCTTCCTGCTTCATTTTATCAATCTCGGCAAAGAGGTAAGGTGGAAGTTTTTTTATCCTATCTGCTTGTTGTACGACAATATTTTTCACGTGCTCTCCTTCATGTTGTAGATATTATCTTTGTTGAAGAACTTCACTCCATCGTGGCGAGGTTTTTCCGATACAAAAGTGGGAGAACACGTTGTCGGTGCTTACAAACCAGCCCTGGAAAGGCGAGCGATTATGCCCACTATCGTGTTCAGATCGACCCAATATAATCTGTGACGCAGGAACGCTGAATTGGAACAAGATAGAGAGGAGACCCTTACTTCAGGCCTAAGACATCCATCATATCGTACAACCCGGGTGGTTGATCGGCCACCCATTTTGCCGCCAATATCGCCCCGCGTGAAAAATTATTTCGACTATGGGCTCGATGTGTCATTTCAATACGTTCCCCGGGTCCAGCAAAAGTCACCGTATGTTCACCGACAACATCGCCCGCCCGTTGGCTTTGAAATCCAATCTCTCCTGTTTTTCTCGGACCTATCTTTCCATGGCGGGAAAATCGACCAACACGCGCAAGGGATGCGCCCCGCCCAGCGGAAATGGTCTCACCCATGCGAAGCGCTGTTCCGCTTGGAGCATCTTTCTTATGCCGATGATGGATTTCCATGATCTCAACATCATAGGCCTCCCCCAGGATGTTGGCCGCGTCCGCAAGGAATTTCAGCATGACATTCACACCAACACTCATATTGGGAGACCAGACGATTGGAATCTTTTTAGAGGCATCCTTAATCTTTTTTTCCTGATCGCGCAAAAACCCGGTGGTCCCGATCACCATTGGTTTTTTTTTGCGCTGTGCTTCTTGAACCATTTTGAGGGTTTCTGATGGATAGGTAAAATCGATCATCACCTCGCCATCAAGAACGGCCTTTTTTATTCGGTCTGTAACAGGGATACCCCACTTTCCGATACCGATCAACTCTCCTGCGTCCCGGCCCACGGAGGGATTTCTTTTTTTCTCAAGGGCCGATCCCAGTTCAAGATCCTCTTCATCATAGAGACTTTCGAGTATGGCCCGACCCATTCGGCCTGCTGCACCTGAAATTGTCAGCTTCATCGATCTCCTTTATTGTTTTTCCAAAGATCCACAAATAGATCCTGGCATATACAGTCAAGTTGCCTTTAAAACAAGGCCATAAGCCTCTAGCGATCCTTTTAAGGTACGCAAGCTTTCTTCCGATAAAGGACTCAAGGGAAGACGAACTTCTTTGCTGCATTTTCCCATCATGGAAAGGGCCGCTTTAACTGGAACGGGATTGGTCTCGAGAAATAGGTCACGATGAAGCGGATGGAGCTTTGCATCCCATTTTCTCGCCTCGGAAAAATCCCCTCTTTCTGCCGCCGAGGTCATCTGCACCATCTCGGAAGGGACAATATTGGCGGTAACGGAGATGACCCCTGAACCGCCAACGGCCATCAGCGGGAGTGTCAAACCATCATCTCCCGAAAGAACGCACAAACGTTCACCACAACGACGGATTACCTCAGTCATCTGCTGTATTGAGCCGCTTCCCTCTTTAATCCCGACAATATTTTCAAAGTCTGTCAGGCGGGCCACGGTTTCCGGCAACATATTCACCCCGGTACGGCCGGGAATATTGTAGAGAATCTGGGGAAGGTCAACCCTTTCCGCAATTAATTTGAAGTGCCGGAAGAGTCCCTCCTGCATCGGCTTATTGTAGTATGGTGTGATCAGAAGTGCGCCCGCAGCGCCGACGGACTTGGCATGCCGGGTGAGGGTAATTGCTTCTTCAGTACTGTTGGACCCGGTTCCCGCGATCACTGGAACGCGTCCGCCAACCACTTCAATGGTCATCTCAATGACGCGGCGGTGTTCCTCATGGCTCAAGGTTGCAGATTCACCGGTTGTCCCACACGGGACAATGCCATTTGTCCCTGCTTCGAGATGAAAATTGATCAAATCCGCCATTGCCTTTTCATCGACCCGCCCTTCTTTTAGAGGTGTCACAATGGCAACAATCGAACCTTTAAACATACCTTACCTCATGAATATAATGACTTTATGTGTTACTACGAAAACACGATCAAATTGTTCAACCAAGATGTTATTTTTCAGGATTCTATATAAGAGCATCTTCTGAAATTTCGCCTCTGGAAACGACACGTGCGTCTCCCTCCAGAGATATATTTTTAAAAGAAGCCCCGTCTTGGGCAAAGGTCACAACCAAGCGTGTCCCTCCCCTTGTCAGGAGTGTCACGGGTGATGAGACTTTTCCAAGAGAAGCGGCAATAACGGCACCTGCAACCGCACCCGTGCCACAGGCCAAAGTCTCATCTTCTACACCGCGCTCATAAGTCCGGATTTTCAGGGAATCCCCTGAAAAACTGACTATATTCACATTGGTTCCCTTCGGCGCAAAGTGTTCGTGGTAACGCGTCGCACTTCCCAGGCTGACCAGGTCAACCTTGTCAGTATCATCAACAAAATAAACTGCGTGGGGAACGGAGGTATTGACGCTATGGACACGCTCCTTTTCTCCATTCACTTCAAGATCGACATTCAGGTGAAGATCAAAGGGATCAGGAAGGTAGACCTGGACACGACATCCCTCCTCTCCCCGCACTTCTGCCCGAACAATTCCGGCAATCGTCTCAATGGTGTGCTTTGCAGGTGCAATCCCCATTAGGAAAGCGAAGCGGGCAACGCAGCGGCTCCCATTGGCACACATCTCTGCCTCTCCCCCATCGGCGTTGTAAAAGTGCCATCCGTAATCCGCCCTTGAAGAAGGGACCACCAGAATCAGACCGTCGGCCCCGACCGAAAGACCACGGCGGCAAACCTTAGAAATGAAAGAGGCCATTTCGTTTTGAGGGATAGTTGGCTTGCGATGATCAATCATCACAAAATCGTTACCGCTGCCGTTCATCTTCCAGAATGGAATTGGAAATTTCATCTTCCGCCACCCGTATCAATCAGGGTTAAGAGGGACTGGACCTCTTCATCTTTAACCTTCTCGTCTGCCAGAATTGACTGAATCCGTGTACTGACTGCCAACAATTCCTCTTCGCTCACATCTCCCCTCATTGCCGTGTCGTAAAAGGCAAAGACTTTTTGCCGGACCGACTCCGCCTCTTCAAGGCTGTATTCTTCAGGAAGGAGAGACATGAATGCCTTGTTGACCACAAAGCGTTGAAAGGTGAAAATTGTGATTTCCTTCCCTTTAAAATATACAACGCTCATGCAGAGAATCACTATGCCGCTGATGATCAGAAGGGCAAGAAAAAAAACACGCCCCTCCTTCTTGTCTTTTCGTGAGCCTGCATTGTCAGAAAAGACAGTGCCCTTTGTCCTTTGGACCATACCCTGGTGACTCACCTTGCCTTCCCCAGGAATTCAGGAACAGATTCCCCGCGCAGCAGGTCCCTCAGGGTCTCCCGCTTGCGAATCACATCATACGTATCGCCATGAACAAGGATTTCCGGGGGGCGGGGACGGGCATTATAGTTCGATGACATGGTGAAACTGTAGGCTCCCGCGCTCATGACGGCGAGGAGATCATCAGGCCCCATCTCCGGGATCTCACGGTCCTGCGCTAGAAAATCACCTGATTCACAGATAGGTCCAACCACATCAACGACTTTAGGCTTCCGCCGCCGTTTTACGATGGGTTTTAGCTCATGATAGGCCTCATAAAGGCTCGGACGGATCAGGTCATTCATCCCGGCATCTACCACCAGAAAGTTTTTCGCCTCCCCTTCCTTGTTGTAAATCACACGGGTTACCAGCACCCCTGCATTCCCGGCGAGTGACCGCCCCGGCTCCAGAATGATTCTGCAGCCGCTTTTCTTCAAAAGGGGAAGAACCGCCACAGCCATTTCTTTCGGCATAGGAGGTTTTTCGGCGTTATAAGTAATCCCCAGCCCGCCTCCGATGTTCCAATATGGAATGTCAAGACCCTGCTTTCGAAGCGCGTCGATAAGCTTCGAGATTCGTTTCAGGGCATCAACAAAGGGCTTCACCTGTGTTAGTTGAGAACCGATATGTGAATGGACGCCCACAATCTCAATGTTAGAAAGAAGGGAGGCCGTCTGATATTGCGACACTGCCTTGACAATTTCAATCCCGAACTTGCTTTTCTTTAAACCGGTGGAAATGTAAGGATGGGTCTTGGGGTTGACATCCGGGTTTACCCGAAGCGCGACGGGAGCCTTCATGCCAAGCGTCTTAGCCGTCTCATCAAGTGCGACGAGTTCCTGGGCCGATTCGACGTTAAACATCAGGATTCCGGCACGCAAGGCGTCTTTCATCTCTTTTTTTGTCTTCCCCACCCCGGCAAAAACAAGATTTTCAGGGTCCATTCCCGCCTTTAAGGCACGGTGAAGTTCTCCGGTTGAAACAATATCCCCTCCGCCACCCGCGTTAGCAAAAACACGAAGGACCGCGATATTTGCATTTGCTTTGACTGCAAAAGCAATTAAATGGGGAACCGAGGAAAAGGCCTTTTTGTAAGCTGTAATTTGACTGAGAAGGGCCTTATGGCTATATGCATAGAAAGGGGTCCCCACCTTCTCTGACATTTCTTCAAGAGAGACCTCTTCACAAAAAAGCCGACCCTTTTTATATCGAAATGCATTCATGTTTTTATTCCCTGTTAGATCGATTGAACCCCATCAATATAGTCAACTTCTTTTACTCCCGTCAATTCCCACTGCGGATCGGGTGCGACCAGCAAGGACGAAAAGCTTATCATCGGAGTGTGATTGCCAGGGGGAACTGGATCCCCTTTTCGACCACAGCCCCCTAAAAAGATAAAGACGAGGATGATAATTTCAACGTAACATACTGTTTTATAGTTCTTATATCTTCTTGTCCTCATTTTTCCATCTTCGCTTTATCTTCCGGATCTGCATTCGGATGGACTTTGTGGATGTTCCGCCGATTCCTCCTTTTTTTTCGATGGACCCTGTCAGAGTGAGCCGGTCAAAGAGATCCTGCTCAAACAAGGGAGAAAATGCTTTAAACACATCCAGTGTCCAGCCTTCGAAAGGTTTGCCTTCATCCAGTGCCTTAAGGACAATCTTTCCACTCACGCGATGGGCCTGACGAAATGGGAGGCCTTTTTCTACAAGGTAATCCGCCAGATCTGTCGCCAGCAGGGCGCCTTCTTCAGTGGCTGCCTTCATTTTTGCACTGTTAAAGCGGGCTTCTTTGGTCAGGTTTGTCATGATCCGGAGTCCACTTTGGAGTGTATTGACCGTATTAAAAAGCGGCTCCTTGTCTTCCTGGAGATCCCTGTTGTAAGACAAGGGAAGCCCTTTAAGTACCGTCAGGAGTGTAAGCAAAGCCCCATAGACCCTCCCCGTTTTTCCACGGATCAACTCGAGAAGATCCGGATTCTTCTTTTGCGGCATCATACTGCTTCCAGTACAGTATCGATCCGGAAGGTCAATAAAGCCAAACTCTGTCGAGGCCCAGAGAATCCAGTCTTCTGCCCAGCGGGAGAGATGCATCATGAGGATCGAGGCTGAAGAGAGAAATTCTGTGACAAAATCCCGGTCACATACCGTATCAAGGCTGTTTGCCGTGACTTGAGAAAAACCCAGCAAGCGGGCCACATGCAAACGGTCAATAGAGAAACTGTTTCCGGCCAGAGCACCGGCCCCCAGCGGCATTTGATTCATGCGCTTCAGTCCGTCGAGAAGGCGGGTCCGGTCGCGCTCCAGCATCTCATAATAAGCCAGCAAGGTGTGCGCCAGAGAAACCGGCTGTGCGCGTTGCAGGTGCGTATAGCCGGGCACTATCGTATCAACATGGTCTTCCGCCTGAGCAGCAAGGTTTCTTTGAAGCGTGTTAATCTGTTCAACAATCTGCCTGATTTCACTGCGGAGATAAAGCCTGAGATCCAGGGCAACCTGGTCATTGCGGCTCCGGCCGGTGTGCAGTTTTCCACCCACCTCCCCAACCTTCTCCACAAGACGGCGTTCGACATGCATATGTATATCTTCATCCAAAACCGCCCGGTTTCGGGCCAGTTCGACGAGACCCTCCTCTGCCATCTCCGCTTCAATCTCTTTCAGCCCTTTTACCAAACACTTTTTTTCGGCTGGCGTCAGGAGACCGGCACGGACCAACCCTTCGGTATGGGCGATGCTCCCTTCAATGTCATACGGGTAGAGACAGCGGTCGAAGAGAAAAGAGGAGGTAAAGGCCGCAACATCTGGATCAACGGCCTCGGTGAATCGACCTTCCCAAGCCGCATTTTTCCACTCGCTTTTATTTGACCCGGAAGTTTTGCCCTTATTGACTATTCTTTTTGTTCCCTTTGCCACGGGATCCTTTCACTTGCGTTTGGCTCAAGACCGGTAGCTTTAATCGGAGAGCATTTAATCGGATAAAACCTTCTGCCTCTTTCTGGACAAAGCAGGAATCTTTTTCAAAAGTTGATATTTCTTTGCGATAGAGGGAGCGAGGTGCCTTTCTTCCGATAACGGTAAGACTTCCTTTAAATAGTTTTAACCGGGCCACACCGGTCACCCCTTCCTGTGCGCGGTCCATTAAAGTCTGTAGCATTTCACGTTCCGGCGAGAACCAATATCCGTAATAAATCATCTCGGCATATTGCGATATCAGACTATCCCGGAGATGCAGGACATCACGGTCAACACACAAAGACTCCACGGCGCGATGGGCGGCATGCAGTAGGGTTCCGCCCGGAGTCTCATATACCCCTCTTGACTTCATCCCGACATATCGATTCTCCACCAGGTCGACACGCCCGATGCCGTGGATTCCACCGATTTTGTTTAATTCCGCTATAAGTTTTCCGGGAGAATATTGTTTTCCGTTAATCGAAACAGGATCCCCCTCTTTAAAGCCGATTTCAATGATCGCGGGCTTTTCCGGAGCATCCTCCGGAGCCTGGGTCATCATAAACATGGACGCCGGCGGCTCAGTCCAGGGATCTTCCAAAATCCCCCCCTCATAACTGGTATGAAAGAGATTACTGTCGATGCTGTAGGGTTTCTTTATTGTCGCCGTAACGGGAATCTTATACCGTTTTGCGTAGGCCATCAGATCGGATCGGGATTCAAATTCCCAGTCCCGCCAGGGGGCAATAATTTCAATCGTCGGATCAATGGAAAAATAGCTCAACTCAAAGCGAACCTGATCGTTCCCTTTTCCGGTTGCCCCGTGGGAGACACCCCCAGCTCCATGTTTTTTCGCAATTTCCATCTGTTTTTTAGCGATCAGCGGCCTGGCGATCGCGGTTCCCAGAAGATAACATCCTTCATAAACCGCATTGGCCCGGAGCATGGGAAAAAGATACTCTTTTGCAAAGACCTCTCTGAGATCGGTAATGACAACCTTGCTCGCACCGGTTCTCTCCGCTTTCGCAGAGACTTCCGAAAGATCTTCCCCCTGGCCGAGGTCGGCACAAAAAGCAATAACCTGACATCCGTACCGTTCTTTCAGCCAGGTAATGATAACAGATGTATCGAGCCCCCCTGAATAGGCAAGAACCACCTTATTGATCTTCTTTTCACTTTTTGCCAATACACATCTCCAGAATGGCCTGCTGCATCGGAAGCCGGTTTGCAGCCTGCTCAAAAATGACCGATCGGGAATCCTCCATCACGTCCGCAGAAATCTCTTCACCACGATGGGCTGGGAGACAGTGCATCACCATGACGTCACTCCTCGCCCCTGCCAATAACTTCTTGTTTACCTGATAAGGCTTCAAAACTTTGAGCCTCTTTTTGCATTCCCCTTCCTGACCCATCGAGACCCAGACGTCAGTATAAACCACGTCAGCACCTTTGACCGCCTTAAGTGGATCGCTTAACACCGAGATAGCTCCTCCAGATTTTTTTGCCATAATCATCGCCGATTGCACAAGCATCGGGTCTGGTTTATAAGCCCTGGGGGAGGCAATGACGACCTCCATTCCAACCGTCGCCCCTCCCTCCAGCAGGGAATGGGCCATATTATTCCCATCTCCGACATAGACCAGTTTTAGTCCCTTCAACCGACCCCTTTTTTCTTTAATGGTAAAGAGATCGGCAAGAACCTGACAGGGGTGATGTAGATCGGTCAGGCCATTGATCACCGGAATCGTCGCATAATCACGCCACTCCTCCAGTTTTTCCTGCTCATAAGTGCGAATCACCAGGGCATCGAGGTAGCCTGAGAGTACCCGGGCGGTATCGGCAATGGTCTCCCCCCGCTTGATCTGGATATCGTCAAAAGAAAGAAAGATTGGGAGCCCTCCGAGTCGCCAGACAGCCACCTCGAAAGAAACCCGTGTCCGGGTGGAGGATTTTTCAAAAAGAAGCCCGACCGAGCGCCCCGCCAGAGGGCGCATGCGTCCACCTTTCTTATAAACCCCTGCACGCTTGATCAGTTGCGTAATTTCACGCTTGCTAATCGGACCCAGGCACAGGAGATCACACTTCCGCATCACCGCCATCCCTCTAAAAAAATTAGTTTTATATCATAGAGACTGCCTGGTAAGCAATACAACCGGGGGCTAATATCTATGAGTCATGCTATAAAAAAGGGTTCTGTATCACAGGTCAAATTTCAGACTCAGTATAAGACATCAGCAAGCATAATATTCCCATGATCTTGATTTTATACCAGGTTATACTAACCCAAAAACAAAAAAATACCGGTATAATGAAAAGTGGATTTAATCATAAGTACGCTTGAAAAGGAGGTTCCTTTGAGAAGGAGTGTTGCAACTGTCGTTATCCTGATGACTTTATCCAGCGGGATGTTGGGCTGCATTGTGGTAAGCGATCATGATGATCTTGTTTTGTTCCCGACACGCCATATGGTCAAGATCAAACGAGATGGCCGCATCAAAATCCCACGCGCACCCAGGCATGGGCACCGCCACCATCACCATCATGGTGTCGATCTTGTATTCAGCAGCGTACTTGGGGTCTATTTGGTGGCAGATTTGGCAGACGTTTATTACTTTAACGACGCCTATTTCAGGTTTTCAGGGGGTCATTGGGAATTGGCGACACATTTCCGAGGTCCATGGGATGTGGTTGTTCAGACTGAGGTTCCTGAAAAACTCAGGAAAAACCATCGCGGTAGAGGACGTGGACGGGGGCGTGGTCGCGGCAGAGGGCGCGGCGGATCAAATTGATAACCTGAACACATCCAATCCGTCAAGATTAATGACCACGGTTCAGATCAGCGATCCCTAATTACTGGAACAAGGGTTACTCTTTTACAACGGCTGTACTTGATTTCGATTCCCTGCTCTGTCATTCAGGCCAGAAGGCTATGAAAGTGGCATCGGACCTTGCTGTCCAGCCCCAGGTAATCTCCCTCCGACTTATCCGGATTTCCCCTGACAGTCTCATTTCCCATAAGCAGGAACCGCCTCTCTCATCGCCGCAATAGACCTTCCGCCTGGAAGGCTATCGTACGAATTCGCAGCCCCTGTCCCGATACGGCGCCCGATTGTCATTCCCATCGCCAACTTGAAAAGCCGGGCCGTCGCTTCAAATTGAGACGCATTAAGGTGTAGGGTAACAG